>CAJMLL010000029.1 GCA_905214225.1 uncultured bacterium | reverse complement strand
GTCACTTACACACTTAAATCTGATTTCAATCCACGCACCCCTCGCGGGGTGCGACCCAGTTCGCATGGTATAAAACATCCGCCAATAATTTCAATCCACGCACCCCTCGCGGGGTGCGACACTTATATGGTTGTCTCGTCTGATGGATATATATTTCAATCCACGCACCCCTCGCGGGGTGCGACACTGCGACTGTCGTCACTTACACACTTAAATCTGATTTCAATCCACGCACCCCTCGCGGGGTGCGACGCCGGTAGGAACACCGAAATCAATGCCATGATATTTCAATCCACGCACCCCTCGCGGGGTGCGACTCCGGTGTGCCCCATTCGTCTGTATTGTGGGAATTTCAATCCACGCACCCCTCGCGGGGTGCGACTTTGTCGGAAGGTCTATTTCCCAATGCTCAACCGATTTCAATCCACGCACCCCTCGCGGGGTGCGACTTGGTTGTGTTCCGTAAGACATACGGCTCACTATTTCAATCCACGCACCCCTCGCGGGGTGCGACGAAAGAAGCGCGTATGACTGCCAAAGAATATGAATTTCAATCCACGCACCCCTCGCGGGGTGCGACAGCCAAATTTCAAAATATCGACTGACTTTAAGATTTTTCTTGTGCTCATCACCCAATATTTTTCATATTCAGCTACCCGCTGAAGAATTTTTTAGACATCAGCGGGATTTTTATAGGTGCGAACCTCACCGTGTATTTTAAACAGCTTGTACTTCGCACCGTAATTACCTTCCAGACTATAACATTAAAACTCCCTCAGGATCGTAGGAAGTCTTTTTCCCGTAATGCTCTATCCGTTTTGCATAGTTGTTACCTAAATTATAAAACCGGATGCTGTCTTTTTCTGGGTCATAAATACTAAGCAGTCGGTTTTTCAATGTAACAAATTTTGCCATATCGAGATCGCACTCAAAAACAGAATTTTGCACACGCTGGCCATATGCAACACAGGCTTTCGCAATCTGAGATAGTCTCTTTCTTCCTTTTTCTGAGGTTGTATTTACATCATACGTTATTAATACAAGCATTTCAATCTCCTATTTCCAGAAGAACGGAGGGTAATCATCTAAGTCCCCGCGTATACATCTGGCTAAAAGCATAGCCTGTATATGCGGAGCAAGGCCCCACTCCATTTTTTCTTTAAGAAAAGGATGGGTAATCGTCTCACGTTTTTTCTTCTGCCATTCCTGCAGGAATCGTCTGCGTGCATCATCGTTAAGTATCACCGCTCCGCTTTCCTGTTCGTCAAAATCCGAAGCTCCAAGAATTCGATTGTTAATTAATGTCAAAACAAACCGGTCTGCATAAACAGAACGAAATTCTTCCATCAGATCTAATCCGAGAGACCTCCGGCCTGGTCTGTCGGTATGAAGATAACCTACATATGGATCCAGACCAACACCTTGAAGAGCTGCACTGCAGTCGTTTGCAAGTAAGGAATACGCAAATGATAAAAGTGCATTTACACGGTCTGTAGGCGGCCTGCGATTTCTCCCCTGAAAATGAAATGCAGATTTATTTTGTAGAATCATTTGATCAAACAATCCAAAATATACATTTGCGGCGGTCCCTTCAATTCCTCTCAGTTCTGCACAGGTTTTCGCTGACTTTACTTCACTCAGCAATTCCTTCAGTCGGCCGGATCCATCCTGAAAGTCCAGTTGGCTAACTCTCATAGAGTAATTCCTGCCGAATTTAAGCAGCAGATACCTGCTATTATATAGTTTTCCGTAAATAAAAGTTTTTGCCAGCCGCAGCGCACGTTCTTCAGAATCTGCATATCGGTACTGCTGACGGCGGAGAAATACATTTCCGTCTGTGGTTCCACTTGCACAAGCCAGAAATCTGCCAAATGGAGAAAAAAAGGAAAGTTGAATGCCATCCTTTACACATTCTCCCATTAACGCAGGTGTTGCCCCTTTATAGGAGAAACTGACAATTGACTCCAATGTATGAAGTGGAATCATCTTTTTCTGTCCCCCTATCGAGACCGAGATATTCCCTCCATCCAGAGCCAGGAATGCGTCTTCTGATGTTATATAGAGTGTATTTAAAAGTTTCTGCATATCATTCCTCCAGATGTTCCTTTATATACCGCTCTACTCCATGCTTTTCTGCTTTTCTCAGCATGTCAGGCAGACAGATATTTCTCAGAGAACACTGCCGGCACTTTTTTCCTGTTTTGACGGAAGGTGTGTAGCCACGCTGAAAATATTTCTGCATCTCCTCAATGGTTTTAATCGTCGTCTCTCTTAATTCTTCATTAATTTCAACGATTTCTCTGCGTCTTGTTTTCTCATAAAACAAAACGCCCGATGGGATCGTGCAGCACAACATTTCTTCCAGACATATAACCTGGGCAGCAACCTGCATCCTGTCACAATCAGAAATCTTCGAATCACCATGTTTATACTCAACTGGAATAACATTCCACTTTCCATTATATCCTGATAATTCTACACCATCTGAATCTGGATGAAGTTCCACGGCATCACATTCACCTGAAATTCCCAAATCATCAGAACGAACACGCAGACCACGAACTGTAATGACACCAGAGCGATTGTCACGAACGGAAGAATCATGCACTCTTTTGTGCATGACTCTTCCTTCTGCAGTTAATCCGTTTTCATCCCATTGATCTTCAATGTGAATCAATGCCCATTGTCTGCGGCAGTAAATAAAATGCTGTATTCCAGAGATCATCAGATACTCGTTACATTCCTTCAATTTCTTCAACCTCAAGCCCTGGAAGTGTTTCTACTGTAATTTCATAGTCATCAGCAGAAGCTGGAACTGTAATCCCTTCTTTTTTAACAGCATGAACGCTCCGATGCACCTTTGCGGATGAATACTGTCCATCTTTACAGTTATGTTTAAACCAGAATAACTTAACAACTTCCATAGATCCATCTGGTCTTGCTGAAGAGGAATCATTGACGAAAAGGGTTTTCAATGCTTCCTTGATCTTTTCTGCGTCATCTTCAGTAAACCCGGTCTTTTCTGCAAGCTGGACATTAATTGCACCCTTAACTTCGTAAAGGCCAAACTTGACCATGTGTTTTAGTCCCATCGTATCGCTGCCCTTTTCCCCGTTTTTTGTAGGCTCACCATTGACACTTTTGGTAATCTGCATAGATACGATGTCAACCGGATCCATGCTTACTGCCTGATGCACAGATACTGGTCCGCGGACACCTACAGATGCACAGTTGAACCCTTTAAATGCAAAAACCTGTCCAAAAGATCTGACGTCGAGCCAGGTTTCACAGGCCTTCACAGCGAACTCATCCTTATCCTTAATCTTCTCCAGACTTTTCGCTCTCTCCTTCAAAGATTTTGCCTCATCGTCAGCGCGATCATCTGACTGCACAAAAATTTTTTCTCCCATGTCCTGAAGACGGTTTCTGAGTTTTCTCTTGATGCAGACATCGGAAATCTCACCGTATCCGTTATAATCTGTACGCGGACGATTTCCATCCAATGGATCTCCGTTCGGATTTGCATTATTTACCGCAATAAAAGCTACAAAATCGATCTTATTATTCAAAACACCCATTATTTTTCCTCCTGTTTATTCTCATCAACATTGTTGTCTTTCTTTTTATACAGATTATTTTTCTGCAGGTAATATCCAAGCAGATATGTTTCATCCAGCGGCTGGTTATATTCCTCAATCGGAGACTGGGAAATTTTATCCATAATTTCTCCAATCAGCCGATCATAATAGACCCGGCTTCCTTCTGTTAGTTTTGGATAATACGCTGTCTTCAGCTTGTCCATGATCGACTTGACTGCATAACCAGGACGTCTTACAAAAACGGGCTGCATTCTGATTGCATTTGTTTCCCGGTCATCACCGGCCTTGTTAAGCACATCCCGCTCAATCTTTTCCATGACCGCAAGCAGTCTGCCAAACTGATAGCTTCTATTCTTGCAATTCGGATCTAATGCCATCTTCCATTCCTCCTTAAAATGATCTATCCAGTATTTACGGATAACTGCACATACCGTGAATAGCAGTTTTCTTCTGTTTTCCCCCTTATACAGTTTCAGATTTCCTGCACGATGTACCAACGCTCCCATCAGATCTTCCGGGATCTTCGATGCATCAATTCTGCAGTGAATCAGTCTCTGCATCTGTTCAGGAACAATACGATCATCGACAGATATAGTCTGCTTGTCCTTTTGCTCACGCGGAAGTCCATATGCAAACTGGATAATAGAATATAAATAAGGTGCATATGTACCATAATTTGAATCCGTCCAGCAGCATGTACGGTCCCAGAACTCAAGACGTTTAATAAACGATGAGCCCATAAGTTCACTATAATAAGTTACCGCCAGACGTCCGCTCGTAGCTGCATCAAATCCGGCAATGACGACTCGTCCATTATCAGGGAATTCAGCTTTAAACCCAGAAACAATCTTATTCAGCCTCTCTCGGTAATTTACAGGAGTATATCTGACTTTCTCCACATTCTGAAGCAATGGATTGACAATCGATGGCACCTCTGCACCTTCCGGATTCCATGCAATAAATACACGATTTCCTTCCCGGACACCGCTGTTTGATACAATCCATTTCAATGCATTATGCGCTTTTTGTGAAGAAAGATATCCAATCGACAACGCCTGACCAGAATCAAGAAATCGTCCTCTGAAAGTAAAATTCGTTTTGTCATTAGCAGAAATTATCTTTGAATTTCCGTTCGCCGCCACTACACCTTTCATATGCTGTTTCGCAACTTCTTCGTATTTTCCGGTCAAATAGCAGAAATCCAGATGGTTATCATTATCCAGAATATCAGAATAATATTTCTGCCAGGAAGCAAACATCTTTTTGTCCTGATAAACTGGTCCGCTGTCCTCTCCCAGTCCAGTTACCGACCAGCAGACAACATCTTTTTCATTTTTAACATGTCCATCATCTTCCTTCAGAAGTCCCGCGTTTCTGAGATCATTAAGGATTGTCCCGCGTTTTAAATATGAATAAACTGCGTTTAGCTTTTTGGTTGAATAAACCGATAAACTCCATCCTTCAAGCTGCTCCATGTAACTCTCATGCTTTTCCGGATTAACCTCGGTTACATACCCGATCTGATCACATAGTGGGTGTGGCCGGACTGCACTTCCGGCTCTTCCCGCAGATTCCTCTAAAACAGGAATAATAATCAGATTTTCGTTCGTGCCGAGTGCTTTTGCTTCAACAAAATTTCCTTCCTGATCCACCGTAATTTCAATCTGAGCATGCGTTATAATATGTCCAACCGGAGACAATGGCTCTTTTCCGGCCTGTATTTTCCCGGCATAATCAGACATACAGTCGTATGTTTTTATTGCTTCTTGCAGAAGACCCATTACCTAACCTCCTCAAATTCTCCCAGGCCGCTGAAATTTTTTTTCTCTTTTCCAAAAGACTTCATGGACATTTCTTTGATAATTCGGTGGATCTCGCAGTCCTGCGGTTTCGGGAATTCGATGATGCCACGTTTCATGACGGCATGCCATAAATTAATCGTCATGTGTCCATCCGTCTCATTTGAATACGCTTCATCTGCATATGTAATACCATGGTACATGATACCAAAATCCAGACGCGGAATCTGATCGTAAAATCCCTCTCCTTCGCCGAACACACAAGGTTCCACATAGCCCTGACATTCTCTGGTTCCAAGAAAAATATCTCTTCTTCCACCTTTTCTAATCATTCGTTTTGTGATTTCATGATGTTTGTTCTCATTCCGGTCACCCTTCAATTCCGGGCGGTTCTCATTCCATTCGAAATGTGCCTGAACCTGATATCTGCAGTCCTTTAAATAGGTATAATAGGCGAGATCATTTTTTTGACTGTCATTATATTTTATCGGCCGGATTCCTTTCACTTCTGTCTGAATCGGATTCATGATTCTGACTTTGTCGATGTACCAGATAATCGTCGGTTTCCAGTACACAGAAGATAATATTCCCTTTAACGCCTCGTAAGTCGGGACCTGGTAACTAGATTTCTCTCCGCCAATTCTTGTAACCGGATCTGAAAATAATGCATAATCTCCGGAAACTTCAAACTCCACTATATTAGGATGCATTCCTCACTTCCTCCTTCCACATTTAATCCAATGTAATCATCATAACAGCTTTTATCAAGTGTAAAAATACTTTCCACTGCCTGATGAATTCTTCCATCCTGTTTTAACTTTTCAAATTGCCAATCGTATACAGATACGGAATATGCCTTTGCCTGATTCAGCAGCGACTTCAGATATCCATAATCCTTTTCTGCTTTCTCCGAGTAAATTGCTGCGATTAAATCTCTTCCTTCATTCAGATACGGAACAATTACCGTTTTTGCTTCATTATCGATTACCCGGAACGATTCACCAGCAGTTTTGAAGGCCTGTTTAGTCATATATGACTGCAGATATTTTTGATCTGCGCTCATCTGCGCATATGATGCATTATCTGACAGAAGTTCAAATATGCTTGGCTTTCCTTTTCCGATCGCAAAATCCATCTGGCCGCTTACTCTGTTGATATCCCGAAACAGATATTGATAGTATGATCGTATCGCCTCTTCAGACGCCAGATCATTTTCATACTTCTGCGGACCATTCTCAAACTCATGCACAAGTTCCAGAAATGCTGATTTCTCGCGTTGAATAGAAGGCAGCATTTTCAGCTGTTCATCAACACAATTGATTACATATACTGGAAGCGGACTGTCCGATTCACCGTTTCGATTACATCTTCCCGCCGCCTGTACGATGCTGTCCAGGCCCGCTGCAAACCGGACAACTGCTGAAAAGGAAATATCTACACCGGCCTGAATAACCTGAGTAGAAATACAAATCATTTTTTCGTGCTCCCGCAATGCCCGGTACATTTCTTCAAGCGTATTTTTCCGATGTGCCATACACATTGCAGAAGACAGATAAAATGCTTTGACACCGTTCGTACTCCTCACAGATTCAAATAATTTCTCTGCCTGCGCCTTTTTATTACAGACAACCAGAACACTTTCCCTGTCCATAAGCAATGCATTTAAGAACTCTGGAATATCATCGAGCTGGTAATCGCCTTGCCAGGTAATTTTTGTCCGCCTGAAAACCTCTCGATAGTTCTGCATCTCCTTATCGGGAACAAACTGTTCTCTACGAATCTTCATCGGATGCTCAAGTTCATCCAAAGACGGCTGTGTTGCTGAGCATAGAAGAATGGTTGCATGACATGTCTGCGACAAAAAATTCATCGCAAGGTTGAAAAGCGTAAGCATATTCGCCGGGACTGTCTGCACTTCATCAAAAATAATCACACTTTCTGTGAGCGACTGAAATCTCCTGATACAGGTTGTTTTCCCGCTAAAAATTGTGTTCAGAAGCTGAACTAGTGTCGTTATGATGATTGGCGCATCCCATGTCTCTGCCAGAAGTTCATACTGGTGCAGCTCATCATCAGTCATTTCATCTGTAATAATGTTAGAATGATGTTCTAACACAATGTCACTGCGTTCAAGATTGTCCCGAATCACGTCAGCATTCTGATCAAGAATACTGATCAGAGGTGCCACGTAGATAATCCGCTTTTTCTTTTTCTTCGCTGCATGTGCAAGTGCAAATCTGAGGCCAGATAATGTCTTTCCAGCTCCTGTAGGCAGATCGAGCCGATAAATTCCTTCCTCACAAGAGCTGAAGTCTTTACAGTAATCGGACAAATCTCTTCTTGCCGCCTGAATACCTGTACTGCTGTCCATCTGATCCAGATGCCGCTCTAACACAGCAAGCAGTCCCTTCCATAATCCTGAATCAGCGGTTACAAGCTTTGTAAAGTCTGCACCGGCCATAAATTCTGCCGTATCTCTCCGGTCTCCATCAATGACCGCGGATAACAGCAGTCTCGCAAACATGCCTTCATAGAAATAGACTTCCCGGGCATCGCCTGCATTTGCTGTAATGGCCTGAAGAGCCTCGGAAAGTTCAGCAGATCCTGCGTTAAACAGGTCTTCTAATTCACATTCTCCAATACATTCCCGAAAGTAATCAGCTGCAGCACGAGAATCATAGTCCGGTTGTTTCTCCATTCTGTGTACAAATCCCAGCTTTCCATCTGGATCTATACAGTCAAATTCCCCATGATGTGCTCCTGCAGCATAGGCAAAAATCTCTGCACAGATATCTTTCATTGAAATGGAATTATCCTCTTCATTATGATATCTGCTTAATATATACGATACTGCGGCGAAAGTATGGATTACAGATCCTCTCTTTACTGGAAGTCTTTCCGCACTTTTATGAATATACGTATCGAAATCACCTGTGAACTTTCCCATATCGTGCACGACTCCGACAAACCATCCGGCCTTGCCTAACCCGATGCCCGTAAGATCCTTTTTTACATATTCTGCCGTATTCAGGCAATGCTCTCTGCATGTCTGCTCGACTTTCGTATCCGGTCGAATATGTGCAGTAAACATGATTTCATTTCCTCCGTTCTTTCTTCAGCAATTTCAAACATTCACCTTTTTTCCCTCACCATATTCCCCAGTCTGCTCGGCTCCTATTCTTCCGAATCATCATATTCCTTAATCAGAATAAACATGCAGTTTTCCCGTTCGGATTTACTGAAGCCCTCGACAGCCGGAAAACCTTTACTGGTGTAAATTTCATAATACTGCATTGGATACTCTCTGGCGCTGATCTTCTGCGCTTTCCCGGAGGTCTGAAGGTTAACGTTACTATATGCTTTTCCGTACATCCGGTCTATGACATGATCAAAGGACTGCTTACTGATATCTTCCCGATCGCTCTGCCACACATAGGAGACTTTCTTTCCGTTGTAGATATAGTAGACTTTTCCTTTCATTCCACGCGCGATGGACAGGGACTGTCCGTCATGAAATGATGATGGAAGTTTCCTGACTCTTCCATGGCTGTCTGTTCCTGCGTTCTCGCCGTATTTCTGGAATACATTCCTGGCATAAATTCTGTTGGGTACGGAATCGAGGAAGCATATTGCGATGGCGGCCAAAAGAAAGCCGGCAAGAATACGCCGCACGATTTTCTTTCGATGGGGGCGTTTCAGAGCCCTTTGTTTTCTGTGTTCTTCTTGTTCAGCTCTCTGGGCTTCCTCTTCTTTCTTTTGCTGCTCTATCATCGCAGTCGTTATCACATTTCCGTCTTTATCGGTCTTTACCGGATCGATCCGGATTTGCGGGCCGTTATTATAGGCGTCTATCCTTGCTTCTATTTCTGGATCGTTGGCTTTGTCTGCACAGGATTCATCCAGATCCAGCAGAAGATCTGCATACTTATCGACGAAGCCCGGGATGGTCCTCCGATATTCATCAAAGATGCGGTTCTTCTCAACAATTTTTCTGGCTGTGTCGTTATCGATCTCACGATAGGTATGTCCCATAAGGCTGCCCAGCAGAGATTTAGTGTCCCGCTCGTTAGTATCCGTGTTAAATCCCTCTGTTACAAAATCGCACCGTTCTACGCCCATTGGATACTTAAGATCTAACCAGTCAATCGGCCTGAAGTAGCATTTCAGATATTTCATGAAGAGCTGTTTTTCTTCATCGTCCATCGATCCCCAGTCGATAAATCTCTGAAATATTATAAATTGTGCTTTCTGCAGACCACTGTCGTAAGCACTGCCGAAAAGCCGATTTCTCAGAAATTCACAATGCTTTTTCATCTGCTCACGCTGCATCTTTTTCTGCTGCTTCATCAAGAAATCGTTCCGTCTTCCAGGCTCTCTTTCCTCGATCGGATCGACATGCCAGCATTTCTGATACAATTCCTCTAAAAAAACATATGGCCGTTTATCTGGTATAAACACTGGATCCAGAGCTGGCAGCTCTGTCAGATCCATACGAATTTCATGTTCATTCCAGAAATCATACCAGGGATTGGTTTTACAATTGGCCTTCCACATCAGCCAGTTGAACCGGTCTGCGGCCATCAGCCACATGGCTCCATGTTCCCAGTTATGAATCCATGCATTCTGGTCATATGCAGGTGCTGTCTGTTCAATGGAATATTTTCCACTGGAAATATCATTCCAGATCTGATCCAGACCATGTCTGCGGAATAAAGATTCTTGTTCCTCCGGCGGAAGAAAGGCGAGAAGACAGTTGCTGTTCAGTTTTTCCTGCTTCTTAAGTTTCTTGAATTTTCCTTCTTCCTTCCGCTCTTCACTGGTATAGAAAGTGCCGCCTGAATATCCGGAAAATGATGATCCCCCTCCATCATAGTCATCGTCATCAGCATCATCGCCATAGCCATCATAGTCATCATCACCGTAGTCATCATTGAAATCATCATCAGAATGATCATCAAATCCGTCATTAAAATCATCCGAATCTGACTGACTGCTTCGTTCTTCACTGCGCCGGACCATATCCTCGAACTGCCCGCGGCTCAGTCCATGCCAGAAATCATCTCCACTGCTCATAATTCTCTTCTCCTGAAATATCGCTTCTTTAAAGTAATAACAATTGTGCCTCTTTTCATTGTATCTTAAGTAGATTATTCGTCAATCTATTCCAGCACATCTGCCAGCAAGAGTGATTATTATCGGACAGTTGAATTGTTGCAATCTATTGTATACACACGGTTTATCTCCTTGCTAATATAAATTTTGCCTATATTCAGAATCGTTCTTGAACAGCATTTTCATAATTGCTATAATTGATTTAACAAAATAAGCTGTATCACCTTATCAATGAAAAAGGAGAAACATCATGAAAAAGAAGATTAGTGTCCTGATTATGGCATTCGTCCTCGTTGTTGCATTCTCAGCAATCGGCGTATTCGCTGATTCTGCAACATTCGGAACGGCAAAACCTGATGGTAACGAGCAGAAGATTGAAACTGCAGCAATGAACCTCGTTACACAGACAAAGGCAGGAAAGTATAAGCTTGTTAACACAGCTACACTGCATAAATGGGTAACAAAGGGAACAAAGATGGTCCTCATCGATACAATGCCTGCAGACTCTTTTGCAAAGCAGCACATTCCTGGAGCTGTAAACGTAACGGTTCCTATGACAACAAAGGAATTCACTTCTGCACAGAAGAAGGCTCTGATCAAGGCTGCCGGAAAGAATAAGAAGGCCAGAATCGTTGTTTACTGCGGATTCGTTGGATGCCCGCGTTCTGACTACGGTGCAGCTTACCTGGTTAAGAAGGGCTATAAGAAAGTATATCGTCAGCCGGGCGGACTTGCTGCATGGCTTGATGCTGGATACGAGCTGGTTGCAAGCAAATAATCACGGTTTATGTTTTACCTCCGCGGCGGACGGGGTGCTGAATGCATAGAATATCCGTCAGATGCCAAGGGCTTCCGTAAAAGTACGGGAGCTCTTTTTTTCTTATCCCTTTACTGCATCAGCGATAATTCTCAGGCTCTGCGATGCGCTCTGGTAAATTTCTTCCGGTCTTTCTGTGCAGCCATCGCCATCCTTGCCTTTGTACCCGAAAAATTCTTTTCCAGTCCGGATACAGAATTCGCATTTGACGGAAATGGATATTATGACCAGTACACGGACTGATAAATATTAAAATTTCACTTCATATGTTTTCAATTGTTTTCAACTGTATATACTATAATCAGAACAGGAGGTGCTTAATATGGCAAATACATTAATTCAGTTCCGTGCAGACGAAACAGAAAGAGCTGAAGCAGTCAGTATTCTCCAGCAGCTGGGTTTGGATATGCCTTCTTATCTCAGAATGTGTGTTTCCCGACTGGTAAGTGCCAGGGGAATTCCTTTCAGCATGAAAATCGATTCAAAACCGGTAAATAAAGGGATCGAAGCAATGAAACGTGCAAGCCGTATTGCAGAAGAACATGGAATTTCAGACATGTCACTTGATGAAATTAATGCAGAAATTGCAAAATCCAGAGAGTGAGGTGTCCGGTTTTGAAGTATTATGCTGTGATAGATACAAACGTATTGGTTTCAGCTGCTCTGAAATGGAAATCCATTCCGAGTACTATTATTGATCTCGCCTTTAACGATGTAATTATTCCTCTGGTAAACAAGGCAATCATTACTGAATACCAGGCCGTTCTGCTCCGGCCAAAATTTCATCTGACAGAAACAATTGTAAGTAATATCGTTGAAGAAATAGAAATCCACGCAGTCAATATTTCAGAAGAACATCTTGACATTGATCTCCCGGATCCTAAGGACAAAGTATTCTACGAGGTCACAATGGAGGCCAGAAAAGAGACTGACGCTGATCTCATAACCGGAAATTCCCGACATTTTTCTGTGAAACCATTCGTTGTAACACCACGTCAGATGCTTGATATTATTCTTTCAGAATCTAATGAGAGGCAATAACTATGAAACTGAAGACACCACGAAAAATCCTGACCGCGGCGCTTGCGGTGTTACTCCTTGCGGTTTGTTTTTTGTCCGGACTGAGTGCTCCCGCCTATGCCGCGGCGGCTCCCTACACGAAGCATGGCGCGCTTCATGTAAAGGGCGTCAATCTCACAGACAGCCATCGCTGAAGCAGAAAAATATCATGTACAGCTGCCACTTTTACGCTGGCAGCCATGGACAGTTTCTCCGGGACAAAGTCAAATCGGCAAGAAGCTCGGGCCTGCCTGTGTTTATCTCGGAGTTCAGCATCTGCGACGCCTCCGGCAACGGCGCGATCAATTACACAGAGGCGAATAAATGGAAAGCTCTGATTAAAAAATACCAGCTTTCCAGCTGTGCCTGGTCCCTGTCGAACAAGGCGGAGACGGCTTCTCTGCTGAACTCTTCCACGCAGAAAACCTCTGGCTGGAAAACGAGCGATTTATCCGCGACTGGAAAATGGGTGAAGAAGATGATGAAAGGTTATGATTAGATGCATATAACTCAAGCATGAAAAAAAGCCTGTAGCACGCTGATTTCAACGACTACAGGCTTTTGAAATGTGGTTGCGGAGGCAGGACTTGAACCTGCGACCTCCGGGTTATGAGCTCTGGAAAAGCGATTTGCTGTTATTTGTTTCGTTTAGTAACTTTCGAAACGGTTGGTATTCTGCGAAGTATCTTTCGTTATGTCTGGTAATTTTTGAAATGACCGGTGACGACATGTCAAAAACATGTCAGAAAACATGTCAGATTTCCAGAACGCCAATTGCTGTAATTTCAACGAAACCAGAGCACTTCAGGCCTCTATTTCACGCAAACGTTAAACAATATCTCGAACAGGTTATTCGATCCTGTCAACGCTCTGCGACTCTCTGACTGCCGGTATCCTGTATCTGATATGCTCTGTTTTCTCCCCGCAGACTCTTGTAGATTTCATCGGCAAACAGGCCCATGACCTGCTTCTTGATATCATCGTTGTTCAGAAGCAGCGAGAAGAAGTCCTGGTTCTGACTCAGTCCTTCGATCAGGGCATCGTCGATACTGTCATAGTACGAGAATTCGAAGTCTTTCTCCGTATTGTTCTTCGCGCTTTTCTTCAGCGTATCAGACTTCATCATGATGTCCCTGACCTGAAGCATCGACTTGACAGCCACGTCGTTATCGTAGTTTTTGCCCGTGCGGGAATTGATTTCCGCGATGATCTCAGACAGATGTTTTTCTTTCTCCTGCGTCAGATTGAAGGCTTCCGCGGTAGGCAGCTTTACAACCGGATCTGATGTAATCTGTTCTCCCTTATGTTCTCCGGTTTTCTCCTGGACAAAGTTTTCTGCCCGAATTTTTCCTTTGAGGTCAAATCCGCCTCCGCCGTTACCCTGGTCAAGATAGCGGTACAGGAAGCTGACAAACACGTATTTCTTATACAAATCCGGGTCTTCCAGGCAGCTGACTTGCATGAGATATTCATAAAAACGGAGGAAACTTTTCATGACCTTTCGGAAAGCACGCTGTTTCTTTTTTTCTGGATCTCCCTGATCCAGGGCTTTAATATGATCTTCCGCTCTGCGGAAATATGTAATGAGTGCCCGCTGCTCTTTTTTCGAAATCGTGTGCTTTCGTTTCTTAAAAATCAGATCGTAAGCCCGGTCGATATCCAGAGGATCAAGCACGTGATAAGCGTCAATCTTTACCTCAAGGTCATAAATGTGGTTTGGAGTCAGGTCATTTTTCAGAAGCGTCGTTGTATAGAACGGCTCGAATGCTTTCTGCATGTCCTCGTAATCGTTGACAAAGTCCAGCACAAACACTTTTTTCTCATACGGAGGGCACACCCTGTTCAGCCTTCCCAGCGTCTGTACCGCCTTTACCCCACGCAGTTTTTTCATGATGTACATTGCGCACAGCTTCTTCTGATCGAAGCCGGTCTGATATTTATCCGCAACAATCAGCACATTGTAGTTGTCGGAATCAAAGGCCTCCGGAATCTGCTTGCTGTCCATGTTATTCATGGCGCGCTCTGTATATTCCGTCTGCGTTTCATCATCCGAAAGAATCACTTTCCCGGTAAAGGCAACCAGCGCGTGAATATCCGTATACCCTTTTTTCGTTACATATTCCTCAAATGCCTGCCGATACTTGACCGCAGCAGCACGAGATTTAGTGATGACCATTGCCTTGGCCTGGCCATTTAATTCTTTCATCACATTATTCTTAAAGTGCTCAATGATTATATGAACGCGCTGGGCGATGTTCGTATCATGCAGATCGATAAATCTTGAAATCTCCCTTTTGGCGGGCGATGTCTTCATGAGCGGATCTTCCTGGATTTCTTTATTGATCGTGTACATCGTCTTGTATGTCGTGTAATTTGCCAGCACATCCAGAATATACCCTTCTTCGATTGCCTGTTTCATGCTGTACAGGTGGAAAGCCTGATACTCTCCCTTCGGATTTAATCTCCCAAACCTCCGCAGAGTCGTCGGCTTTGGTGTCGCGGTGAACGCAAACATACTGACATTCTCCGGCTTTCCGCTTGCAGCGAGCTTGCTTTCTACCACATCGTCTGCCGTCAGTTCATCAGAATCTCTTGTGGACAATGATTCCGCAACCGCCTGCATGTCTTTGCCGGCAGTCGAAGAGTGCGCCTCATCAATGATGACAGCAAACGTCTTGCTATGAAGACTCCGTACTGTATCGACGATGTACGGGAATTTCTGAATCGTTGTAGCGATGACCTTCGTATTATGCTGAAGCGCATAGGCCAGGTCTGCGGAGCTGCAGCTGTCGTCCATGACGCGGATCATTCCAGCCTTATGATCCATTCCAAGAATTGCCGCCTGAAGCTGACGATCAACAATCACGCGATCTGTCATGATAATGATGTTATCATAGATGATCCTGTTGTTTTCATCGTGAAGAGAAGTCAGACGATAAGTCAGCCAGGCAATGCTGTTCGTCTTTCCGGACCCGGCGCTGTGCTCAATCAGGTAATTCTGCGACGTTCCGTTTTCCTTCACGTCTGCGAGGAGTTTGCGGATAAGGTCAAGCTGATGAAATCGCGGAAAGATAACCGTTTCCTTTACCTTGCTTCTTCCGGTTTCCTCGTTCATCTGCTCTTTCCGTTCGACAAAGATAAACTTGCTCAGGAGATCAAGGATGGTGTCTTTCGTCAGGATGTCCTCCCACATGTAGGAAACGCTGTATTTGTCTTCGAATGTCGGGTTTCCTGCTCCGGCATCAACGCCTTCACCGCGGCCCATGTTGAACGGCATAAAATATGTCTTTTCCCCATCCAGTTTTGTCGTCATGTAGACTTCTTCGAGATCCATAGCGAAGTTTACAATACAGCCTGCTTTCCATAAAAACAGCCGTGAAGAGGGATCACGTTCCTTTCTGTACTGCAGGATGGCGTCATGGTAGGTCTGCCCGGCAGCATTGCACTTCAGCTCGAAAGACATGATCGCGATGCCGTTCAAAAAGATGACCAGGTCAATCCTTTCCTTGTCGGATGCCCAAACTTCTTCCATCACGGAGAAGATGTTCTGCTGATATTTCCGAAGCAGTTCCTTATTGAAATCGGTTGCCGGCTTTGTGTACATCAGATCCAGATGGCGATTGGAAACGTTGATGCCATTCTTCAACGTTTCTATCAATGAACCTCTCGTTTTGGTCACCTCGTTGTTCAGGAAATTCACAATCGTTTCTTCCAGATCGTCCTTATACACTTTCTTCAGCGCCTGCATGTCTTCCGGCTGCGTGTCATTCAGAAACTTCATCAGAAGCTCCCTGTCCATTGCGTGCAACCGGTCAAAGTTCTTCGCATCCCGGACAACATAGCCGTTTTCTTCCTTCAGATACTGAAGAATGGATTTCTGATATTCTTTTTCAGATAAAATTACATTCATGCCGTTACCTCCGGAACCTCCTTTTTGCCGGTCACATACTCGTAGATCAAAGATTTCTTGTATGAATCGAGTTTGGAAAGCTGTTCTTTCTTTTTTTGAATCACTGAGTTTATCTGTTCACACTTCTGGTTGAGATGTTTAACGATTTGATGCTGTTCACTGATCGGCGGTTCGAAAATCATCAGTTTCGAGAACTCTGAGAAATTCAGACTCTGCCGCACTCCGTTCCCCATGTTATAAAAGACCTTCATCACATCATAAGAATGCAGCAGATAATGATAATACTCTGTATCAACATCACCTATTGGCATCAAATCGATATACGCAGACGTAATAATTCCATGCTCTTCAACTAGCCCAGTTCTTAAACTGCGTTTATCATTCTGCAGATCTGTCGGGCGAATGATGATATCTCCTGGTTCTACAATATTATATGTATTGAAGCTTGCAGGCAACAGCCCGCCTTTGGAATTGATGTCTTTTCGGATTATCCTTCCATAACTCAATGAAAGCAGGTTCTTTTCAATTCCCAGTTTGTTGACATTTTTTCTTTCCCCAAAGCAACTGTACACAGGATGAATTTTCCAATGCGCCGGTATCATTCCAACCCATTCTACTCCGCTGTCCTTCATCTCCACATCCGGATTCAGACCCTTCGTTACAGCCTCCGTGATGACACTGCGCTTGTACTCCTCCAGCTTGTCAATTTCCTTCTGGATATTCTCTGCGATGTGGTCGATCTGGGAGCACTTGGAGTCAAGGAAATCTGCGATGGATTCTTGCTCCGCTATATCTGGAAATGCAAGATGAGAATTATTCATAACACCCATTGTGATAAATCCCATCGTTGTCTCATGTATTTCTGACTTTAAAGCATCAGTGAGCGCCATAAAATAATAATAAACAAATTTTTTATCTACATCTTGTGTTAATTTTGCTTTCCAGATATGGTAATGGAAAATAACTCTTTCACCTTCCCAGATTACTGGCGCGTAAGACATTGACCATGCATACAGCAAATCTCCTTTTTCACAATACTTATCTGCTGCCAGTTCTAAACTTGATGTATACCAAACAGGATTGGAGAATAAATTCCCTACACGTAATACACGATATTTCCCATCATCTTCAAATTCATCATCACTATATGCACGACCATTGATTAGCTGAACCTCATATTTTTGTTTGCAACACTTCCAATTTTCCGGAATTTCACCAATCCACTCAATCCCGCTGTCTTTCATTTTCCGTTCTGCCATCTTTACTCCTCCGAAAACAGCTCTGAAATCTCGCTGTTGACCTTGTTTTCAAGTGCTATGAATTCATCCGCAAGCTTTTCACTCGGTTCCGGCTGCTGATATTTATAGAAGAATCTCGTGAACGGAATTTCCGCGCCGGTCTTGATTACCGGTTTCTTCTTGGACAGGTCTTCTTCAAAGAACGCCTTGGCATCCGGAATAAACGGAAGAACTTCCCGCTTCATGTAAGTGTCGATGTCTTCATCAATGTTGACTGTCTCTGTATCCTTCGTTTCTTTGTCGTAGATGATGTGACCTTTCTTATCCTTTTGGATTTCCGCCGTCTTGTCCATAACAGAAAGGCCATCTTCGATCTTATCCATCAGCTTCTTATCAACATCAAGTCCTTCTAGTGCTTCTTCCAGTACCGGACGGAAGAGGTCTTTTGAAAGGTATTTCCGCTCGTCTTCATGCTCTTTTAAAGCAGACAGAATCGAATCGTACAGCGGTTTTCCCTTCTTCAGGCTGGCAAGTTTCTTCTTGTCCTTTTCCGTCAGCTTTTCACCGTATGTTTCTTTCTCTTCAAGCTCGTTGACCTTTGCCTCGTTGTACAGATTGTCCAGTGCCTTTCCGGAAACCAGATTGTTGATCCTCTCTTCGTTGATTGCATAACTTCTCTGAAGAGGCTGCATAACGGCATACTCACGGTAGATAAATTCATGGTTATCATGAATCTGGCAGAGGTCATTCTCCTTGAAATTGACATACAGCTCTGTAATCTGTTTCCGGTCCTCCGCAGTAAACTCATTTTTCTTGTTTCCGAGAGGTTTTCTCAGCTTGTGGTAAATACCCGTGGCATCAATCAGCTGAACCTTTCCACGGCGCTCCGGACGTTTGTTCTTTGACAGAATCCAGGCGTAGGTAGCAATACCAGTGTTGTAAAACAGGTCTGTCGGCATCGCGATAATCGCTTCGATCAGATCGTTTTCCAGTAGCCAGCGCCTGATCTGCGATTCGCCGGATGCTACACCGCCCGTAAACAGAGGGGATCCGTTTTCAATAATTGCCGCGCGTCCGTTTTCATCGTCCATCTTTGCAACAGCAGACTGGAGAAAAAGAAGCTGTGAGTCTCCGCTGGACGGAAGTCCTGCGCCCCAGCGGCCTGCATATCCCTTCTCGTATTCCTTCTTCACAGCCGCTTCCTGACCCTCTTTGGCGTCTTTTCCGCCCCACGGAGATCCGAATGGCGGGTTCTCAAGAAGAAAGCGCATCTTTCTATCCGGGAAGCAGTCCGTTTTCAACGTGTCCGCGAACTTGAAATGATCTGCGTTCTGCCCTTTAATCAGCATCTCCGCAAGACCGATTGCGTAAGAGGTACCCATGAACTCCTGCCCGAATAAACGCACATCTGCTGTTGGGTTCAGACGCTTGATGTAGTCGTATGCGGTGGTCAGCATTCCGCCTGTTCCGCATGCCTGATCGCAGACTGTGACAACCTTTCCGTCTTCAAATACATCGTCACTGCCCTCTGCGAGAAGAACGGAAACCAGCATTTTAATGATGTCACGTCCGGTGTAATACTGGCCGGCATCCACGTTCTGGAAGAAGCGGCCGATCAGGTTCTCGAAGATATATCCCATCTTAATGGAATCGAACTTTTCCGGACTCAGATCCAGGTCGGAGAAGGCATCAATGACGGAATACAGACATCCATCTTTGTTCATCTTCTTGATGTGCGCATCCATTTCAAGAGACTTCAGGATGTCCTGCACGTTCGAAGAGAATCCTTCCAGATAGCTTCTGAAGTTGTCCGCAAGATGATCCGGATCGTTGCAGAGCTCTCTGAGCGAATAGCGGCTCGTGTTATAGAACTGGCATCCGGACAGCTTTAGCAGTGCTTTCGGCGGATAGTTCGGGTTCTCTTCGAATTTATCCACTACTTTTGCCTTCGTCTCTTCAAGTGTGCATTCGAATCTGCGGATGATGGTCATCGGAATGATGACGTCGCCGTATTTATCTGGCATATAGCTGCCGCGCAGTTTATTTGCAATCGACCAGATGAAATTCGCTTCCGACGTAATGTCTACCGGTTCATCATCCAAGAAAATTTTCTTCTCTTCTTCTTTCATTGCTGCGTTCCTCCGTAATCATTTCGTATTTCCTTAACAGTATATCATCTAGAAAACCGTTCTTCTATGATCATTACGCTATTCTCCGGCCATTTCCTGATCGTATGTTTCTGCAAGTTTCTCCAGTGCCTGCTCGTACTCCCTTCTGCAGGTAATGACGTCCTGCTGCGCGGCAAGATAGCTTTCCGCTACCCTGTTCTGCGTTTCCATATCCGGTAATGGGATCATAAGTTCTTTCAGGTCAGATGCGCTGATCATCGGAATAGCAGTGCCTTTACCCAGCATCTCCAGGATTTCAGAACCACGTTTACTTTCCAGGAAAGCCTTGATAAAGTACGGATTGGCTTTGCTGGAATCTACCCGGATGCAGTAAAAATTGCCGGAGAGAAGAATCTGTTCGCTCTCTTCTATCTTAGCAACTGCCGTCTTGAACGGATAGCTGCGAGAAATCAGCAGATCGCCGTCTTGAACGCAGTACTTCTCCATCTTCTCCGGGATTCCCTTCAGATAGGAAAGATCCGAACGGATCATTCCGTTTTCAACATCGGAAATTGCGAGATATCTACAGCTGGTGTGTTCTTCTGTCTCCAGCACTTTCACTTCCTTTGACGCAGTCTGCGCTCCCCGGGAGATGTATTTCATTACGCTCTTGAATTTGACTCCATCCTTGACCATCAAGCTTTCTGCCAGATACCGGTGAAAATCAAGGGAATACTCATGACTGGAAATCTCATTATTGGAAATCGTACGGGCAAAGCTGCTGCTTTCATCACTGATGAGAAGCTCCATGATCTTTTTCATCTGTGAAGGATCCATTTCCGTCTCCCGTCTTTCCTTCCTGTACAGACCGGCCTCCTTCACGTCGACAAAGCGGACCTGTTTATTCCCGTGACTCAAAATCAAAAGCGCCGTATCAACATTCGTTCCGTGCACTAATCCGCCTGGAAGAAGAACTACGGATTCAAGCATTTCGTTATCGATGAGCCACTCCCTGCACTCTTTCTCACCCGGACGTGTGGATGTAAGATCAGACGGATGCAGAAGAACGGCTGCTTTTCCGTTCTCGGCGATCAGGTGAGACGCCAATACCGCGTAAGCATAAGCGGATGCCGCAGGTTTTTCCATTCCTAAATCGGAGAGGTATGCCGATTCGCGATCCTGTGCCGATTCAACGGTGTTTTTCCCAAACGGCGGAAAACAGAACACCGCATCCGCTTTTTCGATCTGGTTTCCAAACGGATCTTCAGCAAACCAGGAAATACGGCTTCCAAACTGCTCCATACGCATTCTTGAATAATCCCGGTATGGCGCGTACTGAATAGACGCTCTGACGTTCGTCTTTTCCGTCTTGCATAAGACCTGTGCAAGGAAATCGCTCTGATCCCAGAATCCGAGACTGAGAACGGACCGCGCTGCATAAACATTCAGTACCTGCTCAAGGAAATTGATTAGCGATTCCCCTGGAGCTGTCATGCTGTTCGTATCAAAGTGATTTTCCCTGCAGTGAAGCAGCGCCCGGTCAAATTCAGCTTCCATATGATGTTCCGCAAACTCCTTTACTGCATCGAAGCTTTTCTTTGGAACGTCTCTTTCAACTGTCAAACGCAGGTCGTCATCAATCGCATTCAGCATCTCTTTGTAAGAATCGTCATTAGCTTCCTTCAGCTTCTTTGCCGCATATAGAAAGGAAACCAAATTTTCATAAGTGATCTCCTTGTGCTTGTTTTCCAGCATCTTTGCAGCTTCATTCGTCATTTCATCCATTTTTTTCATTTTCGTGCCTCCTTGTGTTTGGTTTTCAATAACCTAACTTCTGACTGTATAGTACACCTGGCATATATAATTGTCAAGGTTATTTATAACCTAATTTTGGTTTTTTGAAACCTAAACCATTATTGCTATAACTCGAAGCTGTCAGGACACAAAAAGACCAGCAGAGGATTCCCCTGCCGGTTATTCCAAATGCTGCGGTATTAGTGATACATAAAATTATGTACTATAAGTCCGTTACGAAGCAACATACTATACTCTCCGTTCGGACCAATATCATGCATCGAATATTTCTGGCTGCAATACAGCTTGTGATGTTTTAAAGAGTATATGGTAAATGCCTCTCCTTCCATATGTTCCCACTGCGCAATCACGCCATTATGATTTGGATAGCAGGCAAACCCAGTATGACCAGACCAGATCTTTCCGACGCAGTGCACACCGCCAGAGTAGTACTCATACACATTCGTCCGGTAATCAGCTTCACATGTGCCGTATTGCAGGAGCATTTCGGCATGTCCATCCTTGTTGATGTCGGTATAGCAGTTGTAGGAAAGCGGGTGTTTCTTGCTCTTCTTAAATCTTTTGATCACTGCCCGGTAAGCTTTCAGATGTTTAGCGGACATGTTCGTGACACACTTCTCGTGATATCTCGGTTCCTTCAGGAACAGTTTCTTCGCCAGTTTGAAGTTTCCTCTCTGATAAGCCTTCAGAGCCTGCTCCGTGTAATACCCGCTTTTTACTTCTGCGTGCACCGTCTGAGGTATCATGAAGCAGATTGCCACGGTAAATACCAGTGTGCCAACCAGTGCTTTTTTGCAGAGGCCTTGTAATCTTTGTTTTTCCATCCTTCTCTCCTTTCTCAATAAAACACTTGTTGTTTCTTATTATAGTACGGTAAAAGCATATTACAACATGCTGAACAATCCAAAGAGTGTCAAGTACAACGCTTGTTTTTCATTTTGCCACTCTTTTCTCCCGACATGAAGAGGAAACCTCACTCGCCAGAATACCGGATAATTTGGAAAAAAAGCGAAAATGTGGTGAAATAACAGAAGCAGATAACGGAACGGTTATCTTCCTTTTACCAAGAGCCTTCCTTCGAAAATAGATTGAACAAGAACGAATTTACGGCAAAACACTACAATTCACAGATGGAAAAATGTCGAAAACCTTGTATTTTCAACGATGATTCCGTTTCAAACTCCTCATTTTATTAAGGTGTAATTTTACCGCATATGCTGCACGATTCCAATTCATCACCTCAGATGCAACTGCCGGACCGATCGCGTCCTTTCTGAAGAGGAGCAGAAACCATGCAAAACAAGATTGAAAAATCCGAGAACGAAATCTGAATATGCTGCCTGATAATACCATAATTATTGCAATTCCAACGGATATAACATTTCCTCCGTTACAATTGTCAGTGTCATAATTTTACTGCGTATGCAACACGATTCCAAATTATTCCGTTCGGTCGCGGTACTGACTCCGCCTGTTGATGCTCATCTCCAACAATCATGGGAAAAGGGCGGGTTTGGGGAAAAGAAAATGAAAGGGGACGCCGGAGCGTCCCTCCCTCTTACTCGATCTGCTTCTGATCTTCAGACTGATATTTTCCCTGAACACCATACATTCCGCGGATTTCAGAATAGGAATATTCTCGGTTGCCGTATCGATGGTAGCCTTCCGGGGATTTATACCACTTGAGTTTCGTTCTGGACCAGTGGAACCCGAGCGCTTTCAGCTGATCTTTATGTTTCCGGGTTTCTCCTCCTACCCAAACGAAACAGCCAATAATTTCAATCGTGAGTCCCGGCATCTTAATCAACTTCCCGATCAAATCCTTGAAATCATCTGGACCCTCCTTGCTTTCTTTGTGAAAAGTTTCCTTTTTTATATATGAGTAGTGGACATCCTTGACTTCCTTAAACACGACGTCATATTCCATATTAATGCGCTTCATCGTTTCAACGTTCCCGCCGCGGTCTGGGTGATTCTGGAGCGCTAGTATGTGGTATTCGCGCTTTAATTCTTCCAGTGTTTGTACATGATCGAAATACATTTTCGCTCACTCCTTCCTATAATGCAAACATCCGGCTGTAACGGCGAATCTGTGCTTTGTTCAGATCCTTAAAATCATCGCTTTCCCACGATGTGCCGCAGATCAGGAATGTTCCGGCAATGTAGTCAACCGGAATCCCATTTTTGTCCAAGATTGGGCGGTTTGCCGGAAGCCCCAAAATCTTGCCTTCCTCATTGCAAACAAGCACCGTTCCCGCATCCAGGTAAATGACTTCGATGCGTCCGTCTACCAGATGCTGCAATTCGCTCAGCGTCTGTCCGATTTCATCTACGTATGGTTCCTGCTTTTCCCTAATTACGAGTGCTTTCATTTTTTATCCTTTCCGCCTTACGGCATATCCCCTGCGGTCGCTCACGCTCCCGCGTCGCTTTTGATAGCTGCGCAATTTATGGCGGCAACGAGACTGCAAGGGCTTGCTTTTCTATAAAAGTGCTTGCACCCTTGCGGGAAAGGAAGCCGCCAGATTAAAATGCGAGCGGAAAAAGCGGCAAAAAATAAAAAATCCACACGTTTTCTGCGTGTGGTTACCTTTCAACAATATAATAATCGTATCCGGCCCTGAGATATATGGGGCCGGATACTCCGATTCTCCCTCTGACCGTCGAATTTATGCGGTCAGAGCGTGGATTGTTTACTTCTTGTCTTTTTCCTTTTTGTCTTCTTTATCGTCATCGTGTAATAATAAATCCGAATATGCGTCGGACGCCCTGGCAGTATACTCCTGTCTTATGTGCGTATATTCTTGGGCTGTAAATCCCGGATTTGCATGTCCCAGCATTTTAGATACCTCAGAAAGCGATATACCTGCAGGAATCAGAGCAGACGGAAGAGAATGACGGAACATGTGCGAATGTATATTCTTGTCTTCTGCCAAAGCTTTTCGAAGATGCTTCTTTAAGTAATCATTCACGGAATCAGGATGCAAGGCATCTCCGGGATACATTTTGTGCCTGGCATTACGATTACTGAGTCTATAGCGTGTCCAGACATATCCAGTCTCGTGCCATTGATCACCATATTTCGCACGCTGACCGTCCTGGAATTCCTTTAACTGCCGAAACAGATCGAACATCTCCTTCGGTAATTTAATGCTTCTGACTGAGTTGTCTGTCTTAGTCGTGTCAGGGTACGTGCCCTCTTTTGCGGAGTACAATACTTCGCTATCTATACGGACAAGCTGATTTTTCTCATCAATGTCCTCCCACTTGACCCCAAGTGCTTCTCCGCGGCGACATCCCGACAAAATCAGAAAATACACAAGTGATTTCCAGGTGATCGGCTCATCCTGCATTGCATCCATGATTGTATGCAGTTCGTCTAAAGAAAAAAACTCCGGATCTTTCTTCGTAACTTTAGGCGGCGTTGCTCGATGTGCTGGATTGTATGTGATGTAGCCTTCCTTGTATGCCGTTTCTAAGATTGTCTGAATCAAATTATGGTGTTCCAAAATAGTCTTTGCAGCCAATCCTCCTCCGGTCCGCTTATTTTGTCCTGTTTCTGAGAACTTCATATACATTTTATTTAAAATCACAGGAGTAATCTCCGTCAGTTTACGGAATCCGATTTCTTTGTTAATCCGACCGAGCATTTCTTCGTAACGCTCAAGAGTGCTGCGTTTCACACCCTGTCTTTTCTTAAGCTTCATCACATATGCGGCATACCTGTCGAAACGTAATTTTCCGTCTTGGTGAAAGCCTGACTTGCATGCTTCTTCGTACTCAATCTTTTTCGCTTCAATGTATTTTTTCTGTTTTGTCTTGGACAATCCCTCAGGCATTTTAACGGTGATGGTATAAGGCTGATATTCTTTTCCTGCTTCATTTCTACCTTTATATTGACGAAGACGAAAGGAAACAATCTCTCCCTTTTTATTTTTGTTTACTGTTACGCTTGCCACGATGATGTCCCTTCCTTCCTGATTTCCTGAGCCATGTAACAAGATCTTCTTCGCTCATTAAGCCATCTTCGACTTTATTTTCTTGCTGTATAATCAGCAGATCCACAGCACGTTTAAACAGATCCTCTGACTTTTTCTGTACCGCCTGCGTAAACCGGTCATGATTATCCTTTTCGTATTTATCTTGCGGAATGTTGAAGCATTCGATATCATAACTTTCGGCTTTTCCGGCAATATATCTTCTGAAATTACCGGCTGCATTCTGCTTCATCTGATTCCTCGCTTTTATGATATCCTGATCATTGCTTTTTATTGTGTGTATTGTCTTCGCCCTACGCGCACACGATTTGCTGCAGTACTTCTGATTTTTTTGCTGTCCGACGTAAATCTTTCCGCAGTAATGACATGCGCGTATCTTTATACCATATCTGCTTATCTCATGCAAAAGCGTAAGCATCATCTGCAGGCTGTTATTTGACAAAAACGTCATGTACGGACCCGCAAACTTATCAGCGTAGACCGCGTCCACGTATTCCTCCCATGTGTATTCGAAAGGTTCGGGATTTTTTCTTTTGATTTCTCTAACTTCATACTCCGTGCCATCAATCTCCCGAATTACAGCATGGTCGTCTCGCGACGACAGATAATCATGACGCAGATCTGGAAATAAATCTCGGCTACCTAAATCACCACAGAATGTTTCCAGTCCAGCGCACATCTGATTGTAGTATTCTGTATTGCAAAACCCTTTTTTCAAAATAACGTCTATTATACACAGCACTTTGTATAAGTTCCGTTTCAACGCGCTGTAGTCAGATAAAATCTCCTTCATTTCATTAGGACTTTGTTTGAAGTCATAATCCGAACTTCTTTGCATGTCCTTGATTTGTAAGAGCTGCAAGGTTATCGAATCAAGCATGTCGCAACAGAATTTCCTGATTTTCATGAAATATGAAATTAATGGCTGCTGGACGGACTTTTCTCCTTTGCCTTCATCCAGCGCCACATCCCAGCAGTTCCCGGACGTCCCTTTTACGATCGTTACCCAAACGGAAGTACAATTATCGTTTCCTTCTATTTCCAGAAACCTGGAAACTGGAACGACATCAACTTCTGCGCGTGGTAACGTTGATATTTTTGCTGGATCAGAAGGAATCTTGAAAATGTCGTGCACAGAATACATTTCATATTTTGCGTCCTTCATAATGATCTCCCTCTCTTTAAAATATGTGGATTTTACTATTTTTAACTTCCACGAGTTTTATTTCTAGAAATATTATATCCTGTAATTGTAAAGAAAACAATATCAATTTCAAGGAGGGGGATCACAATGACGAGGCTGAGAACTATTCGACAGACACTGGACATGATTAAAGCAAATGATCCAGATTCTGCTATCACAGAATACTTCATTCGGACTCTCGTTGCTGATCATAAAATCCGGACACTCAAGGCCGGACGGAAATTCCTCATTGACATTGATTCCTTGGAGAACTTTCTCTCCGGGGAAAACACATCCTAATAAAGAAAGGAAGATCAAACATGAGAAGAATCGAAATGAAAAATGGCGATACCCTTTTCTATGAAGAAGGTGAGGCTTTCGTCTTGAACTCCGCGAGGAAAGCCAACAATGCGCTGGCGGTAATCACGGATAGCCCTAACCTCCCTGTTTTCGTTCTGTTTAACAGAAAAACAGCAAGGGAAATGGACGAGGATGAAAAAATTGCGGCCCTGCAGGCCTGCATCGATGTATCACCGGAATTCGAAGACCATCTGAAGCATGTAATCTGGAGGCCGGTGATTCACGAGGACAAACTGCTGTATCTTGCTTCGCCTGATTTCGGCAGCGGAAATCCGCGGATCGGCATCTTCGATGTGCCTTCTTCTAGATCGGACGAAAGAATCAATTATTTTCACTGTTATAAGGAGGAGTTTTAAATGAATAATGAAACGAAATTTGCAAAAACTGTCATTTTGGTCGACGATTTTTTGAAGATCACCGGCAATCACTTCAAGGCACTCAGCCTCGATACACACGATGGCAAGGGGAAAACGCCTAATGGCGTCAGAATCAACGCGTTAATTATGGAGGATAACGCACCTGCAGGATTTTACGGTCTCAAAAAGGACGGTATCACTCCACGTGAGGGCGTGAAATTCCAGAATATCACTCTGACTATTATCAATGGTAATCCATCCGAAATTTTTCAGGAATTGAAGGTAGGCGATGAATTTTCCGTCTTCGATTTTGATCCAGAAAACAGCTATTACATCAATTATTCGCTGATTCTTCGCTTTCGTCGGTGTGAGCATTATCACAAAAAAGGAGCAAATAACAATGACAATGCAGCAAAGAATTAAAGCCGCTATCGGCATCGTTCTTGCTGGTCTGGCTGCGGTATCAACTGCCGCAGCCCTTTTTTTCATCCACTTTCAGCTGACCGGTGCCGTAGGAATTGCTGTGGTCATCATGATTTTTTCTGTCATCCTTGAAGCGCTATTCCTCAAATATATCTGTAATCTCAGCCGCAAAAAGATTGCGGAATTTCGGCTCAGGCTCCGCATCATTCGCCAGCTGTATGCAGCCGGATATTACGAGACCTATCCTACAGGTAGCATTCACTACCCTTTCGTCTCTGTCCTTTTGAGTGATGATCAAATGCGCGGAGAAGTGAAAATCGAAAATTCTATCCGTGGAAACAAAAGAAAACTGGATGAGATCGATATTAGTCCAGCGCTTTGCCAGTATACTGTTGATATGTTCGCTGAATCCGATGATGGAAACACAATCGAATATAAGATCGTTTCAAAAAATTACAGTGCGAAATATTCCTTCCAATGCTTCAACGACTTCATTTTAGAGTGTCGCAACGGAACAGGACGATATCAGCTATTCGTTGACAAGGACACAACCGTTGATTATCAGAGCATATTGATTGCCGGGCAAACCGGTTCCGGCAAGTCTTATGCCGCATATTCCTTGGTCTTGCAGCTGCTTCTGCATGGCGATGATGTCTATTACTGCGATCCTAAAAATGCTGGTATTGCTACCATCGGCCGTTACCTTGCTCCTGATAAAACCGCAACAAACCTCGAAGAAATTCTGTCTTTGCTGAAAACGGTTGCTGACGTTCTTCTTCAGCGAAGTCACGCGGTTCAAAAAAAACTCGGCTTCCGCATCGACGGAGATTACCGCACCATTGAATTTCCTGCAGTCTTCCTTATCTTCGATGAATATGCGGCCTTTCAAAGCGTACTTTCAACGCGGCCAAAGGCTGAACGAGATCAAGCTGCCAGTGTCATTGACCAGGTAATCCTGATGGGCAGACAGTTAGGCGTATTCATCCTGTTGATCGCACAGCAGGCAAATGCGCAGACCATTCCTACACGTATCCGGGATAACCTGCCGACAAAGATACTGTTACGAAGAGGTATGGAGAAGGAAACTGCCGTTACTGTCTTCGGTGAAAAAGAAGCAAAGGAGCTTCCTTTTAAAACAGCGTGCCCTGGAGAAGCTTTCTATAAAGCAGCCGGTGTATCGCAGGGAATAGCTTCCTGCACATTTCCTGAACTCGCGTTCTCAATGGAGGATGCTTTCCATTCCGTTCGCCGCAGCCCGCAGGGCTGCCAGGCGGGCGGGGTGGGGCAACAGTAATAACCCCCACTGATTAAAAATATGAGACTACCGTGAGACTCATTACAAGCACAAAATAAAGGAGGTCAGAACATGCTTTATCTTGGCATCGATCAGCTCACCATCGTTATCGATTACAATTTGTATGATCTATCCAGTGCAGACGCATGGAGACACGTAAGTGAAGGACTGATCAGCAAAGTTGAGACTGCACTTCACCTTGATCTTTTCACGCCAAAGTACCACAAGGACGGTATTGCGCATTACAGCACAGTTTATGGCTACGGGGATCTCGCCATGCACATCGCCTGCAACCCGGACCAGCCTTCCTCCGGTATTCTCGTATTTTTTTCTGCGCGTGGCTTGAACGATTATCGTCTTGCCTATGAACGTCAGTACGGGGATCAGATCAATGCTAACGACATCCTCCAAATGCTCTCTGCCGTCGGTCTGCAGTTCCATCTCAGCCGCCTTGACGTATACGCCGATTTCATCGATGATCCCATTGACCTGACGCAGCTTTACAATGATCTTATTTCCGGCAGCGTACAGATCATCCAGGGATCTGGAAAAAGAAATACGAGCAAGATCCGGTCCTTCTCCTCTGGAGATAAAACCGAAACGATCAACATTGGGGCACGTGGGAAAAACGCCCGTGTTCTGGCCCGTTTTTATGATAAGAAGAAAGAGCAGTTGAACAATCCGTATGGCTTTCGAAGAGAATTAGCCAAGGCCTGCACGAACTGGGTGCGTTTGGAAGTGGAATACCACTCCCGCTACGCAAGGCAGCTTACATCAGAACTGGAAAACTGCAAAGCAGAAGATCTGCAAGGCTTCATAGCAGCTGCAATTATGGCCAAATATACGTTTATGGAGGTAACAGATAACGGAAAGCAGGTACTTCCGTTCTGTGCAAAAATCAGCAAGCGCAAAAGCTGTAAGGACGTCCTGCTGACCTATCCTTCCGAGGGAGACCCTACACTTCGCCGCAAATACGACTACCTGATCACTGGCAGCGGATTATTTTCTTTGTTTGATATGGTGCGTGCAACGTGGGGAGAAGAGGGAGTAAAGGAGCTCTTGAAGCTGCTGGTCAACGATTACCAGGAGCATCGCATCAAGAAATCCACGCAGGCCTGGATCCGGAAGAACAAAACCAAGCTGCGCGCTTTTCTGCCTCCTTTCGGTGATGAACCGCCCAAAGAGGAATGATCATCACATAAAAATTCAGGCCCGCATCCGCGGACCTGTTTTTTTGCGCATCTTTCAGACGGCGTATTTGCTGTTGTAATTTCAATGGTTATATCGCTTCCTTCATTACAATTGTCAGCGCTGTGATTTTACTACATATGCAGCATGATCCCAATTCATTCCCCTAGATCCGCTGTGTCCTGCCTGAAGAGGAGCAGAATCCAGAATGAAATGCCGCGAATAAAGACAAAGCACAACAGCAGCAAGTTGCGAAATCATTGCAATTTCAACGGATCTAGTGTTTTCTCCGTTACAATTGTCAAGGCCGTAATTTTACCGCATGTGTAGTATCATTCCAAATTATTCCGTTCGGTCGCGCTACTAACTTCTCTTGTCGATAGCTTTATCCGCCGATCACGACGAAACTCTGGAAAGCAACGTCCTGATTCCAAGGCTGGAATTTTACCATATAAGTAGCACGATTCCAATTCATCACCTCAGATGCAGCTACCGTATTGGTTGCGTCCTGCCTGAAGAGGCGCAGGATTCTCAAAAAACATCGGAAATAAAGTCACTGCACGACAGCATATATCATGATCATTATAATTCAAACGGGTATAGCGTTTTCTCCGTTACAATTGTCCGTGTTATATTTTTACTGCATATGCAGCACGATTCCAAATTATTCCGTTCGCTCGTGGTACTGACTCCGCCCGTTGATATGCTTTTACGACTATCATGGTTGGGGATTTGCAAGAACAAAGAAGATGCGCATCTGGAAAACGGAGTACAGGCCGTCACGCAGAACACGCGATTGGATGAATAAAAACATGGGTGGTCTGGCAGAATGCAAGCCGCTGTACGGAAGTTCGCAGAAGCAAAAACATGTCAGAAACATGTCAGATTTCGTTTTTAAGCAAGAAAAAAGCTTCCAGCAAAATCGCTGAAAGCCTTGAAAAAACATGGTTGCGGAGGCAGGACTTGAACCTGCGACCTCCGGGTTATGAGCCCGACGAG
>CAJMLL010000028.1 GCA_905214225.1 uncultured bacterium | reverse complement strand
GCTCGTTTCAGGACAAAATGAAACTGGCAGAGAAGCACGCGCCGGGCGTGATTTTCCATAAATATACATTACCTGTTTTTGAATATTTATGCACATTTTTCTGCTTGCCGGGTGAGGGCTTTGCCCTTGTAAAAAAAGCACTTGTCATGTATACCGGATGATTTGTAAAAAGTACTTTAAAAAGACGGGTGATGGGTATAAGATAGATATGTCGCAGGAACACAAGATATTGTGGAGATGCGGGAATAAAATGAACTAGATCTTGTGTAGTGTATGAAACACTGCACAAGATTACGATAATGCAGAGTTACGGGACCGCAGGCAGATGCAGAGATCTGGAGGCAGAGAATGCAGCTGAGGCTGTGAAAATATGCGGCCCTGCGGTTTTCTGCGCCTATCTGTATACATAATTTATGCACAGGGGTGTGGAAAACTCAGATTGTGGATAAGGTAAAGGAGAGCGGCAATGGGCAGAGAAATTGTTTGTAACGTCATTAAAAGAAGCGGTCAGGAAGTGCCGTTTGACCAGACGAAGATCGTCTGCGCGGTCAGCAAGGCCAATAAGGAAGTGGACCGCATCCATCAGATGAGCCAGTACCAGATCGAAGCCGTTGCGGAAAATGTAACGCAGCAGGTGGAGAAGATGCAGCGCGCAATCAATGTAGAAGAAATTCAGGACATGGTCGAAAAAGGCATCATGGAAATGCGTGCCTTCGAGGTTGCGCAGAAATACGTCCGCTACCGTTACCGCCGTTCCCTGGCGCGCAAGGCCAACACCACAGACGACGAGATCCTGTCCCTGATCGAGCAAGCCAACGAAGAAGTCAAGCAGGAGAATTCCAATAAGAACCCGGTGATCAATTCCACACAGAGAGACTACATGGCCGGCGAAGTCAGCAAAGACCTTTCCCGCCGTGTTCTGCTGCCGGAGGAAATCGTCAGAGCACATAATGAAGGAATCATCCACTTCCATGATATGGACTACTATGCACAGAAGGAACATAACTGTGACCTGATCAATCTGGAAGACATGCTGCAGAACGGAACCGTCATCAGCGAGACGATGATCGAGAAGCCGCACAGCTTCTACACCGCCTGCAACATCACCACACAGATCATCGCTCAGGTTGCGTCCAACCAGTACGGCGGACAGTCCTTCACGCTGTCCCATCTGGCACCTTTCGTCGACGTCAGCAGAAAGAAGCTGCGCAAGCTTGTCATTCAGGAGTTTAAAGACACCGGTGTTAACGTTGACGACAAGGTTATCGACGACATCACGGAAATGCGCCTGAAGAAAGAAATCAAAGACGGAATCCAGACGATCCAGTACCAGCTGATCACCCTGATGACCTGCAACGGACAGGCTCCGTTCGTCACCATGTTCATGTATCTGGACGAGGTTCCGGAAGGACGCACCAGAGACGACCTGGCTATGATGATTGAAGAAGTTCTGCGCCAGCGCATGCAGGGCGTCAAGAACGAGAAGGGCGTATGGATCACTCCGGCATTCCCGAAGCTGATCTACGTTCTGGATGAGGATAACATCCACGAGGATTCCCAATACTTCTATCTGACAGAACTCGCCGCAGAGTGCACCGCCAAGAGAATGGTTCCGGATTACATCTCCGCCAAGATCATGAAACAGCTGAAGGACGGCAATGTCTACACCTGCATGGGATGCCGCTCCTTCCTGACCGTTGAAGATTCCCAGCGCAACCCGGACGGCAGCCATAAATTCTACGGCCGCTTCAACCAGGGTGTTGTCACCATCAACCTGGTCGACGCAGCATGTTCCTCTGACGGCGACATGGACAAGTTCTGGAAGATTTTGGACGAGCGTCTGGAACTCTGCCACCGCGCTCTGCGCTGCCGCCACGAGAGACTGAAGGGAACCGTTTCCGACGTTGCCCCGATCCTCTGGCAGAACGGAGCCCTGGCCCGCCTGAAGAAGGGTGAGACCATCGACAAGCTCCTGTACGGCGGATATTCCACAATTTCCCTGGGCTATGCAGGACTTTGCGAGATGTGCTGGAGAATGATCGGAAAGAGCAATACCTCTGAAGAGGGACGCGAATTCTGCCTGAAAGTCATGCAGAAGCTGAATGACAAGTGTAAAGAGTGGAGAGCCGCAGAGAACATCGCCTACTCCGTTTACGGAACCCCGATGGAATCCACAACCTACAAGTTCGCAAAGTGCCTGCAGAGAAGATTCGGCATCATCCCGCACGTCACCGATAAGAACTACATCACCAACAGCTACCACGTACACGTCACCGAGCCGATCGACGCCTTCCACAAGCTGAAGTTCGAATCCGAATTCCAGAAGCTGTCCCCGGGCGGAGCCATCAGCTACGTTGAAGTTCCGAACCTGCAGGACAATATCCCGGCCGTCATCACCGTCATGCAGTACATTTACGACAACATCATGTACGCCGAGCTGAACACCAAGAGCGACTACTGCGAAGAATGCGGCTACGACGGCGAGATCAAGATCGTCGAAGATGAGAGCGGCAAGCTTGTCTGGGAGTGCCCGAACTGCGGAAACCGCGACCAGAATAAGATGTCCGTTGCCCGCCGCACCTGCGGATACATCGGAACCCAGTTCTGGAACCAGGGAAGGACGCAGGAGATCAAGGATCGTGTAATGCATCTGTAAAGCAGAATGCAAGATGGTCTGCAAACATAAAAAGCGAAAAAGAGGTCAGGGGCCGCTGTGTGAATGGGGACATTCATGCAGCGGCTCTTTTTATATATTCTTTTTAAAATAGAACTTGCTGCAGAAGATAGCTGTATTCTGAAAATATAGCGTGTCTGTTTCGACAAAATGTAACTGTGCAAGATCTTAGTTGACAATATCGAACATCGATATTATAGTGGAGATACAAAGAGATATCGATATTCGATATAAAGGAAATGTGAAGCGAAATAAACAGGAAGGGGAGGAGAGCGTGGCGAGGTCGAAGTTTCAGACGCTGACGGAGCAGATGTTCTACATTCTCCTCTGCTTTCAGGAAGAGTGTTTCGGAACGGAAGTCATGAAGAGTGTCAGGGAGATGACGGACGGCAGGGTGAATGTCGGTCCGGGGACGCTGTATAATCTTCTGGAGCAGTTTACGAACGCCGGCATGATTGAACAGACCCGGACAGAGGGCCGGAGGCGCTGCTACCGCTTGACAGAAACAGGAAGGGAAGCACTCCGGGAGGAGTACGAACGGCTGAAATGCCAGATTCACGATTATGAGCTGTACATCAAGAGCTAGTTTTTGGTCTGCTTTTTCCTGAAAGTCCTGAATAACGGGATATAAGGCAGGCTGACTGGATGGATCTGTCGTATAATGACGCAAGTAAACGACTGCCGGCGGACAAATAACAATTTTCAAGAAAGCTGTCCCCTTGGCCGGTAATGTTTTGTCCGCGGAGAAAATTAAGAGAAAGAAGGCATATTGATGAAAGTACTGTTATTAAATGGAAGTCCGCATACGCAGGGATGCACGGCACGCGCGCTTCAGGAAGTGGAGAAGACGCTGAATGAGCAGGGCCTGGAGACGGAAGTGATTCAGGTCGGAAATAAGGATATACGCGGATGCACTGCCTGTGGAAAATGCGAAACTCTGGGGAAATGCATTTTCGATGACCTGGTGAATGAAACTGCAGAGAAATTGAGGGATGCAGACGGCCTGGTTGTCGGAACTCCGGTTTACTATGCCTCTCCGAACGGCACGATTCTGTCCTTCCTGGACCGGCTGTTCTACAGTGCGGATTTTTCCATGCATATGAAGGTTGGTGCGGCAGTGGTCAGCTGCAGACGCGGGGGAGCAACGGCTTCTTTCGATGTGCTGAATAAGTATTTCTCTATCGCAGGAATGCCAATCGCCACCAGCACCTACTGGAATCAGGTTCATGGATTTACTGCAGAGGACGTCGAAAAGGACCTGGAAGGCCTGCAGACCATGCGGAATTTAGGAAGAAATATGGCGCATCTGATCCGTCTTATTCATATGGAGAAAGAGCAGGGGGGATGTCCGGCTGAGGAAACGGAGTATTTCACAAGCTTTGCGGATGGAAAATAACGGATGAATCGTTACTGACTGTGCCGCCCGGTCTGGCGTAAGGAGAGGTGTCCAATGAAACAGTTTATCGAGTTGATGGCGTTTCCGTTTTATGATCACAGCAGCATGGAAACACATTTTACCGCTAAAGCAGAATCCGGCTGGCGCGTTGATGGAATTGGGCTGACGATCCATTATCGCCGTGCAGAACCTGCCAGGGTGAAATATGCGATTACTTATGTAGATGACAGCAGGCAGTGGTCGCCTCCAACCGGAAGTGAACTACGCTTTCAGGAATTCTGTGAAGAGGCAGGATGGGAGTTAGTCGCAGAAAATAAAAAGATAAAGGTTTTCTGTAATGAGGACCCAGATGCTGTTCCGCTGGAAACCGATCCGCTGGTGCAGGTAAATAACATTTCCATCTGTGCTGTCGGGTATAAAATGGGATGGATGATTTCGTTTTTCGTATGCATGGTTTTGGGTTTGATAAACGTAAAGCAGCTGATGGCCAGCAAATCACTGCTCAAACGTTCGGATACGCTGGCCTTATGTGCTATGTGGCTGTTTGCTGCAGCAATCAATGCAGATACATTGCTTACCTATATACGCTGGGAACGCCAGGCGAGGAGGAATGCGGAAAATCAGATCTTTACGCCGACGTGGTCGCATCATAAATTACAGCTATGGGGATTGTCGCTGTTCTGGTGCGCTGTGCAGGTCTATCTGTTTTTTAGAAGCGGCGGAGGATTCTATGGGGCTGCTTGGGTTTTGATCGGTCTTCTCTGCTTTGGACCTGTTTTTTCACAAACGACAGCTAATTTCAAGCTGAGGAGGAAGGGTGTTTCCGGACCGGTCAACTGGTTCCTGAGTTATGGATGGTTTGCAGCAGTATTGATTGCACTTATTGTGATCTTCACAATCATGGATGCCAGAATAGCATAATTTTATTCGTTACTGGAAGGAAAAGAAAGATGTCATATAAACATAAGCGTATACGTTCAATTATTGGCCTATGCATTCTCGCAGCCCTTGCGGCAGCTCTGATTGTCAACATGTTTGTGTCCTCCGGGGAGCATTCGCAGGAGCAGGCAGACAGAAGCAGAAGCGCAAGTGCGGCATCTATGAAGAATTGGGTCAGATGCCAGAAACAGGGCATGGACCTGCGTGATAAGCTGGGCTATGAAAGCGCGTATACGTATATGTATACCTACGCGCAGGAGCAGGAAAAAATGTTCGGAAAGAGTCGGAAAAGCGCCTGGGCGAAAGCGCAGACAACGATGATCAGCCAGAGAGCCCTGCTGTCCTATGCGAAATCACAGGGAATCCGCTGGACAAAAAGCGACATCAACGCCTATATCAAGAGGCAGATCGCTTCCGGCCGGAAAGCGAAAAGTTATAAGAAAATCAATAAAGCCTGCAGGGAGGCAGGAATCAACTTTTCCGATATCTACTGGAAAAGCCGGGAGACCTATACATTCGACTATGTGACAGACAAGCTGTATAAGCAGGAACAGAAACAGTTCCAGAAGAGAAAGAAAGGCGGAAACTGGAATCATCAGTGGAAAAAGATCCAGGATACGGCGCTTCAGGAATATAAGTCTCGCTCCGGGTATGCCCGCGAAGAAAAGCTGTATCAGGCATGCAGGAAAGTTTATCTGAGTAAAGACAGGCGGAATGCTGTGCTGATAAAGGAAAGAATCAGCAAATATCCGCAGGACAGGCTGGACTGAGATATAGAAGCAGTATACATCAAAAAACAATGAATAACTAATAATATATGTTTTCAGCTGCGCTATTCAGTGTATAATAGTAGAAACGAAGGGAGGTGGTCCTGATGACCAGAAAATCCAACCATTACCTTCCGATCACGGGTGCGCTCTGTATTCTATCACTGGCCATGCTGTTCAGTCTGCGTGGGCCTCTGAATCAGAGCATTGCGAATTTCCAGCCGGATAAACTGCTGGTGCTGCTTTATGGATTCCTTGCAAAGCCGCTTTTTGTCTTCTGTCTGAGTACAGTAATTGCGATTGCGATACTGAAAAGGCGGAATTATCAGATAAAAACAGCTGCTGCAAGAGTAATCCGCATCATTCTCTATGCTGCACTCGCCGCCTACCTTCTGATTATTATCAGCTGGCTTGGCGGGCTGTTTGCGGGAACAACGGCGTATATTACCCCGTTTAAGGTAATTGACTCCGGAATTCCGTTCATTGCAGCAGGAGTACTCTCCGCAGCATTATCCGCTTCAGGAAAACGCTCAGAAGTATAGCATCCGGAAACCTTGGGGAGCCGGTTCAGGCTCCTCTTTTTGTGCTTCGTATCCCTGAAGAAATCGGCCCTTTACATAAATTTTATCCAATTTTCTTATTTTCATTGACGGAAGATTCTGAGGGTGGTAGATTAAGGGTAGATGTGAGCAGTCGCTCACAAGTCTGGTGAATAATTTACAGGGCATAAGACTGCAGCCTGAAAAGAAAATTCAGAATAAAAAGAGAACAAGCAAGTGTTGAATCAGGGAGGTAAGGAAATGGCATATAACGGTTACGCGATTGATGAGTATCTCGATGCAGATGCGGTTACGAAGCAGCTGGATGAGCTGATCAGAAAGCCTGTTTATACGATTCGTAAAGGCGTACTGAGAAACTATGTGGACAACTATTTTGAGAAGAAATGCACGAAGTCGAAGGCAATGATCACTGAGGCGAAAACGGTGATCCCAGGCGGCGTGCAGCATAATCTGGCCTTCAATTACCCTTTCCCGATCGTGATCACGAAGGCTGAAGGTGCCAAGCTCTATGACATCGACGGAAATGAGTATTATGACCTGCTTCAGGCAGGCGGCCCGACGATTCTGGGAAGCAATGACCCGGTTGTCCGGGAGCATGTGATCGATCTTCTGAACACATGCGGCCCGTCCACCGGACTTTTCCACGAATATGAGTACAAGCTGGCGAAGAAAATCTCTGATATGGTTCCGAGCGTTGAGATGTTCCGTATGCTTGGTTCTGGTACAGAAGGCTGCATGGTCGCGGCCCGTATCGCCCGTCTGGCAACGAAGAAGAAGAACATCCTGAAGATGGGCGGTGCTTATCACGGCTGGTCCGATCAGCTGGCATACGGTATCCGGGTTCCGGGGACAAAAGGTCTCATGTCCAAGGGCGTGCCTGGATTTGTCTTTAAGCACACCGATGAATTTTTCCCGAACGATCTGGAAGATCTGGAGCGTCACCTGAAGAAAAATCAGCTGACGGGCGGCACCGCAGCAGTATTCATCGAACCGATCGGCCCGGAGAGCGGAACCCGTCCGGTTTCGAAGGAATTCGTAAAGGGCTGCGAAAGACTGGCTCACCGCTACGGAGCGCTTCTGGTCTGCGATGAAGTTGTTTCCGGTTTCCGCATCGGTCCGGGAGGAGCGCAGGGCTACTACGGAATTGATCCGGACTTGACCGTATTCGGAAAGATTATCGCCGGCGGTTATCCGGGAGCCGGCGGTGTCGGCGGACACCGGGACGTCATGGCTCACCTGGGCGCCGGACTCGACTCCTCCGGAAAGAAAGTTTCTAAGGCCCTCTGCGGCGGAACGATGGCTGCAACTCCGGTCAGCTGTGTAGCCGGTTACTACACCTTATGCGAAATCGAGAAGAGGAACGCCTGCGAAGTTGCAGGAAGAATGGGCGACCGCCTGACAAAGGGCCTGCAGAAATCCATTAAGAAATACAATCTGCCGTTTGTTGCTTTCAATATCGGCTCTGTCTGCCACCTGGATAATGCAGGCACCATGCACTTTGCCATTGACTGGACCAAGCCTTGGCAGATTCCGCATATCCTGAAAGAGACCAGCATCCGCCAGAAAGAAATGGAGCATATGGGGGCCGCTTACATGGCAGAAGGCATCGTTACACTTGCCGGAACCCGTCTTTATACGAGTGCCGCTTACACAGAAGAAATGATCAACGATGTCATCGCCCGTTTTGATAAAGTGCTGAGCCAGTGCGGACCAATGGAAGCGTAGAGGAGGAAGGCAGAAATGAGTTATACGGAAGAAGAAGCCAGGCGGCTTGTCATCGAGGCGGGACACCGTCTGCTGAAGGAAGGGCTGACCGCCAGAACCTGGGGAAATATCAGCGCCCGGATTTCAGAGAAAGAATTCATTATCACACCAAGCGGCATGGCCTATGAAACTCTGCTGCCGGAAGAACTGGTCCGGGTCAGAATCGAGGACTGCAGTTATGACGGAGAGATCAAGCCGTCCAGCGAGAAGTGGATCCACGCAGATGCCTACCGTCTGCGTCCGGATGTGAATTTCCTTATCCACACCCACCAGCCTTGTGCTTCTGCGGTCAGTGTCATGGGAAAGGCTGTTCCGGTCAGCGATCCGGCTGCGGCAGAACTTCTGGGCCATTCGATTCCCTGCGCGGGTTATGGCATTTCCTCAACCCAGAAACTGCGCCGTCAGGTAGAGAAGGTGGTGAAGCAGTATCCAAGCCGCAGCGTTTTTCTGATGAGAAGCCACGGCGCCTTTATTCTGGCCGCTGATGAGGATGAGGCCTTCCATAAGGCACAGCTGCTGGAGGATGCCTGCCGGGAGGAACTCCGCTGGGCAGGCGGAAAAGAACCGTTTTTCAAGCGCTTCCACTGTCATCAGCCTTATCAGATTCCAGACTATGGCAGCAGCTTCAGAAGCGGGGACAAAATGAACATCCTGGTAAATGGCACAGCAAGGGAATACCGGATCGGTGACCTGCCGGAAGATGCCGGCCCTGCCGCACGGATGCATGAAGGCATTTATCAGAATGATCCGGATCTGACCTGCATTCTTCATGACCAGTCTGAGGACATCACCGCATACAGCGCGGCAGGCATCACCCTTCCGCCATATCTTGACGACCTGGCCCAGGTAGCGGGCCCGGATATCAAATGCCTGCACTTGACGGAGATGAAGGCCGGGCCTGTTGTCCGCGCACTGCGCGGCAGAAACGCCGTTCTTCTCTCTTATGGCGGGGCGCTGGTTACCGGCGTGACAAAAGAAGATGCGGAGGCCGTCGGTATGATTCTGGATAAGGCCTGCAAGGCTGCGATCTACGATTCGGCCTGCAGCTGGATTCCGTGCCACGCCCTGATGAAAGCAGATGCGCTGCTGCAGCGCTGTTTTTACCTGAACAGTTATTCAAAGAGGATCGGACAGGCGGATGAAGAGACTGACGGAGAGTAAGCAGAAAGAAATTATCCAGACGGGAATTGCAGAGTTTGCAAAACTGGGTTACGACCGCGCAAACATCAATGTCATTGCGAAGAAGGCCGGGATCAGCGTCGGCGTGCTCTATAAATATTACGAGAGTAAAGAAGCGTTTTTCCTGGCCTGTGTGAGGAAGAGCCTGGAAACCCTGCATCAGCTGCTGGATCCGGAAGGCTTTAAAGGACTTAAGCCGGATGAAATTGCAGAGAAGCTTGTCCGGGCAGCTGTGGATTTTTCCAGAGACAGCCGGGATGAAATACTTCTCTATCACCAGATTACCAATTGGGAGAAAGGTGAAAAAACAAGAAAGCTGGCCCGGAAAATCGAAGGAGATTCTTCTTCTGTTTACGTACAGATGATGCGCGGCTTTCAGGAAAAGGGCATGCTGCGTTCCGATGTGAAAGCGGCATATCTGGCCATGTTCTTTGATAATCTTCTGATGATGCTGCAGTTTTCCGGAAGCTGTACCTATTATGACGAGCGCTGGCGGCTTTACTGTGGAAAGACAGACAGAGAAGAGCTGGCCTCGCAGATGATCAGGATGCTGACAGGCTTTTTCCGGGAGCCGGATGAAAAGAAAAATTCATCGTCCGGCGATGCTGATCCCGGTTCTTCAGAAAAGAAAAACGGCCTGCCTGATCATAAAGAGTGAAGTGATGAGACAAAAATCTGATACACGGGAGGTGTGAAATGGCGAAGATATTAGCATTCGATGTGGGCACCACCGGAGTGAAAACCTGTATCGTAGAAGCCGGAAGTACATTGAAACTGCTGGCCGGGGTAAGCGCGGGATATCATCTGTATCTGTTCCCGGACGGCGGAGCGGAGCAGGATCAGGACGAATGGTGGGATGCCATGTGCAGAACAAGCCGCGAAGTTCTGGAACAGACGGGAACAAAACCGGAAGAGATCGCTGGTATTTCTTTCTGTTCGCAGATGCAGGGGCTGGTGCTGGTGGACCGGGAAGGAAAACCGGTCCGCCGGCCGATGAGTTATATGGACCAGCGGGCAAAGGAAGAAATCCGGGAAGGGATGCAGAAGGGCATCTGTGTTGCAGGAGGAAATGTTTTCCGCCTGCTCCGGTGTATCCGGACAACAGGTGCGGCTCCCCTCAGCGTAAAGGATCCGGTCTGGAAATATAAATGGGTAGAGAAACATGAACCGGAAAACTTCCGCCGCGTCTATAAATGGCTGGATGTCAAGGAAAGCCTGATTGCAAGAGCGACGGGAAAATTCGTCATGACCAGGGATTCCGCTTTTTCCACGATGATTTATGACACCCGGAAAGGTCACGAAGGCTGGAGCAGGGAACTCTGCAGGATGTTCGGTGTAAACATGGATCATCTTCCGGAAATCATTGAATGCCAGGATAAGGCCGGGATGCTGCAGGAAGGCCCTGCGGAAGAATTGGGACTTCAGGCAGGAACCCCGGTTTTCGGCGGAGGCGGCGATGCGACCCTGATCGGAGTCGGCGCCGGAGCGGTGGGACTTGGAGATACGCATGTCTACCAGGGAACCAGCGGATGGGTAGAAACCGTTACCAATAAACAGACCGTCGATGCTTTTTCCATGATTGCCGCGATTGTCGGAGCAGAAAAAGACCGCTTTAATTATTTTGCGGAGATGGAAACGGCAGGAAAATGCCTGGACTGGGTAAAACAGCATCTGGCTCTGGATGAAATCGGCATCTACCTGGAGAAACACGATGTAACGGAGGGAAGAGATGCCGTCTGCAGCAGTCTGTTTACCTATCTGACGGAAACAATCAAGAAGGCACAGCCGGGTTCCGGCGGTGTAATTTTCACTCCCTGGCTTCATGGAAACCGATGTCCGTTTGAAGATTCCTCTTCCGCAGGCATGTTTTTCAACATCCACCTGGAAACCGGAAAAACAGAACTGATCCGTTCCGTCATTGAAGGAATCTGCTTCCACCTGAAATGGATGCTGGAGTGTGCGGATAAGAAGGTGAAATCTTCTCAAAATATCCGTTTTGTAGGTGGCGGAGCGCTCTCTCCGGTGACTTGTCAGATTCTTGCTGATATACTGGGACGAAGAATTGAGACCGTTCCCGACCCTCAGGATGTGGGTTCGGTGGGCGCTGCGGCAGTGGCCTGTCAGGGCCTCGGCTATTTTGATCATCTGGAAGATGTCCGGAAAATGATTCCCGTCATGCATACTTACGAACCGACAGAAGATCCGGAAATCAGGAAAATCTACGACCGGAATTACGGGGTGTTCAAAAAACTCTATGCAGATAACCGGAAAAATTTTTCACAGCTGAATGGGTTTATGGAAGGAGAGCTGTGATGAGTAAAATTAACAGTAAAAAAGAAGCCGTGCGATCGATCAAGTTTTTCTTATTCTCGATTTCCGCAGGCGTGATTGAACTTGGCGTCTTTGCTTTGTTAGAAACAATAACAGACTGGCCTTACTGGCCCCGCTATCTGATCGCCCTGATCTGTTCTGTCCTGTGGAATTTCACGCTGAACCGGCGCTATACCTTTAAATCAGCGAACAATGTGCCGATTGCAATGCTGAAGGTAGCATTGTTCTACTGCGTGTTCACACCGGTTACAACGATTACGGGAAATTATCTGGCAGAAAGCTGCGGCTGGAACGATTACCTGGTAACAATCCTGAATATGCTCTGTAATTTTATTACAGAATTTCTGTACGACCGCTTCTTCGTGTTCGGAAAAACACTGGACACCAATGCGCTTGCCCAGAAGGAAAGAGAAAAGGCAGCGGTCAGAAAGGAGGAAGGATAAAAAGTGGGAGAAACAATGAGCGAACTGAAAGAAATTATTTCCCGTCAGAAAGCTTTCTTTAACAGTAACCGGACCAAGCCGGCCGATTTTCGAATCCGGATGTTGAGAAAGCTTGACAAAGCTGTCAGGGCCAATGAAAAACAGCTGTTTTCTGCCCTTCGTCACGATCTGGGAAAATCAGAGGCAGAAAGCTATATGACAGAAATTTCCATTGTTTACGGGGAAATCCGGGAAGCCATCCGGAAAGTCAGATGGTGGAGCCTGCCAAAACCGGTCCTGGACTCGGTCGGAACCTTTCCGTCCCGGAGTTTCGTGTATCCGGAGCCTTACGGTACTGCGCTGATTATTACACCGTGGAATTACCCGGTCAACCTGTCCCTGGCTCCGCTGACGGCGGCGATTGCGGCCGGGAACTGTGCAGTTCTGAAGTGTTCCCGTCAGAGCAGCAGGACTTCTCAGGTCCTTCACAACATCATTAATCATACCTTCCCTGACTACTATATTTACTGTACAGAGATGGACATCGATTATGACGTACTGCTGGATCAGAACTACGACTATATGTTCTTTACTGGAAGCCCGGGAGTGGGAAAAACTGTCATGAAGGCGGCCAGTAAACATCTGACGCCTGTTTCCCTGGAACTGGGCGGAAAAAGTCCCTGCATCATTGATGAAACTGCCGACCTGAAACTGACGGCAAAACGGGTTGCCTGGGGAAAGCTTCTGAATGCCGGGCAGACCTGCATCGCCGTGGACTATGTACTGGTGCAGAATCAGGTGAAAGAGTCTTTTATCCATGCTCTGGAAGAGGAATTTGACAGAAGATATCCGGATCCACTGCAGAATGACAGTTATCCCTGCATCATCAACCGGGAAAGCTATGACCGCCTGATCCATCTGATCGGAAGTGAGGAGAAGGTAATCGGCGGCGAGGTCAGCCTGGAGAAGCATAAGATCGCGCCGGCGATTTTCCCCGACGCAGATTACGATCATGAAATCATGAAAAGGGAAATTTTCGGCCCGCTTCTGCCGGTGATCGGATACGACCATTTCGACCAGGCCCTCAGCGAAGTGAAGACAAGGGAGAAACCGCTTGCCTGCTACGTATTCACCCGGGACAAAAAGCGAGCGGACAAGGTGATACGGGAACTGTCTTCCGGCGGAGTCTGTGTGAATGACGTCATCATGCATAACGCCAACGGCCATCTGCCTTTCGGCGGCGTCGGAAACAGCGGCATGGGCGCCTACCACGGAAAGTATGGATTCGATGCCTTCAGTCATAAGAAAGCTGTCCTGAAGAGCGTCACCCTGCTCGACCTGCCTTTCCGCTATCCGCCTTTCGATGAACACAAACTGAAACTCCTGAAAAAGCTGCTTTAAGTGAAAGTATTAATAGCAGCAGCCTGACTTTATCCCGCTCTGGAACATGAAAACCAGAAGCGGGATTTTTGCTGTAATTTTACAGATTTTGAGAACATATGTTCTTTACAGTGGATGAGTTCTGTGCTATAATGAAAACTCAAGATGCATTAAAAGATATTTTCATCGGGAGGAATATATGAACATTCAGCGCGCGATTCTGCATATCATTGACTTTGTATCCGGCGTCTATCTGCCGTCGCAGCATGAGCTGGACACGGGCAGTGAGGTGGTCCGCACCTATCTGGAGACGCATATTGAACGGAGTCAGTCTGAGGCGCGCGCGAATCTTGCGGCCTTTTCCGAGGACAGCAGTTTCAGAAAGCTCATGCAGGATTACCTGGACGGAGCGAAGGATTTCGTTGATTTTACACAGGAAATCGCGGAGAATCTGAAGGCCGCTTTGGAGGTATCCGATGCAGACACTTCTTTTGACCTTCTGGCTGCTGAGTTCACTGATGACGAAGGTCCCCAGCTGGCGCTGCTTCTGCTGGATCACCGGACGGCGTATACGCATGTGGTGGAGCATAATGAAGAGGGAACCACGGCGACCATCATCCGCAATCACGCCATTCTTCCGGGAGAAAAGCAGAAAGCTGCCGCTGCGGCGCTGATTAACAAGTCCACGATGCGCATCCGCTACCGGGACAAGGCGGTGGAAATCAACGGTCAGAAGGTGAATCTTCTGCAGGACGAGATTCTGCAGTGTGAGAAAGAACTGGCCAACCATAATCTTCTGGTCGCGGTCGAGAAAATCACCCGCGATGTAGCGGAGGAGTTCGGACAAAACGCACCGCTTGCGCTCGCAAGGGCAAAAACGTATATTTCGGAGAACGCGGAGTCTACGGACCGGCTGTCGCCGGATGATGTGGGACGGAAAGTGTTTGCGGGATCCCCGCATATGCTGGCCTCATACGATGAAAAGATTCAGGATGCACAGCTTCCTTCTGAGGCGGTTGTCGATCAGGAGGTCGCGGTAAAGAAGGGCCGAAGCCAGAAAATCAAAACCGATACCGGCATTGAGATTACATTTCCTGCGGAGTATGCCGGAAATGAAGATTTTATCGAGTTCATCAATCAGCCGGACGGAACGATTTCCATTGCGGTAAAAAATATCGGAAAAATTATCAGCCGGCTGTAAATATAGGTATGATGATTTCCTTACACCCAGCTGCAAAAGGCCAGATCTGCCCCCTGGCAGGTTTGCTTTTGTCGTGCGGAAAAAAGCAGAAGGGAGATGTTTATGATATGGGTATGGAATGCATTTCTGTAGAAAACATGAGAAGGAGTGATCAGAATACGATCCGGGAGAAAGTGCCGAGTCTGGAACTGATGAGGAGGGCCGCGGCAGGAATCCGGATGGCAGGGGATTTCAGCACGGATCCGGTTGTGATCTGCGTGGGCTCTGGAAACAACGGAGGCGACGGGTTCGCACTGGCAGAGATTCTGAGAAAGGAAGGAATGGAATGCCGGATTCTGACGGTCAGTGATCACTGGTCTGAAGACAGTCAGTATTATAAAAGAAAAGCGGAGCTTCTGGGCGCGGAAGTAATTCCGTATGAACCGGGAACGGATCAGCTGGACGGAGCGGCGGTCATCGTGGACTGCCTGCTCGGGACCGGTTTTCAGGGGGAAGTCCGCGGTAAATACAAGCAGATGATTGAGGAAATCAATCAGTCGGAGGGCTTCGTCGTCAGCTGCGACATCAACAGCGGAATGAATGGAGACAGCGGACAGGGCAGCCTGATCGTTCACTCTGATCAGACGGTGACGGTCGGATACGTGAAGACCGGCCTGATTACAGAAAACGCAGGAAAATATATGGATCTGCTGACTGTCGCAGACATCGGAATTGATCTGGATCATCCGGAAGATGAGATTATGAGTGAAAAAGTCTGGAAAGAGCTGACGATGCAGAAAACGTCGGAGATAAAGAAACTGGATGACGGAACGCAGTATCTGGAAAGGGGCGGACACCGCGCATTCAGATGCCCGGAGTGGATAGATGTTGTTCCGGTGGTCAGCCGTTAGAAAAAATAAGTTACTGGTTAAAGAGAAGGTGCACGGACTTCATTCTGATGCACCGGGAAAGATGTTGGTTTAATGGAAAACGAAGAGGATATTTATTATTTTGAAAGAAAAAGCTGCAGTTCTGCAGTTAAAAAATTCATTTTGTTTGCAGCAGTTCTTATTCTGCTCCTGCTTGCTTCCGCGGCAGCCGGGCAGGTTTATGCTGACAGTACAGCCAGTGCAGACAGCTCAGCCAGTACAGCCGGCAAGACAGCTGCGCCGCAGAAAAAGGTGATTCAGGTCTCGTATAGTCAGGGGCAGAAGGGCATTCAGAAGGCTCTGAACAAGGCCAGAGACCACGCGACGGCAGACAGGCCGTATGAAGTGGTTGTGGCGGCGGGAAAATATAAACTGAATACTGCGCTGCATATCTACTCGAATACAGAACTGACCTGTGAACCGGGTACAGTATTTAAGGAAAAGGTGCGGAACAATCTGCTGAAGGTCGGAAGACCGGGGGTGGATAAAGAGGCACACGGATTCTATTATCAGAATATCACGATCAACGGCGGAATGTGGAACCGCTGTAAATTACACGATTCCACCGGAATCAAGATTGCCCACGCCGCCAATGTGACCCTGGAAAATGCGGAACTCTGCAATGCGGAAAACAGTCATCTGGTGGAGACCGCCGGCGTAAACGGATTGTACATCAAGAACTGCCGCTTCCATAATTCCGGCAGAACGAATTACGGAAATCCTGGATATGAGTGTGTACAGATCGACATTCTGGCAAAGCAGCATTTTAACGGATACCAGGCGCTGGATTCGGAGATTGACTATGTTTCTAAGAACATTGTCGTAGAAAACTGTAGCTTTGACCATGTGGTGCGCACTGTCGGTTCACATACGGCGGTGATCGGAAGGCCGTTTAAGAACGTCGTGTTTAAGAATAACACAGTGACGAACTGTCAGGATGCCGGTTTTTACATGCGTAATGTGCAGGGACTCCGGATAGTCGGCAATCGCATTCAGAGCAGGGGAACCGGAATTCAGATTTTCAATATGGCCTACACGGCGAACGGATATTATCTTCCAAGGAGAGGATCCCGGGCCTATACGGCGTCGGCGGAGAAGGTAAATGGAGTGATCGCGAACAATACAATTGTTTCATCCCGGGGAAATGGAATTTATCTGCTTGGCCGCAGGATCCATAAGGCGGTCAGAGGGAATTCCGGAGAGGCTGTGCCAAAAGGCAATTACTACATTGGGAATGTCAAGGTGAAAAAAAACGTTATCAAGACCCGTGCGCGTGGGGCTTCGCCGATTCTGGTTACTGATGGACGCAATATATCGATTGCTGCCAATAAAATTGCCGGACCACACAAAAAATCTTCCGCTCTCAGAATAAACGGCGGAAGCAGAGGGGTCCGGATCATAAGAAATGTGATCCGGGTACGCTGATCTGCGGGAAGCGCTGCATCAGACAGAAAAACGGTGAATTGTAAAGAGTAAAAGAGGTGAACCATGATTCAGGATATCGAACCGAAAGTCATGCATAATGAGTTTCTTCATGGAGAAGAAGCGGCTCCGGAGGCGGAAAGCCTGGTATTTATCTTCCGCGGGCAGGAAATGTACTGCAGGAAAAAAGAGAATGGGGAATTGGAATTTCCAAGCGTACAGCTGATCGCAGAAGGCTGCCGGGATGATGCAGAGGAGGGCGGAGAAAATGCCGATAAAAAGGTGATTTCAACCTGCCTGGCATCCCGCCTGACCTTTCTTTTCAGAATCGATCAGCAGAAGTTTTTCCTGATGGATGCAGAGGACGGTGTGGATTTCTCTGCGGAAGGATTCGGATGGGAATCCTTCCGTCTGCTCAGAAGCGTAAATCCAAAAGATCTGTGTTTTGCCGGAATGACGGCCTGGCATCTTCATGTCTGGTACAGAGATAACCGTTTCTGCGGACGATGCGGAAAACCCGTAGTCCATAAAAAGGCAGAGCGTGCGCTCGTCTGCCCGTCCTGCGGAAATACTATTTATCCGAAAATTGCACCGGCGGTGATCGTCGGTGTGATGAACCGGACACATGATAAGATGCTGGTTACACGCTACGCACATCGGGCTTACCGCGGTGACGCGCTGATCGCCGGATTCTGTGAAATCGGAGAGACGGCAGAGGAAACTGTTCGCCGTGAAGTCATGGAGGAGGCCGGGATTCATGTCGACCATATCCGGTATTATAAGAGTCAGCCGTGGGGGTTCGACTCTAATCTTCTTCTTGGGTTTTATGCCGAGGCTGATGAGGAGGAGGCGATTCATATGGATGAAACAGAGCTCGCACAGGCGGTCTGGGCGGACAAAAGGGAATTGGACAGAGATGTCAATCTGTCTTTGACGGCAGAAATGATGATGAATTTTAAAGAGAATATGTAGGCGCAGTTTAGGCCTGTGCACAAAATCGTTTGGTCGTGCGGTTCTGTGTGCATTGTTTCCGTTGAAGACTAAATAATTCTTAAAAATTCTGAAATAAATTGAACGCGCAAATCAAGAATGATATATTGAAATCAGAAACAGTCCAGTGAAAAAGTAAAGAATGATGCAAATAAGGGGAGGATGGTGGAATATGGTTAGACTGATCATTTGGCTGATTATTCTCGTGTTAGTTGTTTTACTTGTAGTGTCGAATGTTAGAATAGTACCGCAATCGCACGCATATGTTACAGAATTCTTCGGGAAGTTCAAGGCGGTGTGGGAGGCGGGCCTGCATGTAAAGATTCCGTTCTTTGAGCGTGTGGTTAAGAAGATTTCCCTAAAGGAGCAGGTGCTGGATTTCCCGCCGCAGCCGGTGATCACAAGGGATAATGTTACGATGATGATTGATTCCGTCGTCTTTATGAAGGTGTTCGATCCGAAGCTGTACACATATGGTGTGGAAAACCCGATTTCCGGACTGCAGAATTTGTCTGCCACGACGCTAAGAAACATTATTGGAGACATGGAACTGGACCAGACGCTGACGAGCCGGGATGAGATCAACCGGAGGATGGAGCAGATCCTCGATGAGGCGACAGACCCGTGGGGAATCAAGGTTTCCCGAGTAGAAATTAAAAACATCCAGCCGCCGAAAGAAATTGAAGAGGTCATGACCAAGCAGATGCGTGCAGAGCGTGAACGCCGTCAGACTGTTCTGGAGGCGCAGGCGCATCAGGAAGCGGTTGTCAGCCGCGCCGAGGGAGACAAAAAGGCGAAAATCCTTAGTGCAGAGGCAGAAAGGGATGCGCAGATTGCACTCGCAGAAGGCCGTTCCCGTTCGATTAAAATGGTTTATCAGGCAGAAGCAGAAGGTCTGGAAGCCCTGAAAAATGCTAATGTCAGTGAGACAGTCCTTCGTCTGAAAGGCCTGGAGGCTCTGAAAGATGTCTCCGACGGACGCGCAACCAAGATCTTTATGCCTTCAGATATTACAGAATTGGTCTCTACACTGGGAACAGCTGCAGAGGCAATGGGGATCGGCGATTCTATTCCGGTTGATCACATGCCGAAGAAGAAGCCGCAGGTTCCAAAAGATCCCTGTATAACGCCGGAAACAGGGAAAGGAGGAGTAGAAGCATCTGAGACTTCAAGGAAAATCATCGCCGATGTCGAGGACAATGAGCAGAGCCTTGACGGAGATGAATAATCATAAACATTAACATTACGGCGAAATTCTGGAGTTTTCGGATCCGGGGTGCAGAGTCAGTGAACGCAGGCATCTGTAAACAGCAATGTTTTATGAACAGCATCCGGAAAGATATTGGAATGTGCGAAGTTCGTTTAGCATAACTTCACCAATTGTTCATCTTAATTCGTGGATTCACCACAGTAATTTGCTATAGTAATAACTGTCGAAGGGAAGTGCCGATCCCCGAGACAGTGATAAATTTAAATCATAAACTCTCTTTTTCATGAAACATTGCAGGGAAAAGGCCAGCCGCGAGGCTGGCCTTTTCCTTGTGCCTGGATAAAATGAGTGAAATTGAAACGCTGCGAATATTGCGTGGATACGTATACTGTATACGCCACCGGCCACATTTCTCTTTTATTAAATACTGGTATTTCTATTTACACCACTCAAGGACTTAACGTTGTTGTATCGTCTGACGGATAGACAATAGAAAAACTTCCCTGCGCCAGAGGGCGCAGTGAAGTTACATATCAAGCTGTAAATCCGGCTTCAAAATCCATCAGATATCAGAATCTGTGAAGCTGCAATATGCTATTAAACTAAAACTCTGTTACGAGGTCCAGTGTGTACTCTTCGTTCTGCTTCTTGCAGACTTCGATGAATTTATCAAGAGGAACGTTCTGAACCTGCTTGTTGGAACCTCTGAGGTTGATGGAAACGGTGTTCTCGGATGCTTCCTTGTCTCCGACAACCAGGATGTACGGATCCTTGTAGTTCTTATAGTTCTTGATCTTCTCACGCATGTTCTTGTCGGTGTAGTCTGCCTCTACGCGGATTCCGGCATCAGTCAGGGCAGATACGACTTTCTTTGCGTAGTCGTTGTGCTCCTGGCGGATTGGAACTACAGCAACCTGATACGGATTCAGCCAGAACGGGAATGCGCCCTTGAAGTTCTCGGTCAGGATTCCGATGAAACGCTCAACGGAACCGAAGATTGCGCGGTGCAGCATAACCGGCATCTTCTGAACGCCGTCTTCGTCTGTGTACTTGCAGTCGAAGTTCAGCGGCAGCTGGAAGTCGAGCTGGATGGTACCCATCTGCCACTCTCTTCCCAGAGCGTCGGTCATCTTCAGGTCGATCTTAGGACCGTAGAATGCGCCGTCGCCTTCGTTGATCTCGTAATTTCCTTCTCCGTAAACTTTGTCGAGGATGGCTTTCAGATCAGCTTCTGCGCGGTTCCATGTCTCGATATCGCCCATGAAGTCGTCCGGACGTGTGGACAGCTCAGCCTTATAGGTCAGGCCGAAGGTGCCGTAGATCTTCTCGGCGATGCTCATGATGTCTGCGATTTCGTCACCGATCTGGTCTTCCTTCAGCAGGATGTGTGCATCGTCCTGACGGAACATCTGTACACGGAAGAGTCCGTTCAGTTCTCCGGACTTCTCTCTTCTATGAATAACGTCTGTCTGGCTGATTCTGAACGGCAGATCCTTATAGCTTCTGACGTCTCTCTTGTAAACCAGAATTGCGTTCGGGCAGTTCATCGGCTTGCAGGCAAATACGCGGTCTCCCTCGTTTCCTGCCGGGATGATGAACATGTTCTGTACGTAGTGGCCCCAGTGACCGGAAGTCTCCCAGATCTCTTTTCCGCTGATGACCGGTCCGGAAATCTCCATGTAGTCATGCGCGTCGTGGATCTTTCTCCAGAATGCCATCAGGGCATTAAACAGCTTCCAGCCTCTCGGCAGCCAGAACGGCATTCCCGGTGCACTTGGATCGAACATGAAGAGGTCCAGCTGCTTGCCGAGCTTCTTGTGGTCGCGCTCCATCGCTTCTCTGATGAGCTTCTTATGCTCTTTCAGCTCCTGCTTGCTTGGGAATGCGTAAACATAGATTCTCTGCAGCTGCTCTCTGTTCTCGTCGCCTCTCCAGTAAGAACCGGAAGAAGACTTGATTTCGAAAGCAACGTTCAGAAGTTCAGCGGAATTGTCGACGTGCGGGCCTGTGCACAGGTCAACGTAATCGTCTCCGGTATAGTAAATGGTGATCTTCTCATCCTCTGGAAGATCCTCGATGAGTTCTGTCTTGAATTTCTGGTCCTTGAAGATCTCCAGAGCTTCTTCTCTGCTGACCTCCTTGCGAGTCCAGTCTTCCTTTCTCTTCAGAATCTCATGCATTTTATCTTCGATGGTTTTGAAATCGTCATTCGTGATCGTTCGCGGAAGCACGAAATCGTAATAGAAACCGTCCGCAATCTGCGGTCCGATCGCGTACTGTACGTTTTCTTTGCCAAAGATCTCAATAACGGCCTTTGCAAGAATGTGTGCCATTGAATGGCGATAAACCTGTAAGAATTGTTCCTTTTCCATAAGTTAACCCCTAACATTTTGTAGATTTTGTTTCTATAGCTAATTATTATACGTTAGAGACCTTGAAATGTAAAGGGATTGGCAGAATCTTTATCTGTTCATGATAATTTTTGACAAACTCAGGAGCCTGTATAAACGAAGCCGCCGGGATATTTCCGGAAGCCCGTCTGCACAATTTTCCTTTTGCTTGCATTTTCACTGTGGAGTGGGTAAGATGGAATATACGGCCGCAGTTGACAAAATTTTCCCTTGCAAGGAAGAATTTTGCCGGATGCAGATAATCGAGAAACACAAACTGTGTTTGTTATATATAATTGTAAGGAAAAGAGAGGACCTGAATTGTATTACGGGAATATAAAAAATTATGATGTGGCAAACGGCCTGGGCGTACGGGTTACGCTGTTCGTGTCGGGATGCCGGAACCACTGTGAGGGATGTTTTCAGCCAGAGACCTGGGATTTTAAATATGGAAAGCCGTTTACGAAGCAGACGGAGCAGGAGCTTCTGGATATGCTGAAGCCGGACTATATCGCCGGATTTACCTGTCTTGGCGGGGAGCCCTTCGAGCCGGAAAATCAGGAAGTGCTGGCGGGTCTGTTCAGAAAGATCAAAGAAACATACCCTGAAAAGACCATCTGGTGCTACACGGGATACCGCTGGGGAGAAGATCTGGCGGAAGGCGGCAGCAAGTACACGGAGTATACGGACAGTATGCTGAAGGATATCGATGTGCTGGTGGACGGACGGTTCATCCTGGAAGAGAAGGATATCAGCCTGCATTTCAGGGGCAGCCGGAACCAGAGAATCCTGAATCCCAAGACAGGTGAAATTCTGGATGTGTAATTTTCTGCTTTCTGGGGAAGAGATAGAAGAGGGATGCTGTGCAGCCCGCGCGGGAAACGATTGGAAGAAAATGTATGGAACGGTTTGACAAGTATTTCCAAACGTGCTATTATTGCAGTGCAAGTAATTATGAGTTATCGTAAAGAGTGGGCTTCGGTCCGCTCTTTCAGTTTGTTAGGGGTAATTTTATGGCCGGCAGTGGAAAAATCGTTAAACTGACGGAGGAACTTCTGCAGGACTTCCTCAGAGAGAATGGACTGAGTCTGTATCACACTGAGTTCAAACGTGAGGGAAAAGACTGGTATCTGAATGTCTTCATTGACAAGATGCCGGATGAAAACGGGCAGGAGCAGTATGTCAGCAGCAGTGACTGTGAGCAGGTAAGCCGTTATCTGAGCGAGCGTCTGGATGAGACAGATCCGATTCCGCAGAACTATTATCTGCAGGTGTGCTCGCCGGGGCTGGACCGCCAGCTGTATGAGCAGAAAGATTATGATCGGTATGCGGGACGGCTTGTCGATGTCAGGCTCTACGCTGCCGTGAATGGCAGTAAGGAACATCAGGGTACCCTGGTCGGATGCACGGACGGAAAAGTGGTCATCCGGGATGAAGATGGAAATGAAATCGCGTTTCCGCAGGATCAGGTTGTAAAGACTTGTCTGGCGGTCGTTTTCTAAGGAGGAATAAGGGAAAATGAACAAGGAATTTATAGCGGCCTTGAATGATCTCGAGAAAGAAAGGAATATTTCCAAGGATAAACTTCTGGAGACCGTTGAGGATGCTCTGCTTTCTGCGTACAAGAAGAATTACGGAACAGATCAGAACGTCCGTGTGGTCATCGATCGTGAATCCGGCGATATTCAGGTCCTTATGAGAAAGGATGTCGTTGACGAAGATGACTATTACGATGACATGCTGGAGATTCCGCTGGAAGCTGCACATGAAATTGATCCGCGCTATGAAATCGGCGACAGCATTGAATTCAGTGTAATGCCGAAGGATTTCGGACGCATTGCCGCCCAGACGGCCAAGCAGGTTGTCGTGCAGAAAATCAGAGAGATCGAGCGTGATATGGTCTATGATGAGTTCAGCACGCGCGTTGGTGAGGTCCTCACCGGAACCGTACAGCGCCGCAATGGCAACACGCTGTACGTCAGCCTGGGCTCCGCAGAGGGAATTCTCCCGAAAAAAGAGCAGGTGCCGAGCGAGCATTTTGATATCCGTGACCGCCTGAAGGTCTATATCGTGGAAGTCAAAAGAGAAACCAAGGGACCGCAGATCTTCTTAAGCCGGTCCAATGCTGGTCTTGTCAGAGGACTTTTTGAGATGGAGGTTCCGGAGATTCAGGACGGCATTGTCGAGATCAGGAAGGCTGCCAGAGAAGCGGGATCCCGCACCAAGATGGCGGTGTACAGCAATGATCCTGAGGTCGATCCGGTCGGTGCATGCGTCGGAACCAGAGGAAGCCGTGTACAGACTGTTGTAGATGAGCTTTCCGGTGAGAAGATCGACATCATCAACTGGAGCGATGATCCGCAGCAGCTGATCAGCAATGTCCTGAGCCCGGCAGACGTCGAGCAGGTCATCATCGAAGACGCAGAGGCAAAATCCGCAACTGCAGTTGTTCCGGATGATCAGCTTTCTCTGGCAATCGGCAAGCAGGGACAGAATGTCCGCCTCGCTGCAAGAGTCAGTGAATGGAAGATCGACATTCAGAGCCATAATCAGTTCCTTGACCGCCTGCAGAGAGAGGCTGAGGAAGCGCAGATGGCTGAGGAGGAGCCGGATGAGGCAGAAGAGCTTCAGACTGCTCCGGAAGAAACGGAAGCAGTTTCTGAAGAACTGAATGATGACCTTCAGCCAGCCGCAGATGCCGAAGAGACGGAACTTCAGGATTCCGCTGAAGAGGAAGCAGCAGCTGAGCTTTCTGAGAAAGAGGGAGCAGCGGATGCTGCGCCGGAAGAGGCCGAAACGGAAGCGGAAGACGCTCCGGATGAAGAGGCTTAATTCAGGCATTCAGATCATCAGTTTCCGGAAACATACCGGAGTTCAGGCACAGCAGGGTGTTCCCTTGCGGGTGCCCGGTGGAAGGAGGGTGTGTTTTGTCCAGCAGACGTCAGAAACATGCTGAGCCGATGAGAAGATGCATCGGCTGCATGACCTCCAGGCCGCAGAGAGAACTCATCAGAATCGCTTATCAGAACGGAGAGCTTACGGTTGATGAGACTGGGAAGGCTCCCGGAAGGGGCGTGTATCTCTGCCGGCAGGAATCATGCGTTGCAATGGCGGAAAAGAGAAACGGACTTCAGCGCGCGCTGAAAACAGGCTTCACGAAAGAACAGACCGCGAAGGTCTATGAGGACGTGCGGGCACTGATCGGCGCAGACGGGGAAGGCATGGAGAAAAATGAATAAACAAGGCAGACTGTCGGCTTATCTGGGATTCTGCGCCAGAGCGCGCAAGCTCCAGAAAGGCTATAACACATGTTTGCCGCTGATTCAAAAGGGTAAGGTCAGACTACTGATTGTTGCAGAAGATTCCTCTGAAAACACGATCGGCAAGATGACGCAGAAGTGCAGGACATCGGGGACTGCATACAGAGTATTTGGGACACGCGATGACCTTTCACATATGACTGGAAGCAGCGGCAATGGAATATTTGCGGTGACAGATGGTCATTTTGCGAAAATCATTTGTGAGGAAATCGACCGCATACAATCGGAAGGAGAGATGTTGAATGACAAAAAAGGTATTTGAACTCGCCAGGGAATTGGGAGTATCGAGCAAAGAACTGCTGTCTAAGGCAGGCGAGCTCGGGATCAAGGTGAAGACGCATGCCAGTCTGCTGTCCGATGCAGAGGTCGGCAGGCTGACAGAGAAGTTCTCCGGGTCCGGCGCAAAATCGAAGCAAAAATCAGCATCTGTCGGCCGCCCGATTGTTGACGAGGAATACCTTGCCAGCAAACATAAACCGCCGATGGGGAAGCCGGTTGTCGATGAGAGCGTGTTTGACCGCAAGAAGAAAAATGAGAAGACTCCGGAGGAGAAGAAGGCTCCTGCAGAGACAAAAGCTGAACCGGCAGAGAAGAAAACGGAGAAGAAGCCTTCGGCAGAACCGGAAAAGAAAGCTGCAGAAAAGGCAGCCGAGAAGAAGCCTGCTGCAGAAGGAAAAGAGAAAAAGAACGAGCATGCTGAGCACAGCCATTCCGGAAAGAAGCAGGAAAAGGGTTCTGCGGAAAAGACGAAGGAAGCAAAGCAGTCAGGAGAAAAAGTGGCCAGAAAAACAGAGAAACCGGTAAAGAAAGAAAAGAAAGAGCATAAGATCAAGATCGCGGATTCTGAGAAGATCAGCATGCCGGGAATCAAGATCGTCAAGATTGCTGAGCAGGTAAAGAAAGAAGAAAAGACGCTGAAGGAAAAGAGAGCTTCAGAACGCAAGAAGAGAGAAGAAGAGCGTCATAAGAAGAACGAGAAGCGCAGAAACGAAAGAAAGAACGAGCGCGGCGAAGGATTCGTAGCCCGCGGCGGTTCCAACAGAAGTTTCCGGACAGAAAACAGCGCCGGTTCTTCTGAAGGCGGCAGATCCGGAAACCGTGCCCACAGAAGACACGGAAAGGATTCTTCCTCTCATAATAAATTTGATAAATTCGAGAGAAAATCTCTGGAAAAGAAGCAGCGCAAGAAGTACCAGAAGACGCAGAAGGAGCCGGAGGTCGAGGAAGAAGAGGAAGTACTTCCGGAAGGCACCTTCAAGCTGGACGTTCCGATTACTGTTGCAGGATTCGCCGAGCAGACGGAAGTATCCACATCCAGAGTTATCATGACACTGATGAAAATGGGCGTTATGGCCAACATCAACCAGACACTGGACGAGGATACGGTTCAGCTGCTTGCTGACGAACTGGGCATCAATGTCGTCATCGGCGAGGTTGAGAAGGAAGAAGTCGAAGAGGGTATCGAAGACTTCAAGGACGATGAAAAAGATCTTCGTCCGCGTCCGCCAGTCATCACCGTTATGGGACACGTTGACCATGGTAAAACTTCCCTGCTGGACGCTATCCGCAAGACCAATGTCACATCCAGAGAGTCCGGCGGAATCACCCAGCACATCGGAGCTTCCGAGGTCAAGATCAACGGAAAGAAGATCGTATTCCTGGATACACCGGGACATGAAGCCTTCACCGCAATGCGTGCAAGAGGTGCACAGATCACCGATATCGCCGTACTGGTTGTAGCCGCAGACGATGGTGTAATGCCGCAGACCGTCGAGTCCATCAGCCACGCCAAGGCCGCTGATGTTCCGATCATCGTTGCGATTAATAAGATGGATAAGCCGGGTGCCAATCCGGACCGTGTAAAGAAGGAACTTGCCGATCACGGCGTTCTGGTTGAAGACTGGGGCGGCGACGTCATTAGTGTTCCGGTTTCCGCGAAGACCGGAAAGGGAATCAAGGAACTTCTGGAAATGATTCTGCTGCAGGCAGACATGATGGAACTGAAGGCCAACCCGAACCGTCTGGCACTGGGATCCGTCATCGAAGCACGTCTGGACCGCGCAAGAGGCCCGGTCGCTACCCTGCTGGTAGAAAATGGTACGCTGAAGAGCGGCCAGAGCATCGTAGCAGGAACCTGCTCCGGAAGAATTCGTCTGATGACCGACTACCGCGGAAAGAAGATCCGCAAGGCCGGCCCGGCTACTGCAGTTGAGGTTCTGGGACTTACTGATGTTCCGCAGGCCGGAGACGTCTTCAACGCCGTCCGCGATGATAAGACTGCAAGAGAGATCGCCGAGCACCGTCAGGAGAAATTGAGAGAAGAGACACTGGCGAAGAATTCCAGCATGTCCCTGGAGAAACTCTTCAGCCAGATCAAGGAAGGCGAGACCAAGGAACTGAACCTGATCATCAAGGCAGACGTTCAGGGATCCGTTGGAGCACTGGTATCCTCCCTTGAGAAACTGAACAATGACAGCGTAAAGATCAATGTCATCCACTCCGGCGTCGGAACCGTCAACGAGTCCGATGTCATGCTGGCAGAGACTTCCAACGCCATCATTATCGGATTCAACGTACGTCCGAGCAGCGCAGTTACCGCAATGGCGGACCAGAAGGGCGTAGAAGTCCGTCTCTACACCGTCATTTACGACGCCATCAACGATGTCGATGCCGCGATGAAGGGACTGCTGGAGCCGGATACCAAGGAAGAGGCACTGGGCAAGGCCGAGATCAGAAGCACCTTCAAGGTACCGAATGTCGGCATCATCGGAGGCGCATACGTCACCGAGGGCAAGGTTGCCAGAAACGCCCAGATCCGTCTGGTAAGAGACGGCATCGTTGTCCACGAGGGCACGATTTCCTCACTGAAGCGCTACAAGGACGACGCCAAGGAAGTCAATCAGGGTTACGAGTGCGGAATCGGAATCGAGGATTACAACGATATCAAGGAAGGCGACATTATCGAGTGCTACCATATCGTAGAGGTCAAGCACGACGAACAGTAGCCATTCAGAATGATGATTTGCGGAAAGCAGCTTGCATGAGCTGCTTTCTGCATAGACACAGAGGTTTTTCGACAAAAATCACCTGGAAAGGAGAAAACGTATGATTTTCTACTTCAGCGGAACAGGAAATTCCAGACATGCAGCATCCGAGCTGCAGGCACATTACAGCCTGGATATGATTAACATGGCAGAGGCAGTGATGCAGAAGCAGTATTCGTATCAGGCTGCTGAGGGAGAGCGCGTTTTCTTTGTCTTTCCGGTCTATTTCGGAGGACTTCCGGGGATCGTTGAAAAGTTCATTTCTCATCTGGATCTTACGGTTGAACAGTCTGTCATTGTGGAAGTACAGCCGGCGCAGAAAGATGCTCCGCCGGAGACCGCGCAGGTAAAAAAACGCCTTTTCGGAAGAAAGAAAGGTGCTGAAGAAAAAGAGGAAGAGCCTGCTCCTGCAGGCCCTGAAATCATCGGCATCGCTACATTCGGCGGGACGCCTGCCGGATGCGGAAAACAGCTGCAGAAGGCTCTGAAAAACAAAGGCCTTTCTCTACGTGCGTTTTACAGTGTCAAGGCGCCGGAAAACTGCATTTTCTATATGAATCCGCCGATCAGAGAAGCCGCTCTGGTCCAGCTGAAGCATATGGAGGACCGGATGAAAGATGTCATGGATTCCATAGACTACCATCACCGGATGCCAGACCAGTTAACGGCATCTTCCGGCATGGAGTCCGGATTTATTCACCATTTCTATAAAGGCAGCTGCAAGACCGCAAAATTCTATTCTACAGATGCCTGCATCGGCTGCGGACTCTGTGAAAAAGTCTGCCCTGTTCATGCCATCCGGATGGAAAACGGCCGCCCGTCATGGGTGAAGAGCAGCTGTGAACACTGCACCGCCTGCATCAACCGATGCCCGAAAGACGCGATTGAATACGGCCGCGTGACGAAGGGACGCAACCGCTACGCGCATCCGGATTTTGGAAAGAAGTACCACGTCGAAAAACAGAAATAAATTTAAATGCATCTATCAGCGCTGGAGAATAAAGCGGACAGGGCTTTCGGAACATACGCAGATTCCCGGGCCGGAAACCGGGACTCTGTTCCGGAAAGCTCCGACTCCGGCGCTTTTTTCATAAGGAGGAAAGGAATGAGCAGAGGATACAGACAGGACCGCCTCGCAGAGGAGATCCGCCGCATCATCAGCGAAATGCTGCTCAGAGAGCTGAAGGATCCGAGACTTTCCGGATTCATCAGCATCACAGAGGTAGAAGTTACCAGAGACAACAGCTATGCGACCTGCTACATCACCGTTCTGGAAACCCAGAAAGATGAAGAAGCAAAGGCGAAGAAGGAACAGGATGTTCTGGACGGTCTCAGAAGCGCGAGCGGAAAGATGCGCGGAAAGATCGGAAAGGAACTGAAACTGCGCAGAGCGCCGGAACTGATTTTCAAGTTCGACCGCTCTGAGGAATATGGCCGGCACATTGATGAGGTTATCAGAGGCATTGAAAATGGCAATTATTAACAATACATGGGAAGAAATCGCGGACGTCCTGAAGAAGGCAGAGAAGGTTCTGGTCTTCACCCATCAGAAAATGGACGGTGACGCCGTCGGTTCATCCTGTGCTCTCGTAAGAGTGCTCAGACAGCTGGGAAAAGAAGCCTATGTTCTGATTGAGGATGATGAACTGGCGGACAACCTGCAGTTTCTGGACAAAGGCTACTGCACAAGGGACGAACATATCATGGAGAATCCGGACCTCTGTGTCTGCACGGATGCCAGCGAACTTTCCCGTTTTCCAAAAAGAAGCAGCAAGTTTAAAACAGGAAAAGTGACACTGTGCATCGACCATCATCTGGCAAAAAAATCTTTCTGCGATTATCATTATGTCGATCCGCAGGCAGCAGCAGCCAGTGTTCTGGTGCATCACGCCATCCGCGCCATGGGAGCAGATATCGATAAAGAGACAGCATCTCTTCTCTTTGCCGGAATTACCACGGATACCGGAAATTTCCAGTACAGCAACACCAATGAAGATGCCTTCCTGACGGTTGCAGAGCTCGCGAAGGCTGGCGCAGACATCAATCACATCAGTGTCCAGCTGTATGAAAATGTAAGTCCGCAGAAAATGCGCCTGAAGGCCATGGCTATCGAGAATATGGAGCTTCTGGCAGGCGGAAAGCTGGCTGTGACCGCCGTTACCCAGCAGATGCTGAAAGACTGCAGTGCCCGGATGATCGATGCAGAGGGCATCGTTTCCGAGCTCAGAAGTATTCAGGGAGCGGAAATCGCCATCCTGCTGAAAGAGGATGTGGATAAGATTTTTGTCAGCCTGCGGGCAAAGGGAGACGCAGATGTTCAGAAAATCGCCGTGAAATTCGGCGGCGGAGGGCACGTAAAGGCCAGCGGATGCACGCTGGATCATGTTACCCTTAAAGCCGCCCATGACGGCCTGGTAAAGGCCGCAGAAGAGGCGATAGAGGCGATGAACTAGTCTGATCCGCCATCGGGCAGAAGCAGATCCGCCCGGCTGCATGCAGAATGACCGGATCCTCCGGCAGAAACTGACGGAAACCGATCATAATTCAGGAAAAAGAGTGCTATGACAGAAGGAATTATCAATATTAACAAAGAGCAGAAGATGACCTCCCATGATGTCGTCGGACGCGTGAGAAGGATTTTTCAGATGCGGCGTGTCGGCCATACCGGAACCCTGGATCCTATGGCAACCGGTGTCCTTCCGGTCTGTCTGGGCCGCGCGGCAAGGATTATGGAATATATCGAACCGGATCTGAAGACCTACCGCTGCGTGATGAAGCTGGGAAAAGAATACGACACCCAGGACATCTGGGGCACACTGCTGAATGAGTCAACGGAAGAAGAGATCAACCAGATCACAGAAGACCAGGTGGAAAAAGTTCTGAAATCCTTTGAAGGGGTGCAGGACCAGACGCCTCCCATGTATTCGGCAGTGAAGGTCGACGGAAAACGTCTCTATGAGTACGCCCGCGAGGGAAAGGAAGTCAAGGTAAAGAGCCGCCGGGTCTACATCGGCGATGTGAAGCTGGAAGATGTACAGCTTCATCAGGGATTTGACAGCCGGATCCAGTTCAGCATGACCTGCAGCAAGGGAACCTTCGTCCGGACAGTCTGCCAGGAAACCGGCAGAAAACTCGGCGTCGGGGCGGCCATGTCGGAACTGACCCGTCTTCAATCCGGAATCTTTACCATCGAAAACGCCGTGACCCTGTCTGAACTTCAGGACATGGATGAAGCCGAGCGTGAGCAGAAACTCGTTTCAATCGATCGGCCTCTTGCGCCGCACTTTGGCAGGCTGATTTTGTCCCCGCAGGATGGGATGAAGCTGATGCACGGCCTCCGAATTCCGGTGAAGAAGGCGGAGATTGAGAAGGAGCCGCCTTATGCGAAGGAGGACTTTCTGCTTCCGCTGCCGGAAAAATATTCCATTGGCTACCTTGCCTATTCGGATTTGTCAGGGGTAAAGGAAGAAGCGCAGCCGGGACTGTCCTTCCTGGGAGTTGCCTATTACATGGATGAGGATGAAACGTTCAAGCCGGGAAAGATATTCTACCCGCAGCCGCAGTAGGAGGTGCAGCATGAGCATGATTGTATATAGAAGTCTGGACGAAATCACAGAGATCGAGCCGACAGCCGTTGCCGTCGGAAACTTCGACGGTGTGCATCTGGGACATCAGAAACTGATCGGAGAGACCGTGGCCTACGCGAAGGAAAAAGGCCTGAAGTCCGCGGTGTTTACCTTTTCTAATCATCCGCGCAACCTGATCAAGAGCGCTGCGCCGGTGAAAAACATTCTCTACCAGCACGAAAAGGCGCAGATCATCGAATCCCTGGGCGTGGACTACATGATCGACATTCCATTTACCAAAGAAATTATGGAGATGGACCCGGTGGCTTTCGTGCAGGAGCTGCTGCTTGAGAAAGCCAACATGAAAGCCGTATTCTGCGGCTTTAACTATACGTTTGGCTATAAAGCGGAGGGAAATACAGATGTGCTGCGTAATATCGGAATGGATAAGGGATTCAGTGTAAACGTGATGCCGCCGTTTATCATTGATGAGAACGTCGTCAGCTCCACCCTGATCCGCACCCTGATCGCATCCGGCCAGGTCGAGCGCTGCAAGCGCTACATGGGCAGAAACTACGAGATCGCCGGCGAAGTCGTGGTAGGCAACCGCCTGGGCAGAAAACTCGGCTTCCCGACCTCCAATCTGGTGATCGACCGCGCCATGGTCACCCCGCCGAACGGCGTCTACGTGACCCTCTGCGACTACAACGGCGTGAAATACCCGAGCGTCACCAACGTGGGCGTAAAACCGACCATCGGCAAGTATAATAAGAATGTCGAGACCCATATCTTCGACTTCAACAAGGAGCTCTACGGCAAGCAGATCGTCGTGGAATTCCTGAAGAAAACCAGAGACGAAGTCAAGTTCGACAGCGTCCAGGACCTGTCCGAGCAGATCGTCCGCGACTGCCGCGAAGTCAAGCGCTTCCACGAACTGATGAAGGAATGCGGCGAGGACGACCCGAGCATGGTCCACTTCTCCGTCTCCGAGAAGTATCTGAAGAAAATCAGCGGGCAGAGCAGCCCGGAGAAGTAGCAGCACAGCAGCCATCCCGGATAAAATGCAGACGTTCCAAGAGGCCGAGCTGCTGAAAGCTGGCAGATGCTGCCTGCAGAGTCGGATAGTCCGGCTTCACCATGGCGCAGAAAGCAGCGTCAGATGTGTGAGTTGAACATTAAAGAAGCGTTTTTACAAGGCATTGCGGCGAAAACAGGAAGAAAGTCCCCAGACCAGGCAGAATATGCCGGATTTCAGGAAATTTTTCTTGTAATCCTACTCCGCACATGCTAAAATAACAACGTTGTTTAAAAGAAATTACCCCTGCCTGGTCCACCGCTTCTCCGGCGGCAACTCAGCACGGGTGAATGGCAAGAAAGGAGAAAACAATGATTACAAAGGAAAAGAAGGAAGCAATCATCAAAGAGTATGCAACTAAGGAAGGCGACACAGGTTCCCCGGAAGTACAGGTAGCAATCCTGACAGCACGCATCAACGAGCTGAACGAGCACCTCGCTTCCCATCAGAAAGACCATCATTCCAGAAGAGGTCTGCTGAAGATGGTAGGCAAGAGAAGAAACCTGCTGAACTACCTGAAGAGCAAGGACATCGAGAGATACAGAAGCCTGATCTCCCGCCTCGGACTGAGAAAGTAGTTCGGAAGAAATCGGAAACTATGTTGAAAGGCCGCTGCCTTGATCGATGATATATCGATTGAGGCAGCGGCTTTTTTTGATACGCGGAAGAGATAAGTGTGTGATAATAATTACAAATAGTATGTGTAATAAATATCGCAATAATATATAATATAGTGTCCTTGTGACGGCTATGGGTGATTTTAGGTACGATATTATTCAAATAATTTTGTTTTAAATAGGTAATATAGAT
>CAJMLL010000027.1 GCA_905214225.1 uncultured bacterium | reverse complement strand
TGAGTACAACCGTGTTTTGTTTTTTCACTGTCTCTCATAAGGGGAGCATATCACTTCAGCGTTGTGGAAGGGTGGGGTTCTTCTTATGCGTCTTTACGATGCTCTTCTTCTTCCTTTTTGCGTTTTTCCTCATACTTCGCAGCAAGCTTCTTTGCGTTGATGGAAGGATCCTGTGTGAAGGCCTCCTTAAACGCCTGCTCGACGCGGTCAATCAGAACAAACTCGATGTCATGGCGTACCTGACGCGGAAGTTCTTCCATATCCGGTTCATTCTTCTTCGGAAGGAGGATCTTCTTGATTCCTGCGCGGTGTGCGGCCAGAACCTTTTCACGGATTCCTCCGACCGGCATGACATTTCCGCGAAGGTCAATCTCACCTGTCATGGCAACGTCTCTTCTTACCGGAGTATCTGTAATCGCAGACATCACGGTTGTGCACATGGTTACGCCGGCAGACGGTCCGTCCTTTGGAACGGCACCTTCCGGAATGTGCAGATGAAGATCATTCTTTCTGAATGTATCAATATCAATTCCGTACTTATCCGCAATGGAACGCAGATAACTGATTCCGATGCGGGCGGATTCCTGCATGACATCGCCGAGCTGTCCGGTAAGCTGAAGCTTCCCGTTTCCCTCGATGACATCGCACTCGATCTGCAGCGTTACACCGCCGACCTGTGTCCAGGCCAGTCCGGTAACTACGCCGACCTGATCTTCGCCTTCCACCACATCATAGAAGTAGCGGTGTTTTCCAAGATATTTTTCCAGGTTTCTCGGCGTGATATTGTAGGTCTTCTGCTTCTTCGGGTTTTCCACGACTTTACGCGCAACCTTCCGGCAGAGGCTTCCAATTTCACGCTCCAGATTACGGACGCCGGATTCTCTGGTGTAATAGTTGACCAGATCATGGATGGCATTATCAGAAATCTTCATCTGATTCTGCTTCAGTCCGTTCTCTTTCACCTGTTTTCTGATCAGATAACGCTCAGCAATCTGAACCTTTTCATCCTCTGTGTAGCCCGGAACTTCGATGATCTCCATTCTGTCCAGCAAAGGCTCCGGAATCGTGTCCAGTGTATTTGCGGTTGTAATGAACATAACCTTGGACAGATCGAACGGCACTTCCAGGAAATGGTCTGTGAAGGTGCTGTTCTGCTCCGGGTCGAGAACTTCCAGAAGAGCCGATGCCGGATCGCCGCGGAAATCCGCTCCGATCTTATCCACCTCATCGAACAGGAAGAGCGGATTGTTTACGCCCGCCTCGCGGATTCCGTTGATGACACGGCCCGGAATAGCTCCGATGTAGGTTCTTCTGTGGCCCCGGATCTCTGCCTCATCTCTAACGCCGCCCAGCGACATGCGGACGAATTCTCTTCCTGTCGCTCTTGCGATAGACTTCGCAATGGACGTTTTTCCAACTCCCGGAGGTCCTACCAGGCACAGGATCGGCCCGTGGATTCCCTTGGAGAGCTGCGTGACGGCCAGATATTCGAGGACACGCTGCTTGACTTTGTCCATGCCGTAATGGTCTTCATTCAGGATCTTCTCTGCCTTCTTGATATCATGGTTGACGCGGGAAGACTTATTCCACGGAAGATCCAGGATGGTTTCCACATAGTTGCGAACGACCGAACTCTCTGCAGAGGACGGAACCATTCTTGCATATTTTTTGATTTCCTTGCGGACTTTCTCGTCAATTTTCTTGTCCAGTTTCAGCGCGTCGAGCTTCTCTGTCCATTCTGCGGTTTCTGCAGCAGCATCTTCATCGTTTCCCAGTTCCGATTGAATGGCCTTGATCTTCTCACGAAGATAGTATTCTTTCTGGCTGTTGTCGATGTTTTCCTTTACCTTTGCGGCAAGTTTCTTTTCAACGGCTGCAATTTCATTTTCTTCAGCGATGATCTCGCCGATGATCTGCAGACGCTCAGAGAAATCCAATGCACTCAGGATCTTCTGCTTTTTCTCGGAGGTGACAAACAGTTCATTTGCCATCATATCGATCTTTGCCGCCGAATCCTTTTCTGCAAGGATTTTATCGACTGCTTCATCGCCGATCTGTGCGCTCAGTGCAGCATACTCTGAAAATGCGTCTTCAATCAGACGGATTCTGGCCTTGTCCTGAATGGACAGACTGTCTTCCGTAATGTTTTCTACAATCCTGTCTACTGTGCAGGAAATGTAGTTATCCTCTGTAATGCATTCATCGATGACGGCACGGCAGATTCCTTCTACGAGAACCCGCACGGCATCGCCCTGAATCTTCAGCATCTGCTTGACGCGGACGACTGTTCCGATCGGATACATGTCTGAAACCATCGGAATCAGGACTTTTTCATCTTTCTGCGTGGACACGAATAAAAGCTTGTCTGTAGCCATGGCCCGTTCAAGAGCCCGGATCGATTTCTCTCTGCCAATGTCAAAATGCACGACTGTATGCGGAAAAATCGTTACACCCCTGAGCGGTACACACGGAAGTACTTCTTTTACATCCATGCCGCTGTCGTAATCTTTTCCGGCTGGCCGCACGCCCTGATTCGAAGAATCCGGCGTTGTGACTGCAGGATTGTTTTCAAATTCTTCCTTCATATACCTCGTCCTTCCCCACTTTCAGAAACTCTGGACTTTCCCCCTGAAGCCGCAGTCCGCGGCAGCCCGATTTCTGCGGAAATTCTTCCGGATACGCTCTGCTTTAGGAAGCGTCAGACTGATCCTTCAGATTCTCGTCTGCTCCCTCATCCAGCCACTTTTTATGCTGTTTTCCCTTCACCAGCAGCGGCTTGGAATCCTTTTCGATCGTATCCTTAGTGATGACGCACTTCTCAATATCGTCTCTGGATGGAATATCAAACATGATATCATTCATGGTCTTCTCAAAAATCGAACGGAGACCTCTGGCGCCTGTGTGACGCTCCAGTGTCTTGTCTGCAATCGCCTTGACTGCGTCATCTTCGATTTCAAGATCTACACCATCCAGCTCGAACAGTTTCTGATACTGTTTGATCAGTGCGTTCTTCGGTTCATTCATAATGCGGATCAATGCATCTTCCGTCAGTTCGTCCAGTGTTACGATGACCGGAAGACGTCCGATGAACTCCGGAATCAGTCCGAACTTCAGCAGATCTTCAGGTTCAACATTGCGCTGGAGATTCTCTTCCTCTTCTTTGGTCAGAGAAACATCTGAATTGAATCCGATGACATTTTCTCCCATTCTTCTCTGGATAATACGGTTCAGTCCGTCAAAAGCTCCTCCGCAGATGAACAGGATGTTCGTCGTATCAATCTGGATAAACTCCTGATGCGGATGCTTGCGTCCACCCTGCGGCGGAACATTGGCGACTGTGCCTTCCAGAATCTTCAGCAGTGCCTGCTGAACACCCTCGCCGCTTACATCTCTGGTGATCGACGGATTCTCACTCTTTCTGGAAATCTTGTCAATCTCATCGACGTAAACGATGCCGCGCTGTGCCTTCTCGACATCATAGTCGGCCGCCTGCAACAGACGGAGCAGAATGTTCTCGACGTCTTCTCCGACATATCCGGCTTCTGTCAGCGCCGTTGCGTCAGCAATGGCGAACGGAACATCCAGAATCTTCGCAAGCGTTTTTGCGAGCAGTGTCTTTCCGGATCCGGTAGGTCCGAGCATGATGATGTTACTCTTCTGGAGCTCTACACCGTCTCTCTCGTCCTCTGTGAGTCCGGAAATTCTTTTATAATGATTGTAAACCGCTACGGACAGTGCCTTCTTGGCTCTGTCCTGGCCGATAACGTATTCGGACAGTTTATTGTAGATGTCCTTCGGCTTCAGATAACGGTATGCATCCTTATCTGTTTTCTCATAATCCTGACTGTATTCCGGATGAAGCTGCTGTTCTGATTCACGGATGATTCCGCTACACATTTCTACACATTCATCACAGATATACACACCAGGCCCGGCGATTAAACGGCGGACCTGACTCTGCGGCTTGCCGCAGAAGGAGCAGTGCAGCTCCTGATTGTCACCTCTGTTTGATGCCATTAGCGATCTTCCCCTTCTCTTCTGTCAATTACTGCATCAATCAAGCCATAATCGCGGGCATCCGCGGCATCCATAAAGTTGTCACGATCTGTATCTCTCTGAATGATCTCCAGATCCTTTCCTGTATTATGGCTCAGGATGCGGTTCATCTTATCCTTGGTATGCTGCAGCCAGTCGCTCTGAATACGGACATCCGTAGCCTGTCCGGAGATTCCGCCTCCGGAAATCAGCGGCTGATGAATCATAATCTCTGCATTCGGAAGCGCATACCGTTTCCCTTTTGCTCCTGAGGAAAGCAGGAAGGCACCCATGCTTGCGGCCATTCCCACACAGATGGTGGAAACATCCGGCTTTACATACTGCATGGTGTCATAAATCGCCATTCCTGCGGTGACAGAACCGCCCGGGCTGTTGATATACATGCTGATATCCTTACCCGGATCCTCAGCTTCCAGGAACAAGAGCTGTGCAACGACAACGCTTGCAACACTGTCATCAATCTGCTCACCCAGAATAATAATTCTGTCTTTCAGAAGTCTAGAATAGATATCGTATGAGCGCTCGCCTCTGTCGCTCGACTCTACTACATAAGGTACCAGTGCCATTCCCTTCTCCTCTCGGTTGAAAAATTTTATCCTGATGAACCGCGACGGGATCCCTGTCAGAGACCCCGTCGGCGCATCATCTATATGTCCTTATACCCAAAAGACTGCGTTTTACTACTCCGCATCGCTGTTTTTCTCAGCGTCGTCTTCTGCCTTGCTGTCTTCAGCCTTTGCCTCCTCAGCCTTCTCTTCCGGCTTCTTCGGCTCAACTTCTGTGATGTTTGCTTTCTCGAACATTGCATCTACAGTCTTCTGTACGACAACGTCCTGACCAAACAGTCTCAGTGTGGACTTGTTCAGCATCTTCTTCATGTCCTCAACGTCCATCTGATACTGTTTTGCAACATTCTCCAGCTCCTTGTTTACCTCATCCTCAGAAGCTTCAATGCCTTCCTGAGCGGCAATGGAACGGAGCAGGACTCTGCTCTTTACGCGGTGCTCTGCGCTCGGCTTCATATTCTCTCTGAAGTTGGCCATGTCGGAGTGAACATACTTCAGATACATGTCCATGTTCATACCCTGATAAGACAGCTGCTGCTCGAACTCGCGGACCATGTTGTCCAGCTCATCCTCGATCATGACAGCCGGAACATCGATCGGGTTCTTTTCCATCATCTGGTTGACCATGCTGTTCTTTGCGTCGTTCTCAGCGTTCTTCTTTCTGGTCTCCTCCAGATCTTTTCTTGTATTCTCTTTCAGCTCATCAACTGTGTCATACTCGCTGACGTCCTGAGCGAACTCATCGTTCAGCTCCGGCAGCTGCTCTTCCTTGACTTCGTGGATGTCGCAGTGGAAAACAGCTTCCTTTCCGGCGAGCTCCTCAACGGAGTAATCCTCAGGGAAAGTAACGTTTACATCAACCTTGCTGTCTGCTGTCGCACCGACCAGCTGCTCCTCAAATCCCGGAATGAACATGTGGGAACCGAGCTTCAGCTCCTGATCCTTGGCTGTGCCGCCGTCGAACTGGTCATCACCGATGAATCCTGCAAAGTCGAGCAGAACGGTGTCTCCCTCAACAGCTGCGCGGTCAACAGATACCAGACGTGCGTTTCTCTTGCGCAGATTCTCGATCTGCTGATCAACTTCCTCGTCCTTAACCTCTACCTTGTCCTGATCAACGTCCAGACCGAAGTAATCCTTTACCTCAACAACCGGATAAAGTGGAACTTCCATGGTCATTGTCAGCGGCTTATGATGTCCGATTTCGCTGAAATCTACCTTAGGAGAGTCAATAACCTCCAGATCCAGTTCATCCAGTGCCTTCGGATATTCATCTCTGAAGAGCTGATCGATTGCGTCCTGGAAGAAGATTCCCTCACCGTAATGTGCCTCGATAATCTGTCTCGGTGCCTTTCCCTTTCTGAATCCCGGGATGGAGAAGTTCTTGCGCTCCTTCTTGAATGCGTCATCAACAGCCTTATCGAATTCAGCAGCCTCAAATTCCAGAGTCAGCTTAGCTTCATTGTTCTCGTTAGAGATGAGTGTTGTTTTCATTATATATATCCTCCTAAAATAGAATGCTGTCCATATGGTCCGGCTGAGGGATATCGCTCATCTCACCTCAGTCTGTGACTTCTGTGCACATATTAGTTAATTATACACGGTTTTATTTTTAAAGTAAACATTTTAAACCGTTTTTTGGCGTTTTCAGGGCCGTTTCTCCTTGCAAATCTGACTTTTGTCCGTCTAAAATGAGGAAAAACGGAATTTACTGTTCATTATCGAAGCCGATCAGCTCCAATCCCCGGGCGAACTTGCTCTTTTCTCCCGGACTCATGTTATAGCGGCCGGCAAGGGTCTGCGCGAACTCCACCATATCGTCCTCGTCGCCATTCAGCAGTTCGAACTCCGCCTCCAGAATCGGCGTCATCTGCTTGTTTGCGTTGATATCGCCGCGGTCAACGGACATTTCCATAATGCATTTTCCAGTATCCAGGCGCGCCTTTCTTCTGACAAAGTTCATTTCGACAAGGGGAACAAGTTCCTGTCCGTCCACGAGCTTCACCAGACGCTCCCCCAGATCACACTGTTCGAACAGTTTGATGGTCGGGTGCTTCTGCTGCTCCGGATCGCTGATTGTCAGGTTGATCTCGTGGCGGCGGTAAAGCGCTTCCTTGCGCGCTCCGTCCCACTTCAGGGTGCCGACATACCGCTCTCCTTCCTTGCGGACGCGGAAAGCGATACGTGCCTTTGTCAGTGCGAAAGACGGTGTATCAAAATACACCGCATCCATTGGAACCGATTCCACACTGTTCTCATCTTTCGCTTTCTCTACATCAGGATCGCTGAACAGCCGGTCAATATCGGCCGGATCCTCGATCGAATATTTCAACTCGATTTCCATCTTGCTGAACCTCTCCTTCTCAGTTATTTTTGTCTGCTCCCCGGCGGGCAGGGACCTGCAGAATGTCTACCTTCCGTCTTCGGCATGCTCCTGCTGCTTGTTCTCTTCCCCCTGCTCGACAAGCGAGCGGATAAGCTGGCGGTTCAGGATCTTCCGCGCCGTTTTCAGGTCATCTCTGCTCTTCATGCTGGTCATCTGCATCACCCAGAGATAATCGCGGAAAACGTTCTCCTGCAGCCTTTCTCCCACTGCGCGCTGGACATTTTCCATTCTCTCCCGCGGTCCAATCAGGTAAATGCGGGCAATCAGGCCGCGGCGGATTCTCTTGATTTCAATGAAATGTTCTCCGCTCCAGCTCTCTTCAACCGCTTCCTTAATCGATACAGCCAGATCCCTTCCGATCTGACGGATTTCCTCTCTCTTTAACAGGATCCAGAAGCCGGCTCCAAACACTGCAGATATCGCCGCGGACACAGAGACCGGAAATGCTCCTGCCGTTCCTGCGAACATAATGCAGGCAAGCAGAATCCCAAGCCATTTTCCGTACCGCAAAGTCAGAATTCTTCTCTCCATCTCTTACTCCCTCTCCTCTCTTACGCTAAATTCGCGTTCCTATTATATACACTAAGCATCAATCCGTCAAAACTTTCTGCCCCAACTTCCTTCGATTTCACATATTCTTCAAGTTAGCAGCCTGTGTAAACTGCGAAAGCTCCGCCATTCCGCGGTTTTCTGCTGATTCAGATTCCCTGAAATCGGGAATTCCTCCCATGTACAGACGCACAGACTATGTTATACTTATGACAAAAGAAAAACGCAAGGAAATTCCGGAATATTCCGTCCGGAAAACCTGGCTCCGGCTGCCCGGAAAGGCCCGGAAAACAGTACGAACAAGTACGGAGGTATGATTATGGAAGCACTTGAATGCATTAAAACCAGAAGAAGCGTCCGGAAATATACGGATAAGCCAGTCACAGAAGAAACCATCCGCCAGCTGATTGAGCTGGCATCCTATGCGCCGTCCTGGAAAAACTGCCAGCCGATCCGCTACACCGCAGTATTCGATAAGGATATTCAGAAAAAGATCGCAGACAGCTGCGTCATGAATTTCCCGGGAAACAAGAAAATCATCGATGGCTGCAGCGTTCTGCTGATTCCTTCCATCAAGCATGGAAGATCCGGTTTTGAGCGCGACGGAAGCTATTCCACCAAGAAGGAAGACCGCTGGGAAGTTTTCGATGCCGGAATCGCGGCACAGACCGTAACCCTGGCCGCAAACGCCATGGGACTTGCTACCGTCATCATGGGAATTTTCGACCCGGACATGGTTGCGGAAGCCATCGATCTTCCAGATGACCAGATCGTCGCCACAATGATCGGAATCGGCTATCCAGATGAAGAGCCGAAAATGCCGCCGAGAAAGTCTGTCGACGATCTTCTGACCATCCGTTAATAATCGGAATAAATAAAATATCTTTAGCCTTACAGCCAGCCGCAGATGCGGCTGGTTTTTTTATGTCTGCTTCACGATGCAGCAGGCTTTCTGCGGACCCGCACGCAGTCTGAAACACATGTAAAATCAGCTGTTTATGGATTCATTTTCTTTTCCCAATCGAATCTTTAATTCTATTTGACAGCTTTTTACATTCAAATTGTACAATCAGTTCGTATCCTCAGTATCTGAAATAATGTGATCTGTACCGATTCATGAAAACTTCAGCACATAGAAAATAAGAAAGAGAGAATAGTCGGCACCGCTATCCTCGGCATCGCCGTGACCTGCGCGATCCTGTCCGGCATCATCGGCTTTTATATGGCCGCAAGCCGTCTGCTGTACTCCACGTCCAGAGACAAGATCCTGCCATCCTGATCTGGATTCTTGCAGGCGCTGTCTTCTTCATCACGAGCAAAAGAAAAGCCTCCGGAAAAGACGTGCTAAAGGCCGAATCAGACCGTTGCTGCTAAGGAAGCCACCCGCTGCTGCGTTACCATTTAATGGAAACTTTATCAGTTTCTTACAGAAATAAAAAAACACTTGCAATACGTCCTGATCGTGCTATAATTAGTTTTGTTGTCGGGGTGTGGCGCAGTTGGTAGCGCGCTGCGTTCGGGACGCAGAGGCCATGAGTTCGAGTCTCATCACTCCGACCAACAGATTTCACTGCAGTTCTGCTGCAGTGATTTTTTTATGTCTTTTTATCTCATGTAATTTGAAGCTGCAGCAGCCCAGACTTACAGACAAAGTGAGGGCGCAGGCCAGCAGCCCGGACTTTCAGGCAGAGTGAGGGCGCAGGCCAGCAGCCCGGACTTTCAGGCAGAGTGAAGGTGCAGGCCAGCAGCCCGGACTTTCAGGCAGAGTGAAGGTGCAGGCCAAACAGAAATACTGGCAAAAGATAGATTGGTACTGTATACAGTATACGATAACAACAGCATTTGCTGCAGACTAATATATGAATGGGTATAATGACAGGCTGTAACGAATCTGAACTAGCTCCAGGATGGATTGACGTCAGAACAAATTGACACTACGTCAATCCGTGAGTGAATGGAGTTCCCCGAAGAAAAACGCCCATTTCTGTATATAATATACTTATGCACTGAATATTACACTGATTTCAATACAAAATGCCTGAGATCGTTCGGGAAAATCACCCAATAGCCAGAGTTTCCCGACTCTGTGCAGCTGGCAGTCGGGAAATCTTCCCATAGGTATCTGTTTCCCGACTTCTCATATGTGAAAAGTTCGGGAAAATGCCCCTTTTGGAAGATCTTCCGAAAACAGGAGACCCGGGGATCAAAATCATTTTGCTCCATCGTCCGCGTTTGTCTCGTTATGTTTATTAACCGCGATTATTATACAAGACATGTGAATATATATACTAATATCATTATGCATATTTATTTTGCATGTTATCTAGTTCAATTTATTCCAGCCCGAGTCGGGAAAACATCTATAATCATTGATTTTCCCGACCCCAAAAAATCGAAGTCGGGAAACAGGCCGTATTGGAAGATTTTCCCGAATTCCAGCAAGACAAATCTGCTCTGAAACGAGCGGGGCCCTGTCCAGGTAACAAGTGTTCACCTGGACAGAGCCCCGCTTCAAACCTTCATAATCTCTTCTATTTGTATGTTATCGTCAAATATCTATTTTTCAAATTGCCGTTCTGCTGTTTCGGCGTGGGAAGTCAGAATTTCTTCACCTGGCGTCAAGAAACAATATCCTTCATAAGGTATCTGAAACACGATCTCCGCCATATATAAGCTGTTCTGTCTCAAACTCCGCTACGCCGTCAGACTGCCGAAAATCACGCTTTTATAGCGTTTCAGTACCTTTCCCAGGGTTACGCCCAGAACGCCGCATCCGACGACTTCACCGATGCCGACCGTCACCATCATAAGCGGAATCGGGAAAGACATTCCATATGCATACTTCAGAACGAATGGGACAACCAGGATATTGGCAATGATCGGAGGAAGGCAGGCGATAATCAGTCCGCGGTTCCTCAGTTTATACGTAAAGAAAGCTCCGGCAAGAGTAGCCAGACTTCCGCAGATCACATCCGGAAGCACGGCCCCACCGGCAATATTTCCAATCAGACAGCCCAGGAAAAGGCCCGGAACTGCCGCCGGAGTAAATACTGGAAGAATAGTCAGCATCTCCGCAACCCGGATCTGCACCTGACCAAAGCTGAAGGCCTGCAGCAACACGGTGAGCACAACATACACCGCCGCAATCAGGCCAGCCTGTGTTAAGAATAATACTTTTCTGTTTTTCATTTTAAATCTCCTCTAGTTTTGTTTAACGAGTGGAAGGTCTCGAACACTCGGTGATATATTTTAGCATTAATATGACGGGGTTTCAACGTGAAAATGCCGGCTGATTACGGTTAAGGAATGATCTCCAGCACGCACAGCGAACCCTCAGCAGAACGAGAAAGGACCGATTTCCCCGTGCCATGCGGGAAAACGGCCCTCAGTCTGAGATATTAAAATATAGGAGAACAATCTGCAAATGGATGCAGTTTTATTCTTGCAAGCTGTTTTTTGTCGATCAGAGAAGAATTGCATCTGCCTCTGCCTTGTCATTAAGCAGCCGGCTTGTCTGCTGCTCTTGTGTAGGCGTGAATGGCATGTACACGCTGATGTACTGGTGTCGGAGCTGCTGCCGGCTTCTTGCTGTCCAGCAGATGGGAAACCAGGATGCTTCCCAGAATAAATGCTGCGCCGACCAGACCATTCAGTCCGAGACGCTCATGCAGGAAGGCCATGCCGAGGATGGAGGCGATCAGCGGATTCAGTCCGCAGAACAGTCCTGCTGTCTCTGTCGGTACATATCTCTGTGCAACCGGCTGAATGGTGAAACCCAGTACGCTGCAGATCAGTGTCAGGGCAAGCAGGCATCCCCAGTTGACAGCTGTTTTCGGGAGTTCCGGATGCTCAAAGGTAAATGCCATTATGATCGCAAACAGTCCGATAAATCCATTCTGCAGAATTCCGATCTGCAGGGTATCATCATCTTTGGAGAACTTTCCGGTGAAGATGATGGCCATTGCGTAGGAGACTGCTGCGGCCAGGCAGAGCAGCTCGCCTCTCGTGAAGGAGAAGCCGCTGCCTTTCAAGGTCAGAGCGCCGACACCGATAATCGCCATGATGCAGCTGATTACCGTTCCCCTGTTCGGGAGCTGGCGCTGGATCGGTACCAGAATCATCGGTACCAGTACGATCGCTGTATTCTCCAGGAAAGATGTTACGGAAGACGGTGTCGTCTCCAGAGCATGAAGCTCAAAAGACATCATGACGGTGAATGCTGCGCCGATAATCATACTGTGGAGAACTGTACTCCGTTTAATATTTTTAAGTTTATTATGGAAGATGCAGACCAGAATGGCAAAGGCCATCAGAAAACGCATTCCTAAGAGTGTGTACGGCTGCATTCCCGCGAGGCCGATCTTACTGAACAGTAAAGAGGTCGCGCGTAAAGCGATAGCGAGCATTAAAAGCAACTCAGCATTTCTGCGAGACATGAGAACAATTCCTCCTATTGATTATCTCCATTATGTTTCCGGACGTCTGAACCAGATACCCAGAATATTTTCTCTTACGCCTCAAATTGATTATTTTCAACATATTGACGCATCAATTCACTTTAATGATCGAAAGCAGTGTACACAATTTCTTTCTTGACTTTAATATAATCCAGTTCTATCATTGAGTAAAGCGACACAATCTCAATTTTACCTTGACGAATACGCAATCAAGTACAAGATAAATACAAAAGGAGATCACATGGATACAGATAAATGCGCCGCCCTGCTCTGCGCCATCCGCGTCGGAAATCTCTCTGATGCCGCACAGAAGCTGGGATACACGCCTTCCGGAATGAGCCGCATGATGGCTTCCCTGGAAGCAGAAACCGGCTTTCCGCTGCTCCACAGAAGCCGCAGCGGTGTCACGCCGACCAAAGAATGTGAGCAGCTTCTTCCGATCATATCCGAACTTGCCCGTCTCAGTGAACTGTACACAGAGCAGGCACAGACCATCATGGGCCTGGATGTCGGAGAAGTTCACATAGGTACTGCATATTCTACCTATTATGAACTTCTCGGAAAGATCATCGGGAAATTCACCGCAAAGCACCCGCACATTAAAATTGAAATTCAGGAGGGATTCAGTTCCGTTCTGGTCGATCAGATTGAAAAGCACCGGATTGATTTCTGCATCATCAGCTGGAGAAAGGGAAGTTTTGACTGGTATCCCCTGCCGGAGGACCATATGGTCGCCTGGGTGCCGAGGGATTTCCCGGTCCACACCCTGGACGATCCGAACGTGTTCCCTATGAAGCGCTTTGAATCCGAGCCCTGCATCGACATTTTCCCGGATCAGGTCACGGACAACTCGCTGGTCTTCAGTGATTACAACATCACCCCGAACTACAGTATGTCCGCCATGAACACCTACTCCGCCTCCGCCATGGTAGAAGCCGGCCTTGGCGTTACCATGTGCAACGACCTCTACACGGAGACCGCTTACAGCGAGAACCTGAAAGTTCTCAGGCTCGACCCGGATCCGGTCATCTCCATCGGCATAGCCACCGCTCCGAAGGAAGAGCTGTCCCCGGCCGCCAACAAATTCCGCATCTTTGCTTTCCGGTATCTCAGCGATCATCCGGAGGAAATACATAAGAGGAGATAAGGACTCCACCCATCCACGATGCTGAAGCGTCGGGCGAATAGACAATAGACAAAACGCTGCCGTGCCAGGGAGGTAATTTTACCCACTCGGTGCAGCAGCGTTTTCTTTTGCCAGAATTCAGTGGTTGAAGGATATTTAGGTATACTGTATACCGCAATCTTATTTCGCCTTACTTTTCAATTTATCCGTATAATGCAAAATCCCGAAATCATACGATTTCGGGATTTTCCGTTGGTGCGGTTGGAGGGATTCGAACCCTCATGACTGTTCATCACACGGACCTGAACCGTGCGCGTCTGCCAATTCCGCCACAACCGCATATTCAGTTGTTTCAATCGGTTGAGCGCTTTTCTTAAACTCTCTTGCCAACCGACGAATATTATTATACTCGAACTGCAGATTAATGCAAGCCCTTTTTTAAAAAAAATAAAGTTTTTTTCAAAGCTCCGTAAATGAAATTCTGGGACGGGCTCTATACGCCTGCAGTTTCAAGCGCTTAAGACTGTCCATACTTTATCTTCCGGCCAGGGCACAGATGGAAAATCGTCACTGAAGTCCGGGAGCAGCATGCACATGACCCCTTGCTCATTCTGTTTTGCCGCATCCTGTTCTTCAAAAAGACCAAAAAAATGCACAGGCGCCGCATGAGCGCCTGTGTCTCTCCTCACTTCTGGAAACAACTTCCAGAGATTTTCCTTGTGTTTATGATGAAACACTCAAATTATTGATACTTCCCCGCCAGGAGTCTGGCAACATACACGCCGGATGCGGATGCCTGCGACAGCGAATGGGTCACACCGGCACCGTCTCCGATTGCATAGAGATTCGGAATCTTAGTCTGCATCTTGGAATTGACATCGACGCGGGAATTATAGAACTTCACCTCGACACCGTATAAAAGCGTATCCTCGTTCGCTGTTCCCGGTGCAATCTCATCCAGCGCGTAAATCATTTCAATAATATCGTCCAGCTGACGCTTTGGGATGACCAGGCTCAGATCACCCGGTGTCGCCTGCAGAGTCGGACGGGTGAAGCACTTCTCCATCCTGCGCTCGCTGCTTCTTCTGCCCTTCACCAGATCGCCGAAACGCTGCATCAGCACACCGCCGCCCAGCATGTTGGAGAGGCTGGCAATCGCCTCACCGTACTCATTGCTGTCCTGGAAAGGGCTGGTGAAGTGATTCGATACCAGCAGCGCAAAATTCGTATTCTCTGTCTGCAGATCCGGATTGGAGTAGCTGTGTCCGTTAACCGTCACGATACCGTTCGTGTTCTCAGAAACCACCTCACCGTACGGATTCATGCAGAATGTGCGCACCAGATCGTTGTACTGCGCCGTCTGGAAAACGATTTTGCTCTCATAGACCTGATCCGTAATGTGCTTGAATACGTCCGCAGGAAGTTCCACACGTACGCCGATGTCCACACGGTTTTTCTCCTGTTTCAGCTGGAATTTGTCGCAGACCTTGGAAATCCAGTCGGATCCGGAGCGGCCCGTAGCCAGCACCAGGTCATTACAGCAGTAATCCTCTTTCTCCGTGTGAACCGTGAATGTTCCGTCATCATTCTGATCCACGTCCTCAACCGCAGTATAGAAAAGCATATCGATCCGGTCTTTTACATAATTGTAGATATTCTCCAGGATCTTCACGTTCGTGTCCGTGCCGAGATGGCGGACCTGAGCGTCCAGAAGATGCAGATCGTGCTGGAGACACTTGGTCCGCAGCTCAGAATCCGCCGTGGAATACAGCTTCGCGTCCGCGCCTCCCATATCACAAAGCACGCCGTCGACGTACCACATCAGTTCCATCGCTTCTTTCTCACCGATGTACTTATGCAGATCTCCGCCGAACTGCGTCGTCAGGTTGTACTTCCCATCCGACAGACCGCCTGCGCCGCCATATCCGTTCATGATCGCACAAGGCTTGCACTTCAGACACTGTGTCGTCTTCCCCGCCTTGATCGGGCAGATGCGCCGCTCCAGCGGACCCCCCTTGTCAATCACCAGCACACTCGCGTTATTCTCCTTCTTCGTCATCTCATAAGACAGGAAGACGCCGCCAACGCCCGCTCCTGCCACAATCACATCATAATGTTTCACGTTCTGCCTCTTTCCTCATATCTCTCAGTCCCGCAGCAATGCAGCCGGACACAGAAAAACAGGGGCTGCCCCATCAGCAGTCCCCGTCCGTTTCTCAACTTTCTTCAACGACTGGGCCTATTCCTCCGGCTCATCATCATCCTGGCTGGCCATAATCGCATCGTATTCCATCGCTGCCTTCTTAAACTCAGCATCATCCTCGATAGAATCAATATCAAAGGTTCCATCGTCATATTCCTGATAACGGTAAATATATACATCATCGCTGTCATCATGCGGAATCAACGCAACATAGTCTTTGTCTCCCAGCGGGAATACGCCCTGAATTTCACACTCCATCGTGGTGCCGTCGTCATACTCGAGGGTAATGATGTCATCATCTTCAACTTCATTCCCAAGTTCGTATCTCTCGTCTGCCATAATTTCCTCCATTCGATCATTGCAACGCTGATCTAACTCATTTAATGAGATTTTATCATATGCCCGGCCCGTTTGCAATCCGGCCCGCCCGTCCGCGCCGTGAAGATTCTGTAAATTTCTGTCCGACAAAAATTCCCCGCCAAGAATCCGTCTCTGTGTGGTGATTTCCGACGGTTATGAGACACGGCGCGTCGGAAATTATTTGGTATAGGTAACGGGCGGACTTGGCAGGGGGAAAAAGCCCAGGGTATACAGTGTGCAGTATCCCTCACTCTGCTCAGCCTGCATGCTTCTCTGTGTGGTTATTTCCGACGATCCTGATGCCTGGCGCGTCGGAAATATGATTATACAAGTAACGGGGGATAGTTTAGGTATACAATGTGCAGTATACGCAAGTACATCTTTTCCTGCCGGTCTTTCAACTGCCGAAGCTCGGGAATTTCACCCAAAACAGCTGATTTCCCGAGCTTAATAAATCGATCCTCGGGAAATCGCATATAATCATGAGATTCCCGAGCTGAAACAGCATTTCAGCGAAAGATGAATACGATGAATATAATCGGCAGCAAGCACTTCGCTAAAATGTATTAATTTATACACACTATTTCCTGTGTTCTTCGGCAATTGCCCCTTTTATCACCGGATTCCCGAACAGCAGAACACAAAGTTCGGAAATCTGATCTATTTTGCCTCTATTCCCGAACTCTTTCACCGGACCGGCCTCGGGAATTCCCCTCTTTAATATCAATTTCCCGAGCACCTGAAAAATATTCTCGGGAAATCGTGATTATTATTTTAATTCACGAGGCCGGCAATTAATATAAATGCAATTTTACGAATGTATATACACATCACGCACCATTTACTATATTACATAAACTTTGCCCACTTTGATTATCCAGTACAATAACATCTTTCGGATAGGCAGCCCATTTAACGCTCATCCGAAATAATCACCCACAACGCACAAAAATGTATACAGTATACCTTCTATTACATCTTTCCTTCCACAGAAAGCCACTCTCCCGGAGGGACAACAACACCTGCCTCTGGACTCTCCCCCTTACTCTTCCAGAGGCAGGGATCAGAGGGTTTCTGCCCCACACTTCCAGCCGGGCAGAAACCCTCCATTTCGAGAAATCATCAGATTCCCGCCTCTCATCACCAGACTGGCGGGAATCCCAGGGTTATCAAAGGCGCCCGCCTTCTGCATTACACAGTCTGGCGGGCGCCATTCCAGGCAGTCTTCTTGCCGGGTGGATTTTGTCCACTGGAAGGCCGGAGGGACTACTCGACGATCGGGCTGGCAATGCCTTCGGCTTTCTCGCGTTCTGCAATCTCTTTCCTCATGCGCGGGAGTTCGCGCTCATATGTGGAAAGATACATGAACAGGAAGAAGAGGCCGATGAAGATGATCACCGGAATAGTTACAATTTCTGCAAAGAAGAGGCGCTGAATGACTGCACTCTGTGTTGCGGCGCCGCCATGGTAATGGAAGGCGGCCAGGAGTCCGCTGCAGATAACGCCGCCGACGGCGAGGCCGACTTTCTGGGCGAAGGTGTAGACAGACATGATGGTTCCCTGGTTGTCGATGCCGGTCTTCCACTTTCCGTAAGTCATGGCGTCCAGTGCACACTGGTAAATCATAGAAGCGAACAGGCCGGTTCCGATTCCCTCAACACCCCAGCAGATGTACAGGACGACACGGATGCTGTCGTGGGTCAGGAAACGCGTGCCAAAACTGAAGACCAGCATCAGACAGGCGAGCGCGCAGGTCTTGGAATTTCCGAACTTGCGGCCCATAACTCCCATGGCGCCGACGGCGGCAAAGCTGATCACGGAGGTCAGCACGGAGTAGACGCTCATCAGGCCTGTATCATGGAGGTCATACTTTAAGTAGTACATCATGGATGTTCCGTTCAGAGAGTTGTAAATCAGGAAAAAGATATTAATCAGGCACACCAGCAGCGCATACTTGTTGCAGAGAACAGCCTTGACCAGAGAGCCGACACTGTGCTTTTCCTTGTTGATGATCGGAGCTTCCTGATCGTAGGTCGGTTCATAGCCCTTGCTGGCAAAATAAACGAACAAGAATCCAGCGGTGTAAATCATGCCGCAGCCAACTGCGAAGGCGAAGAAACCCTTGGTCTGGTCGCCGTGGCCGATCCATTTTACGATTGGAATGGCGCTGGCGGTTATCACGGTGCTGGCGATGGTGGAGCCAATTCCCTGCCACTGGCCGATTCTGACTCGCTCGTCACGGTTTGAGGTGATTCTGGCCAGGAGAGTGTTAAACGGGACGTTGGTGATGGTCTGCGCCATGCCCTGGCAGATGTAGGTGATGCCGACCCAGATAATCAGGCCGTTTTTGCTGAGTCCCGGAGCCGTATAGCTGAGGATGATGAATACACCTGCAGGTACGGACAGATATTTCAGCCAGAAACGGCAGCGTCCTTCTTTTGATCTGGTCTTATCCAGAATGACGCCCATCATCGGGTCATTAATCGCATCCCAGACTTTAGCAATAACCATGATGATCGTTGCCGCTGCTGCCGGAATTTTGGCAACATCGGTGTAAAACCAGAGAAGGAAATATGCGTTCAGTATCTGAAGTGTTGCTTTACTGAATTCTCCGACGCTGAAAGCGAACTTTAATTTTACGGGAACTTTTCCTTCATTTCCTCCGACTCCTCCAGCTGACCCGCTGCTTTTTACAGCTGCAGCGGTACTCATTTCAGCAGTGACTTCTGAAGTGCCGATACTGTCTGCAGTTTCTCCGGCGCCTCTACTAATGTCCTTGTCCATGTTATCCCCCTTTGAGAAATTGATAACCGATTAATAATCGAAAATGCATAATCGAATATTGTATTTAATTCTAATTATACATTTTGCTTTTTTGTTGTCAAGTCACAATATATTTTTGAATCCATTGAAAAATACACATTAATCTGCTACGATAGGAAGAAATCAAACCATCCCCATGAACAATCGAGGCAATATACGGAATTTTATAACAGGAGGAATTGATTATGGATGTTGAAGTTCTGAAAACGCTCACCCAGACCTGGGGTGTGTCAGGAAGAGAAAAACGTGTCCGCAGTCTGATCCGCGAGGCGGTCCGTCCTTATGCGGACAAGATGCTTACGGATGCTCTGGGGAATCTGATCGTTCTGAAACGCGGAAAGGATTCTCCAGACAAAAAGAAAATCATGTACGCGGCTCATATGGATGAAATCGGCCTGCAGGTTACCCACATCGAATCCGATGGAAGAATCAAAGTCTGCACCGTCGGCTGGACCTGGACCTGCTCAGCCTACAACGATAAAGTCGTATTCCAGAACGGCACGATCGGTGTAGTCGGCTGCGACATTCCAGTGGAGGAATCGAAAAACCGCGCACAGGAGCTCTACATCGATATCGGCTGCACATCGAAGGAAGACACAGAAAAGTACGTAAGGGTCGGCGACTACTGCGGATTCATCGGCGCCTGGCATGAAATGGCAAATGGCAGAATCACCGCCAAGACCTTCGACGACCGGGCAGGCTGTTTTGCCCTGATCGAAGCGCTGAAAATGAATGACGGAACTTCCCCGAACGATGTATATTACGTCTTCACGGTTCAGGAAGAAGTCGGATGCCGCGGCGCCGTCGCTGCCGCAGAGAGAATCCGCCCGGACATCGGAATTTCCGTCGATGTCTCACCGGACCACTATCTGCCGAACGACCTGAAAGGTGCCAATGCGGTCGGAAACGGCGTCGGGGTCACCATCGGAAATCCATCCGCTATGCTTGACGAATATCTGGTGGACGAAATGCTCGCCTGCTGTAAAGAAAACAATATCTCCTATCAGCGTGATGTCATGGACAGAGGCGGCACAGACGCCAGCAGCATCAACCAGTCCGGCTGGGGCGTGCGCGTAGCGGGAATTTCCATTATCGACCGTTTCCCGCACAGCCAGAGCTCCGTCATTGCGAAATCCGATCTGGAAGCCGCCATTCAGCTGATTGACCGCTACGCCTTCCGGACATTCCGTTTTGAGGAAGAGTGGTAGGAAAACAGAAGAAGTCAGCCGCCAGGATATCATAATAACTCCGGAAATATCCGGAAAATATTTCTAAAATTGTTAAAGGCGCTGCACGATGTTCTGACCAGCATCGTGCAGCGCCCTTCAATATTCATCAAACCAGAATCTGCCCTGCTGCTATTCTCCAATCGCAGCCAGTGCCTTCTGCCTGGATGCATCCAGGTGCTCGCGGAGGAGCTGGTCGGCCTCTTGCAGACTGCCTTTTGTCAGGGCGTCCAGAATTTTCTGGTGGCCCTGAGCGATCTCTTCGCGGTTTTCTTCTTTCTGCTCGTACTGCATGGATAAGATCGTCAGCTGCAGCAGAATCCTGCGGGAGGCGTCGTTCAGCCGGCTGTTATCCGCGTACTTATAGAAAATCTGGTGGAAATCGTCACTGAGCTTCTGCCAGCGCTGAAAATCCTGCGTACTCTCCATCTCCTGCTGAATCTCACGCAGATCTTTGAGGCAGGCGTCCGCATCGGACTTTCTCATGGCAAAGCGCATGGCCGCGGAATCCAGTTCGGTGATCATATCGTAAATCTCCTCAACATCCTTCCGATTCAGCTGAACCACCCGCATACCGATATTCGGCCGGTAAACAATCAGACCATCCTGCTGCAGACGGGTCAGAGCCTCCCGGATCGGCGATGAACTGACACCATAGCGCTCATGCAGCATCTTGATCGTCAGTTTCTCCCCAGGAGCAATTTCTTGTCTGATGATAGCATTGCGTATTTCCTGGTAAATCTGTTCCGTAACTGTTTTTATCTGTCCGTTCATTGCCTGTCCTGCCTCCGTGCAGCGATATTACGATGTATCCTGTAAAACGATGTGTATATCTTAACACTTTCACAATTCTGTTTACAACCGTATTCCGTAATAATCGTTACATCCCCTTACACTCATCTTTTCTGCCGCGGCTTTCCGGATTTCAGGATCACGCATTTTCTGGACAAAACGCATTCAGGCACCGGGATCAGCAAGGTAAAACCGTCTTTAAAACATATTGTTATCAGAATTAAATGTATTTTGCATTTTGCATAATATGGTGGTAAGATAAGAAATAACAAAAGTTTACGCCTGCCTGTCCGGGTAACGAGAGAGATGCCGGAAAACCACTGACTGAAGACCCATTTGTTATGCCTGGACGAATACAAGGCGGGATAGACTTGCTGTTTGAATTTTGTCACAAACCTCATCGAAAGGGGGAAAAGAATATGACTCAGTATAAATGGCCCTATCCCAACGAAATCGGAGCATCGCAGCATCTGACCTGCGACGTGCTGGTTCTCGGCGGCGGTCTTGCAGGAACTTTCGCAGCGATTGCCGCAGCCAGAAAAGGCCAGAAGGTCATTCTGATGGAAAAAGGCACGACCGCCCGCGCAGGTTCGGCGGGAAGCGGCTTCGACCACTGGGAGTCCGCCTGCACCAATCCGGGCTGCCTCCTCACTCCTAAGGAAGTTGCGGAAGCTTACATCAACGAGCAGGATCATTACAGCAACGGCATCGCCCACTACATCGAATGCCGCGAGGGCTGGGACCGGCTCCTGGACATCGAGCAGTTCGGCGGAAAAATCCGCGACACGGAGGATGAATTCAAGGGTGCCGCATTCCGTGACGACCAAACGAAACTGATGTACGCCTACGACTACACTAACCGCTACACACTCAGGATCTGGGGAAGCGGATTCAAGCCTGCCCTCTATAAAGAATGCCTGCGGCTGGGCGTGAAGATTCTGGACCGCACAGAAGCCACTGCCCTTCTGACAAAATCAAAAGGCAAGAAGAAAATCGGCGTCGGCGCCTGCGGAATGAATGTCCACACCGGACGCTTCATCACAGTTTCTTCGAAATCCACGGTTCTGGCCATGTCCCGCCCGGCAAGAGTCTGGCTCTTCAGCTCCGACCTTCCTGGACTGTGTGAATTCCGCCCGATGAACAGCATCGGCAGCGGCCACGCCATGGGATTCCGCTCCGGCGTGACCTTCACCATGATGGAAAAATCCGTCCGCGGTGAGTTTTCCGCCGCCGGAAGAAGTTTTCCGCCTTACAGCACCGGAAACAACCATAATACCTGGTACGGCGCGACCATGGTAGATGCCAGAGGCATGGAAATTCCATACCTCGACCGAGACGGTAAGGTCCTGGAAAACGTCGACGACCGTTTCCGCCCTGCCCCGGGACAGAAATTTTTCCTCAAAGGCGGCGTCATCGACAATCCAAAATATGAATACAGAGGGCCTGAAACCATGCCATTCGATGAGCTGATGAAACGCGGCTACAAACTGCCATTCTATGCCGATCTCAGCAGAATGCCGGAAGACGAGCGTCGCGTCATCTGGGGCATGATGGTCGGAGAAGAAGGACGGACCAAAGTTCCGGTTCTTCAGTATTACACAGAAAAGGGCTTTGATCCGGAAAAAGACATGCTCCAGAGCTATGGAAACGGCTGGAAGTCCGGCGACTTCCTCGGCCAGGAACGCCAGCTCTTCGGCGCGCCAGGCGGAATCATCACCGACTGGGACCTGATGACCAGCGTAAATGGTGTATTTGCCGGCGGCGACCAGCTCTTCGCCATGGACTGCGGCGGCGCCGCGTCCGCAACCGGATACTACGCAGGCAGAAAAGCAGCCGACTATGCTGCGGAACAAGCCGGCACAACCGCCGCTTCCCTTCTCGACGAACAGGAATTCCAGCGGGACACCGACCTTCAGAAACAGTGCGCCGATGAACAGCGCCGCCTCCTGTCCCCGATGACGAGTGACGGCGATATGAGCTGGAAAGAACTGAACTTCGCTATTTCCAAATGTATGCAGAACTACTGCGGAGAAATCAAGTGTGAAGACCTTCTCCTTCAGGGACTGGATCTCCTCCACAACTACCGCGAAGATGCCGTCCCGCAGCTTCACGCAGAAAATCCGCATGACCTTATGCGTATCCATGAAGTTCTCGATATCCTCGACGTATCAGAAATGATCCTGGAAGCCTGCAGAATGCGCCATTCCAGCTCCGAGCCACTTCATTTCAAGCGAAGCGACTTCCCAGAAGAAGACCCGCAGAAAGACCGCGCCTTCATCACCATACACAAAGAAGACGGCAAAGCGGTCCGCGGTGAAATTCCCTTGGACTACTACGGCGACATCGAACAGTCCTACGAAAGCTGCAACCAGGACTACATCCGGGAGGCGGTGAAATACTATGAATAACACAATCAAACAGAACAAAACAACAGATAAATCAGAAACCCTCAAGAATATTGAGGGAAAAGAACTGACCGCCAGCACCGTTCCCTGCAGCGCCCGACCCCTGCACTTTGACGACAGCCTCTGCATCGGCTGCAACAGCTGCGCCAGAGCCTGCCAGTGCGACCTCCTCGTCCCTTCCCAGGAAAAAGGCCGGCATCCAATCGTCATGTACCCGGGTGAATGCATGTACTGCGGCGCCTGCGTCATGGAATGCCCGATCGAAGGCGCCATCCGCCTTCAGCACCCCCTGATCAACCAGAGTAAATTCGTTCCGGTGATCCGTCAAAAATAAATAATCAGGTGGTTATTTCCGACGGTTCTGATGCCTGGCGCGTCGGGAATTTCTTCCTTTCTCGCGATTCTCCGACCCTTTAAAATCTCTGTCGGAGAATCTGCTTTCTGGCGGTGATTTCCGACGATTCTGATGCCTGCGCGTCGGAAATTTCTTCCTTTCTCGCGATTCTCCGACTCTATAAAATTCCTGTCGGAGAATCCGCCTCTGTGCGGTGATTTCCGACGATTCTAATGCCTGGCGCGTCGGAAATTATTTGGTATAGGTAACGGGCGGACTTGGCAGGGGGAAAAAGCCCAGGGTATACAGTGTGCAGTATCCCTCACTCTGCTCAGCCTGCATGCTTCTCTGTGTGGTTATTTCCGACGATCCTGATGCCTGGCGCGTCGGAAATATGATTATACAAGTAACGGGGGATAGTTTAGGTATACAATGTGCAGTATACGCAAGTACATCTTTTCCTGCCGGTCTTTCAACTGCCGAAGCTCGGGAATTTCACCCAAAACAGCTGATTTCCCGAGCTTAATAAATCGATCCTCGGGAAATCGCATATAATCATGAGATTCCCGAGCTGAAACAGCATTTCAGCGAAAGATGAATACGATGAATATAATCGGCAGCAAGCACTTCGCTAAAATGTATTAATTTATACACACTATTTCCTGTGTTCTTCGGCAATTGCCCCTTTTATCACCGGATTCCCGAACAGCAGAACACAAAGTTCGGAAATCTGATCTATTTTGCCTCTATTCCCGAACTCTTTCACCGGACCGGCCTCGGGAATTCACTTCTTTAACATCAATTTCCCGAGTACCTGAAAAATATCCTCGGGAAATCGTGATTATTATGTTATTTCCCGAGGTCAGCATCCGATAAATATTTGTATATAAGAATAAATATGCAGATCTACTATTTACCATCAACTTAATCCTTTTCGATTATCCATTTCAATGGCATCCGCGCCTATCCGATCTTTATTCTTCTCTTTCGGATAGTTATCTTTTTCCTGCTTATCCGAAAAAGGCAATTGTAACATACACGTACGTATACAGTATACCGGTTTACTCATGCTTTCTTCATCTTCTCACAGCTGCGGTGTTTATATTTTCCCTCAACCGCAGATAACATCAGATTCTCGCTGCACGTCACCCCTGGCGGGAATCCTCCTTTTAATACAATCCTATGGTTTCCGATTCCCAATTTAATACTCGGAAACCCTCCTTCTGAACAATCACCTGATTCCCGCCTTTCATTACCAGACCGGCGGGAATCCTCCTTCTCCTCATCTCTCATATAATAAAGGCTTCCGGATTTGCATGCTGTTATTCCGGAAGCCCTCCCTTTCCAATTATTTCAATTACAAAGGAGGTTTCCGAACTCCATTTCGAAACTTCGGAAACCAACCACTTCAATATAATCAGCGGTTCCGACATCCGATTCCCAAACCTGGCGAAACTATCCTATAAAAACAATCCTCAGGTTTCGGATTTTCTTTTTTCACTCGGAAACCTCCCTTTTAATCTTCTTCCAGGAACGTCACGGTCCCGCTGCCGAATTCTTTCTTGCCGGCGGGATGGCTGGCGAAGTAGCTGATGATGTTTTCGGCGGCCTGGCGGGAGACGGACGGGACCTGCATGAGTTCGTCTTCGCTGGCTTTGCGGATGGCGTCGACGGACTTGAAGTAGTAGAGGAGGTCGTTGCGGCGTTTCGGGCCGATGCCGGGGATATCGTCGAGCTCGGAGTGGAAGGAGTTGCGGCTGTGCAGGCTGTGGTGGTAGTCGATGGCGAAGCGGTGGACTTCTTCCTGGATGGTGCCGCAGTAGCGGAAGAGGACGCTGTGATGGGCCAGGTCGATTTCGCGGCCGTCTTCAAATACGAGGGCGCGGGTCCTGTGGCGGTCGTCTTTTGCCATTCCGGCGACGGGTACGGTGAGGCCGAGTGCGCGGATGACTTTCAGTGCCGCGGTGACCTGGCCGCGGCCGCCGTCCATGAGGATGATGTCCGGCAGAGTCTGGAAGCCGCGGCTGCCTTTCTGGGCACGGCGGAAGCGGCGGTAGAGGACTTCCTGCAGGCTGCCGTAGTCGTCGGCGCCTTCGATGGTGCGGATTTTAAAGCGGCGGTAGTCTTTTTTCACTGATTCAAGGCCTTCGAACACGACCATGGCGCCGACGGAATCTACGCCGTTTGTGTTGGAGATATCGTAAGATTCGACACGGTATGGCTTTCCACTGCGTCCCTCTTCACGGGTAAATCCTCCCGTCTGCATGACTTTCTGCATCTCATCGTAAACCAGGCGTTCCCGCTCCTGGCGGCTGGAAGCGCGGTCTTCGATGGTTTTTGTCATTTCATTGATGTCGCGGCGCGTCAGATCCATCAGTGCCCTCTTGCTTCCTCTTTTTGGCACCAGAATGTGAACCTTCTTCCGGTCGCGGCTCAGGAATTCTTCCAGCAGTTCTTTCTCATCCGGCTCTTCTTCCACCAGGATTTCCGGCGGCACGGTGGCCCACTGGCTGTAATACTGCTTGATGAAGGCGGAAACCATGTTTTTCCGTGAATCGCTCTCATCGGCCTGAATCTGGAAAGTCTCGCGCCCGCTGAGTTTTCCGGAGCGCACCGGAAAGAGCACGACGAAGGCGTGGTCCGCGTCTTTCAGCGCATAAACGATATCGAAGTCCTGATCATTAATCATGGTGACGCGCTGGGTTTCTTTCAGCGCCTTCACCGCCAGCAGATCGTCTCTCCACTTGGCGGCTTCTTCATAGCGCATGTCTTCTGATGCCTCGCGCATCCGGCGGTCCAGCTCCTGCACCAGCGGCTTGTCTTTGCCCGACAGAAAGTCGATAATCTGCTGAATGGACTCCATATACGCTTTTCGGTCCACCTGCCCCGTGCAGACGCCCCTGCAGGCCTGAATGTGGTAGTTCAGGCAGGGCCTGTGACTGTCCGGAAACTCGGTGGCGCTGCAGCGTTTCAGCGCGTACATCCTCTGCAGAAGCTCCACGATCTGATTGACCGCCCCCGCGTCACTGAAGGGTCCGAAATAGCGGTTTCCGTCCTTCAGCAGCCGCCTGGTCTTCAGAACACGCGGATAGGGTTCCGTAACCGTTACCTCTATATAAGGGTAAGTTTTGTCATCGCGGAGCAGCACGTTATATTTCGGCATGTACTTCTTTATCAGGTTGCACTCCAGAATCAGCGCTTCCATTTCACTGCCGCAGGTAATGTACTCGAATTCGCTGATGTGCTGGACCAGTGCTTTGACCTTGGGGCTGCTGTTCTGATAGGACGACTGAAAATACTGCCGCACACGGTTTTTCAGCGAGATCGCCTTTCCCACGTAAATGACCCTGCCCAGTTTATCCTTATGCAGATAGACCCCCGGGCAGTCCGGCAGTTTCTTCAGATTTTCTTCAATGTCAAACATAATCCTCCTCAGCTTTGGACAAAAAGCAGACGCCAGGGACGCAATGCCTTAAAACCACCAGCCGCGCTCGTCCTTCTCTTTTTCTTCCAGCAGCTTCCTTCTCGCCGCCCGCTCAATCCGGCGCTGCCGCTCGCGTTTTCTGCGCTTTCTGGCCTTTGCCCGCGCGACAGCAATTCCGATTCCGCAGATAAATAAAATAATCAGAATCACGGTGATGACAACGGTTGCAAAATTGGAAATTCCGAATTTTGACGGGAACCATCCCGTTCCTGTTCCCTCTGATACCACCAGCGGAATGCTGTTAACCAGTTCCCCGTTGACATAAATTTTATAGGAGCCGACCTCCTGCCCGGCCCTCACCGGCGCCTTCAGGCTCTGGTCAATTTCCGCCTTTCCCTTGATCAGCTTTTTTGACCCTTCCTTCGGAAGATAGGCATACCCGTTTTCCGCTGTATATACTTTCAGACTCGTCTTCGCGCCGCCGTTGACATGGACTTTTCCGACATTTTTTCCCGCTTTAACCGCGCAGATTCCCTTGACCTTTTTCTTTGCATAGTCGATCAGTTTATTCACATCGGAAGTCCGGGTCAGTTCTGAATCATTAAGAACGACGATACAGAGTTCCAGGCCGTTCTTGTTATAAACAGCGGCAATGCTGCAGCCCTTTCCCTTCCAGTTCCCGGTTTTTCCTGCGACAATTCCGCTAGATGACCTTCTTACAAGGCTGCAGTGGTTGATAAAGGTTCTGCCCTTGCTTTTATTGGTTGCCGTCATATGATAGCGCTTTGTCCCGGCGATTTTCCGCACGGTGTCATTGGCCAGTGCGACTCTGGCGATTTTCATAAAATCAGAAGCCGTTGTGTAATTCTTTTTGCTGGAAATTCCATTCGGGTTAGAGAAATGTGTGTGGCTGCAGCCGATATTTTCCGCTGTCTGGTTCATCAGGTCCAGAAAATCCTTCATGTTTCCGGTCCCGCAGGCCGCCTCGCCAAGGGCATAGGCCGCATCATTTCCGGAGTTCAGCAGAGCGCCGTAGAGAAGCTCCTCGACCGTCACGACTTCTCCCTTCTTCAGGTGAATCGTGCTGTCTCCCTGAGAGGCCGCGGCTTTGGACACCGTAACTTTCTTATCCAGCGGGCACTTCTGAACCACCAGCAGAGCCGTCATCAGTTTTGTGATGCTGTATGGATATTCCTTCTCATCGACATTTTTCGCGTAGATGGTCTGTCCGGTGTTTTCGCAGTAGACCATGGCGCTGTCCGCCGTCAGATTAAGCGGGTCTGATGCCGCGGCAGTTTTTCTGAGCCTGAGATTGAACATATCCGAATCAGCCCCTTTCACATCTGCAGTACGTCCTGAATACTGCGCAGAAGAAGCCTGTTTCCGGCTGTCTGCCTGTTCCATTTTTCCTGCGGCAAAAACTACCCCGCCGGCGGAGAAAAGCTGAACGGCAAGCACGATAACCAACAGCAGTACGGCTGTCTTCCCTGCGATTTTTCTTTTGTCCCTGATCTTCTGCTTCATCGAGTTTCCCTGAATTTCCTTGCTCGTGTACTTTTTGTAAATACAAAAAAATGAAGGGCTGGAACAGATCCAGCCCTGATCGTGCGTCACTTCTGCAGAATGATTTATTTCTGCGCGTGCTCTTTCTCAAACTTCTTCATGTAGGCAATCAGCTTGTCCACGCCTTCTTCCGGCATCGCGTTGTAAATGCTTGCACGGATGCCTCCGATGCTGCGGTGGCCCTTCAGATTGATCATGCCCTGCTCTTTAGCGCCCGCAACGAACTCCGCGTCCAGTTCCTTGCTGCCGGTTACAAATACCACGTTCATCAGTGAACGGTCCTCCGGAGCGACCGGAGCCTTGTAGAAGTCGGTTGAGTCCAGATACGCGTACAATTTATCTGCTTTCCGGACATTGATTTCATGCATGGCAGAAAGACCGCCCAGCTTCTTCAGATGCTTGAACACCAGTCCCGCGATATACACGTTATAGCACGGCGGGGTGTTATACAGAGAATCTTTCTTTGCGTGGGTCTCATAGTTCAGGTAGACCGGGCAGTCATCTGCCGCATATCCGAGCATGTCATCACGGATAATGCAGATAGTAACGCCTGCCGGCGCTACATTCTTCTGGGCGCCTGCGTAAATCATGGCGAACTTGCTCACGTCGACCTCTTCACTCAGGAAGCAGCTGGACATATCCGCAATCAGCGGAATGTCTCCCGTGTCCGGAACGTACGAATAGTGCGATCCATAGATAGTATTATTATAGCATACATAGACATAATCCGCATCCTCGCGGAAGTCCTCTTTCTTCAGTTTCGGGATATAGGTGAAATTATCCGGCTCTGAGGTTCCCGCAATCCGGATATCGCCGAATTTGCAGGCCTCCTTGTATGCCTTGTTTGCCCAGTTTCCGGTGATAATATAGTCGGCTTTCTTTGACTTTCTGAGGAAATTCAAAGGGACCATGGAAAACTGAAGCGTGCCGCCGCCCTGCAGAAACAGGACATGGTAATTATCCGGAATGTGCAGAAGATCACGCAGATCTTTCTCGGCTTCCTTGATAATTGCATCAAACTCCGGAGATCGATGACTCATCTCCATCACTGATTCGCCTGTTCCATGATAATTGAACATGTCCAGTGCTGCCTGCTGGAGAACCTCCAGAGGAAGCATCGACGGACCCGCAGAGAAATTGTAAACTCGATTGTAAGCAGTCATCTGTCTCCTCCTGACCATTAAAAAAGCTGGAATGGCGGGATTTGCTGTACCCACCTCTGCGGACAATTTCCTGTCCGCTTGTTTTTGTTTTAACGCACATGATTATAACATCATTATTACGTGCTGTAAACAAATATATAAATTATTTTATTTTTATTGCACAAATTATGTTTAACTTATTGTGTGGCGGTAATAAATATAGCATCAGGCAGTGGGAGAGGTGTTTTCTTTTGCATGTTTAAAAATCTAAACAAAAAAGAAATTCATAAACCCATAGAAATGATAAATCGTTAATGTATATTTTATTTTTTTGACTATACGGACAGACCCCGGAGAAGGCGGAAAGCTGTGCCGCGGCACAGACGGAGTAATCACTTGCCGGGTATGTTTTGTCCGCTGCTGATTGGAGGAACAGCACCATGTATAAGATCGCAAAGATGAACAAAATTGCTCCAGCAGGACTGAAGCATTTCACGGACAAGTATGAGTTTACTGACAGCCTGTCCGACGCATCCGGACTGATCCTTCGAAGTCAGCACATTCATGATGAAAAATTCGGTGAGAATCTCCTGGCGATTGCCAGAGCAGGCACTGGTGTAAACAACATTCCGCTGGAGCGCTGCGCCGATGAGGGAATCTGCGTATTCAACACGCCGGGCGGAAATTCCAACTCCGTCAAGGAGCTCGTCCTGGCTGGCCTTCTGATGGCTTCCCGCAAAATCCCGTCCGCAATCCGCTGGACCGCTGATCTGAAGGATGATCCGGATATGGCGGCAAAGGTTGAAAAGGGCAAGAGTAAATTCAAGGGTGGTGAAATTGCCGGAAAAACGCTGGGCGTCATCGGCCTTGGAGCCGTTGGTTCCCGCATTTCCAACGCGGTTACCGCTCTCGGCATGCACGTTATCGGCTACGATGCCTATCTGTCGCCGCGCACAGCCCTGCACCTGGATCCGACCATCAAACTGGCGCCGGACATCAAAACCGTCATGCGCAAGGCTGATTTCATCACCATCCACGTTCCGGGAAACGACAAAACCAGAAATCTTGTCGGTGAGGAAGAAATCGCTGCCATGAAGCCGGGTGCCGTTCTGATGAACTATTCCCGCGCCTTTGTCTGCGATGAAGACGCTGTCGTCAAGGCCCTGAACGAAGGCCGGATTTCCCGCTACGTCACGGACTTTGCAACGGAAAAGACGCTGGGACACGAGGGCGTCATTACCACACCGCACCTGGGTGCTTCCACAAAGGAAGCCGAAGATAACTGCGCTCTGATGGCTGCCGATGAGCTCATGGACTTCATTGAAAACGGAAATGCTGTTCATGCCGTCAACTTCCCGGATGCCGATCTGGGCCCGATGAACGGAGACATGCGCATCGCCGTCATGACCAAGGGCATAAAAGCCCCGGTCGACACCGTCATCCGCGCTCTGAACAATATCGAAATTGATGCCGTCGCCGGCGGCGCAAAGGGCGATTACGGCTATGTTCTCGTCTCCACCAAAACGCCGTTCGAATACATCCCGAAGATTCCGGGCTGCATCCGCTGCCGCGTGATTGCGGAAATGGAGGACTAGCCTGCCAGCCAGATGGAAACGTCGGTATCCGCAGCAATGGAAGCCCGATGCCGGCAGTCAGATTTCGTTAAGTGTCTCTTATCGAATAAACGCAGACAGAATAAAGCCTTCAGCCAGTCAGTACAGGCTGCTGATCAAAAGCCAACACAAAACCGGACAGGTACAGAAGCCGCAGACCTGAGTCAGCTTGTATGACTCAAGCCTGCGGCTTCTTGATCTCTCCTTGCTCTGTCCACCAGGAAGAAACTGCTGCCTGAGGCTAGTTTTCATAACCTGCTGCAGCGGCCCTTTTCTTTTATCTGCGATTAAATTACATCAATCCTCTGGATTTCAGTTCCGCCGCAATCTTCCTGTAGATAGGAAGCTCCAGCTGGTACTGATCCGCCATGCGGATCACCTCACCAATCAGGCCGTCGATCTCGGAATTTTTTCCGGCGGCGATGTCTTTCTGCATGGAGGTAGTCATATCCGGAGCGACGTGATCCAGGATATTCAGGTTGCTTTCCACGATGTCGACCGGGAAATGCAGCCCCTGGGCCTGCGCCAGAAGATCGATTTCGTGCACCAGGCCGGCAAAGGTGTCGCGGTATTTTCCCTCTTTCTGCATCGGGCCGGCCGGGATGTCGTAATACAGGCCGCAGGCGCCCTGCGGGGAAACGTAGGCGAATTTCTGCAGGGCGTCTCTTCTGATATTGTCGCTGAGAATGCCCCGGATGTCACTGTCGAGGAAGTCGCGCTCGATTTCCTTCAGGACCGGACGGCAGTCTTCCTTTTTTCGTACGCCAAAAACCACGCGCAGGATGTCACTGCTCATCAAGATGACGCCCGGCTCTTTTTTCTGAGACGCGATGTACATGCAGCCGTCCGTCACCAGAATGCCCGGCAGCTGCTCCTGCATCTTTCCGCCTGTTCCATACACGTTCAGAATTGGAATTACAACGGTTTCCGGTCCGGCCACCCGTTTGATAAACGGGATGACGCTGTCCACCGAATAGCCCTTGACGCAGACCAGAATTACATCCGGCCTATCGCTGTAGTCCTGCATTTCACAGGCTTTCACCGGATTAATCGTGAACTCGTCCCGCATGCGGATTACACGGAGTCCATTTTCTTTCATTGCTTTTAAATGTTCCCCTCTTGCGATAAAAGTCACATCTTTACCGGCGCGGGCCAGATAAGCGCCGAGTGCGCCGCCCGTTCCGCCGGCACCGATAATTACATACTTTCTCATCTTCTTTACCCTCTTGTCGTTTATATTTTGTCCCAATAAAATTTACTTCTTAAACAGCGCATCGTGAATAGCTTTCAGGTTCTCGTCGCGCTTCTCAATCACCTCGCGTGCCCTGCCATTGCTGTAGTCGTAGAAGCCGCGGCCGGTCTTGGCGCCGTACTCGCCCGCATCGTAATGCTGCTTCAGGAGGGGCGGAATTTCCTCATCATTGTCCAGGTCCGGGCAGAGGTAGTCGGCGATGTGCGTGAAAATGTCGATGCCGCCGAGGTCGACTGTTTCCAGCGGTCCCAGGCAGGCCCAGCGGAAGCCGATGCCGTATTTCATGACTGCATCAATGCCCTCTGCGCTGATGACGCCATGCTCAACCAGATAGCATGCCTCCCGGAGAACCGCCATCTGCAGACGGTTGGCCGCAAAACCGAGAACATCTTTCTCAAGGAGCGCCGGCTTCTTATCAATGGCAAGGGATAAATCGTAGATTTCCTGTGCCACCTGATCCGTCGTCTGATCATTCTTGATAATCTCAATCAGCGGAATCAGTGTCGGCGGGTTGAACCAGTGCATGCCAAGGAAGCGCTCAGGCTTTTTTACGGCCGGTGCCAGTGCATTGATGGAAATTCCTGATGTGTTGGTCGCCACGATCGTCTCATCGTCCACAATTTCACTGATGCTATGGTAAAAATCGTCTTTTACCTCTTTATTCTCTGCAACGCATTCCACGATCAGGTCCCTTCCCTTGAAGGCATCCATATCCGTGGTAAAGCGGATATTTTTTGCCGCAGATGCAGGCATATTCTCCTCCGCCGCCTTCAGCTTCGGTTCGCGGTGATTCCACAGAATGACCTCATAGCCGTACTCACCGAAAATCTGCGCCATGGAACTTCCCATCGTTCCCGCGCCAGCAATCGTAATTTTCTTAATCATTGACTCCTCCGTTCTTTATTATTTCTGTCGTTCCTTTTAATTCTGATTTCTATGACTCAGGGGCAGCCGCCCTCTGTGTAACAATTTCATCTGTTCGGACCAGAAAACGCCTCGATTCTGCAGTATATATTCTGACTGCACAGGAACATCCACTGCAGCTAGCACTTCCCGCTCATCCGCGTATTTATGTATACTGTGATTCAGGGCATGAAATTGTGTATACAGTATTTCGTAATTTCACATTTTCAAACAATTCACTTTCTATTTTTTTGTTCACAGCAACATAATTTTAGACGATATTTTCCATTATGTCAAAATGGATGAGCAAGAAGAAAGCCAAGAGTTTCCCGCTATACGGGAAATTGGCGCATTCTCCGACAGGAAATTTATTGGGTCGGAGGATCGCCTGAAAACAGAAACAATCCCGCTGAGTGAACTGCTCCCCGTCAAGAGGACAGTGAAAAAACATAATATTTTTGACCAGT
>CAJMLL010000026.1 GCA_905214225.1 uncultured bacterium | reverse complement strand
CACTGGTCAAAAATATTATATTTTTTCACTGTCTTCTTGACGGGGAGCAGTTCACAGGGATGGTGGCTCTTTTATCGGTTACAGCAGCTATTTCTTCAACTTACTCCTCAACCAGCACATTTCCCGTCATCTCTTCCGGAATCGGCAGGCCCATGAGTTTCAGCAGGGTCGGCGCGATATCGGCCAGTTTTCCGCCGTCTTTCAGGCGCTTCGGGTGGTTGGCAATGTGGACCAGCGGAACCGGGTTCAGGGAATGGGAGGTGACGGTGTAACCGTTCTCGTCCTGCATGACGTCAGCGTTTCCGTGGTCGGCAGTCAGCAGAATCTGGCCGTCTTTTGCCAGGACGGCTTTCTCGATCTGCGGAACGCACTTATCCAGTGTTTCGATGGCTTTTACAGCAGCGCCCATGTCGCCGGTGTGGCCGACCATGTCGGCATTGGCGAAGTTCAGGATGATGACATCGTAAAGATCGCGGTCGATTTCTCTTAATACGCGTTCGGTGATCTCCGGAGCGCTCATTTCCGGCTGCAGGTCGTAGGTTGCGACTTTTGGGGACGGGATCAGAATACGGTCTTCTCCCTGATTCGGCTCTTCCACGCCGCCGTTGAAGAAGAAGGTGACGTGGGCATACTTCTCGGTTTCTGCGATGCGAAGCTGCTTGAGGCCGAGGGAAGAAATATATTCTCCCAGCGTGTTTTTATAGTGCTCCGGCGGGAAGGCCAGTTCAACGTTCGGCATGCTGGCATCATACTGGGTCATGCAGACGTAGCAGAGATCAGAGACGGTCTTTTCTCTCTTGAATCCGTCAAAATCAGGGTCGACGAAGCAGCGGGTAATCTGGCGGGCTCTGTCCGGGCGGAAGTTATACATGATCATGCTGTCGCCGTCAGAAACGACAGAAGCTTTTCCATCAGCATCCGGAATGACTGTCGGAACGACGAACTCATCATTTTCTTCATTGTCATAAGCCTTCTGAATGGCCTCTTCATAAGAGGATGCCGTGCGGCCCTTTCCGAGGGTCATGGCATCATAGGCCAGCTGCTCTCTTTCCCAGCGGGTATCTCTGTCCATTGCGTAGTAGCGTCCGGAAATCGTTGCAATTCTGCCGATTTTAAGGTCGTCCAGCTTGTCAGAGAGTTGCTTCAGATAGGTCAGCGCGCAGCGCGGCGGAACGTCGCGGCCATCCAGATAGCAGTGTACGGCGATTTTCTGGACACCTTCTTTTTTTGCCATATCGAGAAGCGCGAAGAGGTGGTCGATGTGGCTGTGCACGCCGCCGTCCGACAGAAGTCCGGAAATGTGCAGCGTAGAATTGTTTTTCTTCACGTGTTCCATTGCATCGAGAAGAGCAGGATTCTTAAAGAAAGAACCGTCCTTTACCGCTTTTGTGATCAGGCTCAGATCCTGATAGACGATGCGGCCGCCGCCGATGTTCAGGTGGCCGACTTCAGAATTTCCCATCTGCCCGTCCGGAAGTCCGACCGGCTCACCGGATGCGGCGAGCTGGGTGTGCGGGTAGACAGACATGATCCGGTCCAGACTCGGTTTATATGCCTGTGCGATGGCGTTTCCAAGGGTGCGGGGATTCAGTCCGTATCCATCCATAATGAGAATCATATTCGGTTTTGTCATATCTTAGTTCTCCTTATTCACTTGATGAGGGTCTTTTCTGCGGCTGTTCAGGCAGATTTCAGGAAGCAGGAGGCTCCTTGCCCGTTCAGCCTTTGTCCTGTAATCATGATACCACAATTCAGGCAGAATCCATAAAAGTTTGGTATACTATCAGCATGAGACAAAGTCAGAAACGGGAAAAGAGGATGGATATGGCTTGGACTGAGCAGCAGCAAAGGGCAATTGATACGGACGGCAGGAGTCTGCTGGTTTCTGCGGCGGCGGGATCGGGAAAGACGGCGGTCATGGTGGAGCGTGTCTGCAGGCTGGTTACGGAGGAAGGGCTGGATGTGCGGCAGCTTCTGGTGGTGACCTTTACCAATGCGGCGGCGTCGGAGATGCGGGAGAAAATCCGCACGGCGCTGAGGAAGAAGGCAAAGGAGAATCCGGCGATGAGACAGCAGCTGGAGCTCCTCCCGCAGGCGGAAATCAGCACATTCCACTCGTTTGCGCTGGATGTGATCCACCGCTTTTTCTATCTGACGGATCTGGAGGCATCGTTTTCCATTGCGGATGAGGCCAGAAGCACGGTGCTCTGCGAGGAGGCGATGGATGAGCTGCTGGACGACCGCTATGAGGCAGAGGACCCGGATTTTCAGACCTTTATGGACTGGTACAGCGGCGAGAAGAACGACGACCGGGTCCGCACGCTTCTGATGAAACTTTACCATACCCTTCAGGCGCTGCCGGAGCCGGAGAAGACGCTGCAGGCGCAGATCGACGCCATGGACCCGCAGGGGGACCCGGAGGACTGCCATCTGGCGCATGTCCTGAGAGAGGCAGCCGGCGGGGAGCTTCAGCAGGCCAGAGAAGAACTTCAGAAAGCGGTTTCTATCCTGAATGATGCAGGCTGTGCGGGCGTTTCGGACAAGCTCCGTACAGTCGTCATGGAGATCCAGGAGGCGGAGAAGCATCTCCAGAGCGGCAGTATCGACCAGGCGGGTTCCTACGTGCAGGCTGTGAACTGGCCGCGTCTTGCTGCATCGAAGGACGAAAAGGAAGCCTATGCAGAGGTTAAGGACGTCGTGACCTCACTTCGGGATGAAGCGAAGAAGAGGATAGAGAAGCTGCAGACAGAGTATTTCAGCGAACCGCTTCAGGATACTCTGGAAGAGATCCGCATGACTCGCGGCGCTGCGCAGACGCTGATGAACCTGCTGAAAGATTTTCATGCCCGCTATCATGAGAAGAAGCAGCAGAACCGCCTCATCGATTTCAACGATATCGAGCATTACTGCCTGCAGATTCTTCAGGATGAGAAGGCGGCCGGCTATTACCGAGAGAAGTTCCAGTCGATTTTCATCGATGAATATCAGGACACGAGCCTGGTGCAGGAGGCCATCATTTCCCGCATTGCCCGCCCGGATAACCTGTTCATGGTGGGCGACCAGAAGCAGTGCATTTACCAGTTCCGCCTTGCGGAGCCGCGGATTTTCAGGGACAAATACCAAACGTTCAAGGAGGAAATGGAAAAGCCTGACGGGAAAGCCATGAAAATCGACCTGAACCGCAACTTCCGCAGCAAACCGGTGATATTAAGCGCGATAAACAGCGTATTTCAGCCGATCATGGAAGGCTACGACGATGACGCGAAGCTCTACCCGGGAATTCCCTATGATGGAGCATATTCCTTTCCTCCGGAAACGAGGATCATCGACCAGGGGGAGAAGGAAGATACAGATCCGGAGATCGCTTCTCTGAAAAAAGCTGATCTGGAAGCCATGGAAGCCGCGCGTCTGATCAAGGAAAATGTTGGAAGCAGGTATTTTGATTCCAAGTCCGGGCAGGTAAAAACGCTGCAGTATAAGGATATTGTGATTCTGCAGCGGTCGGTGCTGAGCAGCAGCAGAGCCTATACGGAGGTCATGCAGAAAGAACATATTCCGCTGTATATGGACAGCAACGACGGCTTTTTTGATCGGACGGAGATTCACGTGTTCATGAACCTGCTGGCGGTGATCGATAATACTTATCAGGATGTGCCGATGATCAGTGTTCTGCGGTCGGAAATTTTCCGTTTCTCAACGGATGAGCTGGCGGAAATCCGGAGCCTGTCTTCCGACGGAAGTTTCACGGAAGTGATGATGGCAGCGGCAGAGGGTTCGCTTCCGGTCAGAGTGCCGGAGCAGCTGCAGAAAAAATGCCGGAATGTCCTTGCGAAAATCCGTTCCTGGAAACTTTTGTCCCTGGCGATGCCGCTGTCTGACTTCCTCTGGAAACTCATGCTGGACAGCAGATATTACATGATGGCGGGTGCGATGCCGGACGGGGAGATGCGGCAGGCCAATCTGTGGATTCTGCTGGCCCGGGCGCAGCAGTACAGTGAGGATGCACAGAGTTCTCTGTATTCCTTCATGCGCTATATCGATGCCGTGCGCCAGCACACTGTAAAGACCAGCCAGGCAAAGCTCTTGTCGGAAAATGACGATGTGGTGCGGATGATGACGATTCACAAGTCGAAAGGCCTGGAATTTCCGATGGTGATCATCGCCGGCATGGGGAATGCGCTGACCTATACCAGCGGAAAGGATCCGATTCTCTTCCATAAAGATGTGGGCCTGGGCATGAGTCTGGAGGATCCGGAGAACCGCATCAGGAAGACGACGCTGACAAGAACGCTGATCGTGCGCCAGTTCCGGAAGGAGGAGTATGAGGAGAACATCCGCATTCTCTACGTTGCCATGACGCGGGCTCGCGAGAAACTGTTCCTGCTGGGAACGGTCAAGGATGCGGAGAAATTTATGGAGAAGAAGGAAGCGGGGATCCGGTCTGAGCGGTCCTTTTTCGATATGATGGAGGAACTTCCGCGGCCGGAGCTGGTTACGATGGAGGAGCTTCAGGGCACAGATTCTGATGAGGACGAGGAATCTGCTGAATTTCCGGAGTTTGCGTCTTCTTCGGCAAAAGCGGACCGGGCTGAGATCGTAAGCCGGCTGGACTATGCCTACCCGTATCCGGAAGCGCAGAGTGTGCGGTCTAAGTACACGGCGACTTCGCTGAATGAGCAGAATGAACAGGAGCAGGGAAGGAGAAATGATGGCAGGCGCCGGGATCCGGGAAGTTTTCTGCCGCCGGATGAAGAGGAGCTTCCGGTGTTCGGGCAGGAAGAGCCCCTGGCGGAAAAGCAGGCGGGTTTTGCCGGTGTACTGGGTATTAAGAATGCCGGAGCCGGGATACCGGATGCCGGCTCCGGTACTGCTGCTGTTTCCGGCGGCCTGGAGACCGAGACAGATTCCGGCTTGGAAAAAGCGCAGAAAGCGGTACATGTTACCCGGAGAGTCCCGCTGTTTATGCAGGAAAAGAAGCGGCTGACTTTTGCAGAACGCGGTACGGTCTATCACAGCATCATGGAACATCTGGATTTCTCAAAAGCAGAGGAGAATGGTCCGGGCTATATTCAGGATGCTGTCACGGAAATGGTGAAGGAGGGGATTTTCCTTCCTGAAGAGGCGGAAGCTGTGGATCTTAGGAAGATTTCCGCATTCTTCCGGACGGACATCGGAAAGCGCTGCGCTGCGGCGTCCGCTGACCACCGCCTCTGGAAGGAGCAGACCTTCAATCTGGCCGTTCCGATGCACGGTGAAAGCACTATGGTTCAGGGAATCATCGACTGTTTCTTTGAAGAAAAGGGAAAGATTATTCTTCTGGATTATAAAAGCAACTGGGTGGATTTCCGGAAGCCGTTTGAAGAGGAGCGCAGGAGGCTGCTGGAAAAATACCGGATGCAGCTGCAGCTATACCGGGAAGCACTGCGGAAGGGCATGAAAAAGCCGGTCTCTGAAGCCTATCTGTATCTGTTCTCTGCAGAACGCTGCATCGCGCTGGACGAATCGCAGTCTGCGAGAGAATAGCTGCGCGTCGGATGGTGTATAATAAAGAGTATATAGTATTGAAGAAGGGCAGGGGATTAGAAACATGAATTTAGAACATACAGGGGTAGTTTTTGAAGGCGGCGGCATGCGCGGCATCTTTTGTACGGGGGTCATCGACTATTTTATCGAGCATGAAATTTACTTTCCGCACGTTTTTGGTACTTCCGCCGGAGCCTGCAACGCCTGCAGCTACGTCAGCCGTCAGGCGGGAAGAGCCTACGGCACGTCCACTGAATATCTGAAAAATCCGGAATTCGGGGGCTGGAGAAGTCTCAGAAAAACAGGAGATTTTTTCAATGTCAATTTCATATACCACGAAATTCCGGATGAGCTGTATCCGATCGATAATGAGACCTTTAAAAAGAGCGGCGTTGATTTTAAAGTGACCATCACGAACTGCATCACCGGAGAAGCGGAGTATCCGCAGATTCACGACCTGCACGATGACATAAAATACGTTCAGGCCTCTGCCAGCCTTCCGCTGCTTTCCCGAATGGTACCGATCGACGGCTACGTCTACCTGGACGGCGGCATCTGTGATTCCATCCCGGTCATGGAATCCGTCAGAGAGGGAAATAAAAAGAACGTCGTCGTTCTCACGCGGCCTCTCGGCTACCGCAAAAAGCCGAATTACACGATCATGCCGATAATCCGCGCAAAATACATCCGTTATCCGAACCTGGTCAAGGCCATTGAAAACCGTTTCACCTTCTACAACCGGACCCTTGAATATATCGAGCAGGGCGTGAAAGACGGGACCATCTTCGTCATTGCTCCGATGGGCAATCTCGACATCGGACGCACGGAGATGAATAAAGATAAGCTGAAAAAAGGCTATGAGGAAGGGTATTTCGTAGCGGAAGGGCTGAAGGACAGGATGTTTGAATTTCTCGAAAGAGAATAAAGGTGTTCGGTGTCATCCGCCATTGCAGCTTGCTCCGGCCTGGATGGAATAGACGACATTTAAAAGTAAGCAGGCAGCCGCTTCCGGAACCCACTCTGATTCGGCTGTGAGTGGAAAGTGCTCAGAGAATGCCGGCATCTGTCGCAAACGTGGAGTTAGAACGGTGCGACAGATGCCGGCATTCTTGCTGTTCACTTTCTGTCACAGCATCGAATCGCCGTGAGGTTTCGTTCAGCGGCTGCCCTGCTTTTCTTTTCTGTCTTCTATCCAGACCGGAGCGGGCTTAATGGGAGGATGGCTTGTTTTGCTTTATTCAATTTCAGGCGGGATTCTGGCTTTCGGGATGAATAACCGATTTCGCTCGCGAATCGCAAGGGCGACTACATTAAGAGAGAGTCTGATCCGCGGATACGGTTCAGACTCTCTCTATATAAAGGTTACAGGCTAAATCATTTTAGCTTCACCTCGGGGCCGATTTTATGAATTAGCAGACACCCTGCATCATCATAGCTTCAGCAACTCTCTCGAATCCGGCGATGTTAGCACCAGCTACGAGGTTGTCGCCGAGGTTGTACTTTCTGCAGGCTTCCTCTGTGATCTCGAAGATGTGGTCCATGATGTGCTCCAGCTCTTCGTAAACGCGCTCTTTGCTCCAGATCAGGTGCTCTGCGTTCTGTGCCATCTCCAGGCAGGAGCAGGCTACGCCGCCAGCGTTGCATGCCTTGGACGGTGCAACGATAACGTTGTTCTCCTGCAGGTATTTAACAGCCTCATTTGTGGTCGGCATGTTAGCTCCCTCGATGAGGTATCTTGCATTGTTCTTAACCATTTCCTTAGCCCAGTCAATGGTGATGTCGTTCTGCATTGCGCATGGCATGTACAGATCAGCCTTAACTTCCCAAGGTCTCTTTCCGGCGATGAACTTTGCGTTCGGGAACTTCTCTGCATAAGGAGCGCAGATGTTCTTTCCGGAAGATCTCAGCTCGAGCAGATAGGAGATCTTCTCCGGTGTTGTGATTCCTTCCTCATCGAGGATGTATCCGTCTGGTCCGGAAATTGTGATCGGCTTAGCTCCGAGCTCTGTCAGCTTTGTGATTGTTCCCCAGGATACGTTTCCGAATCCGGATACAACTGCTGTCTTTCCTTCCAGGGACTCGCCGTAGTGCTTCAGGACGTCTCTTGCGAAGAATACGATTCCGAATCCTGTAGCTTCTGTTCTTCCGTTCAGTCCGCCGTTTGTGGTTCCTTTTCCTGTCCATGTTCCGTCGTACTGACCGGTCAGTCTCTTATACTGACCCATCATGTAGCCGATTTCTCTTCCGCCTACACCCATGTCTCCTGCAGGTACATCGACGTTCGGTCCGATATGTCTGTAGAGCTCATTGATGAAGGACTGGCAGAATCTCATTACTTCTCCATCAGACTTTCCAGCCGGATCGAAGTCGGAACCGCCCTTGCCGCCGCCGATCGGCAGTCCTGTCAGGGAGTTCTTGAAGATCTGCTCGAATGCGAGGAACTTCAGGATTCCTGGATATACGTTAGCCTGGAATCTCAGTCCGCCCTTGTAAGGTCCGAGTGCGCTGTTGAACTGAATTCTGTATCCTCTGTTTACCTGAACCTTGCCGTTGTCGTCAACCCAAGGAACACGGAACTGAATCATTCTTTCAGGCTCAATCAGTCTGTCCATCAGTCCGGACTCAACATACTCTGGATGAGCTTCCAGAACCGGCTCGATAGAAGTCAGAACCTCTTCTACAGTCTGCAGAAACTCTGGCTCATGCGCATTCTTCTGTTTAGCGATCTCAATGTACTTGTCAGCAATCTTACCCATAACCATTCTCCTTTTATTAATATAACAGTTTTGGTTCTGTGTTGTTTGTTTCTCAGAACCTCTCTCTGTCATGGAATATAACACTAGCTGAAGTTTCAGTCAACTGTTTTGGCAGAATTTTTTTGGAAACATGGAAATTATCTGAATACGTTGTCTGAATCATGAATTCATTCGTGTATACATTGTTGAACATCACAAAAAAGAGCATCTGAAGTACAAAATCCGATTTGAACTCTAGTCTAATAAATGTTGAAAATCAGCGCTATACAGCGGATATTTGATAAAAAATAGACAACCCTTATCTGATGATAATACATTGGCTGTCTCCGCTCGTCAATGCCCCATGAGCACAAATCTTTCAGTGCTGAAACACAGTATTGAAAAAATAATCGGCCCAACAATCCGGAAAGATGGTATAAAAATTACCCTGGTATACCGGTAGACAGCCGGAAAACGCCTAAAGTCGTGGGTGTGGCACTTATAACAAAAAGTACTCAAATTGTATTTTGTATAAAATATATCATGTACAAAAGAAAAACAGTAAAGAAAAATTTCAAGATAGTGAAAAATATTTTTATATATAAAATCATATCACGGATTTGCAGCCGCCTTTTCGTGAATCTCCATCTTCCGGTCAGCGTGGCAGAAAAGATTTTATTCATATGGAACCGGCGGCATGTGGGAAATGTAAAATCGATGTGAATATCTGCGTTTAGATTTAAGTACAATTTTACAAGGCTTTTCGAATCGGCTGAACATCTTGAAAGATGAACGCGCAGGCACTATAATATTAATGTTATAAAGGAATAAAATACATGTCTGTTCAGAGGGCTGAAACGTGTATTCTGGCTGCTCTGCCGGCAATTGTCCGGCAAGGCAGTCTGAAGCGCGGAGGCCGATGCGCAGACATGAAGCACACAAGAAAGGAGTGGATGTTATGGACAGCGTTCCCGTGGGACATTTGTCTGAGAAAATTCGAATATACCGATTAAAGAATAGTCCGCTCCTGTATAAGTGCGCCCTCTAGTTTCCGGAAAAAGACTCCGCGTGTTTTCGCGCCCTGCCTGTTTCCGCACTTCCGGCTGTATTTTGCAGCGAGTGGGGAAAGGATGCGTGGATACCAATGGATAGTACACTGGACAGAGACCAGCTGTATGATGAAACCTTGGGTGATCTCCTGGAACTGCTGGAAGACAAGCAGTATTTCCGGGCACGGGATCTTCTGCTGAAATTCAATCCGGCAGATATCGCGGATCTTCTGGAAGATATCTCCGATGACGCAGGCTTGAGAATGACGGTTGTGCTTTTCCGTCTTCTGCCGAAAGACGTTTCGGTCGATGTTTTTGCAGAACTTTCACCTGAGGACCAGATGGACATCGTCAGCGAGGTCACAGAGAAGGAAACATCATTTATCGTTAATGAGCTGGATTTTGATGATAAGATCGACATTCTGGAAGAAATGCCGCCGAATCTTGTTACCAGAATCCTGGAAAAGACACCTGCTTCCGAAAGAAAGCAGATCAATACATTTTTAAATTATCCGGATAATACGGCAGGAAGCCTGATGACTCCGGAGTACGTCAGCGTAAAGAAAGACTGGACCGTCAAGGAATCGCTGGCCCATATCCGTCACTACGGAACCGATGCAGAAACCATCTACACCTGTTACGTAAGAGACGGTTCCTGGAGACTGCTGGGAGTAGTTTCCCTGAGCACCATCGTGCTTTCTGATGAGGATACAAAAATCATGGACATCATGCATACGGATGTCGTGAGTGAAAACGTCGATGCGGACCAGGAAGAGGTTTCGGACGACTTCAAGAAATACGGATACATTGCCATGCCGGTTGTCGATAAGGATGACCGTCTGGTTGGAATCATCACTGTCGATGATATTCTCGACGTCATGGAAGATGAAGCAACAGAGGATATCGAAAGAATGAACGGTGTCATCGATTTTCAGGACGCGAAGAAGGGCTACCTGGATCTGTCTGTCTGGCAGCACACGAAAAACCGTCTGCCATGGCTTCTGATCCTGTCCGTTATCTACATTTTCACCAGTCTGATCATCAATCACAGTGAACACATGCTTTCTTCTGTGATACAGCTTGTGACCTACATTCCGCTTCTAATGGGAATGGGCGGAAATGGCGGTTCGCAGGCGGCTTCTCTGATTATCCGGGGACTTGCCACGGATGAGGTTGAGACAGAAGACTGGAACAGGGTTCTCTGGAAAGAGATCCGGGTTGGAATCCTGCTTGGAATAATCCTGAGTGCCGTGAATTTTGCGCGAGTGTATTTCCTTGATCGGCAGAGCATCATGATGGCCGCTGCCGTCTGTGCGGCAATGTTTTTCATTACGATCATCGCCAAGGTTATCGGCAGCATGGTGCCTCTGCTTGTAAAGAAGCTGAAGCTGGACCCGGCGCTGATTGCGAACCCGGCGATCACGTCCGCTTCCGACATTGCGGCCCTGCTGGTATATTTTGCCATGGCGGGCGCGGTCCTGAAGCTGTAAATCTGTGAAAACAGGAGTATTGTTGAGCTATGCAGAATAAGGAAAATGACAGTAAGAATCCTGCAGAATCCCTCAGAGAGGAGCGTAAGGAAGAGATGCTCCGGGAATATAAGCAGGAGGTCAGTAATATACAGACAAAAATAGAAGAGCAAGAGGCCGATGTAAAACGGCCCCTGCCGAAGGCATCGGATTATGTCCTGCCTGGAAGTGAGGAAGATCCGTGGGACTCACTGACCGATGAAGAGAAAAAGAAGGAAGTACAAGGCGATCTCCGGTCAGGCTGGTCCAAGTGGGGAAACCTGCTGATTGCAGTCGTTGTGGTCGGTGTGATCATCTTATTTAAAGTACTGATGTAGGCATTTCAGGCTGCAGGACGCGGGAACACGCTTCTGCAGCCTGAAATGCATCAGAACAATAATGATTATGAATAACATAGTAAGGGAGGAGGATGAAGAATGTTTGTACAGATGAATGAGCCCGATATGATTACTGAAGAAGATGTGCAGCGCGTGATTCACCGCCGCCCGGATACGATGCATAAGGGCCAGTGCGGCCGTGTGCTGATTATTGCCGGCGGTAACGGAATGCCGGGTGCGGCGGTTCTGGCTGCGAAGGCGGCGCTTCGCGCGGGATCAGGCCTGGTCTATGTCTGCGCGCCGAAGCCGAGTTTCCCGGTCATCCAGACCCTCGTTCCGGAGGCCATTACGGTAGAGTGGGATGAGGCCTGCTCGGTTATGGATGGCGGTATGGGAAGAGGCGTGTCAGAAATTTCCTATGATGCAATCGCGTTTGGCCCTGGCATGGGGACGTCCGCGGCTTCAAGGCGGCGCCTGAAGACGGTGCTGCTGTCGGCACAGGCGCCGCTGCTGCTGGATGCGGACGGCCTGAACCTTTTGTCCGCTGACGAAGATCTCCGAAATATGGCAGCATCCTATACCGGGGATATCGTCATGACTCCGCATCCGGGAGAAGCAAAGCGCATGCTGGAGACGCGAGAGGGCGCCACGGCTCCGTCTGACCGGAATGAAATGGCCTTTGATCTGGTCAGGGATTACGGCAGAATTATTGTGCTGAAAGGGTCGGGAACGCTTGTGGCCAGATATGCACCGGGTCCTGAAGGGGAAGGCGTGGAGCTGCGCAGAAATCCGACGGGAAATCCGGGAATGGCAACGGCTGGCGCGGGTGATGTGCTGACGGGCGTGATCACGTCCTTCCTCGGACAGGGTATGGAAGCCTGGGAGGCGGCATGCTCGGGCGTGTTCATTCACGGCCTTGCAGGAGACATCATGCGCACGGAAAAGGGGGAGCGCGGCCTGATTGCCAGTGATCTGGTGCAGGCTCTTCCATATGCGCTGAGACGGTTCGAGAATCTCGACGAGATGCGGTAAAAGATTGCAATGCCTGTGAAATCGGGTATAATAGATGCGTTGAGTTTTTCAATTGTACATTACAGATCAGGAGAGAACCATCATGAAAAGAAAAGACAATGAGTATTATGAGGGAATTGCCTCTAAGATCAGAGTCGATGCGATAAAGGCAATTTATCACGCAGGCTCCGGTCATCCGGGCGGGTCCCTTTCTGCGGCGGATATCATTACGGCGCTGTATTTCGGTGAGATGAACATTGATCCGGAGAATCCAAAGATGGAAGGAAGAGACAAGTTCGTTCTGTCTAAGGGACATGCAGTTCCTGCACAGTATGCCGCACTTGGCGAGAGAGGCTATTATCCGGTTGAGGATATGATGTCTCTGCGTCAGCTGGGAAGCCCTTTCCAGGGACATGCGAACATGCATAAGGTTCCGGGAATCGAGATGTCAACCGGATCGCTGGGCCAGGGATTTTCCGCAAGCGTCGGCATGGCGATGGCAGGAAAACTGGATAAGAGCAGCGCGAGAGTTTTTGTACTGCTCGGAGACGGCGAGCTGCAGGAAGGCATTGTCTGGGAAGCGGCAATGGCGGCAGGCCATTATAAGCTGAACAACCTGACGGCGTTCGTAGACTGGAACAATCTGCAGATTGACGGACGCAATGATGATGTCATGACGGTTGCTCCGATTACAGACAAGTTTGCAGCTTTCGGCTGGAACACACTGGAAATCAACGGTCACGATTTCACAGAGATTTTCGATGCGATCGATCAGGCAAAGGCATGCACAGACAAGCCGACGGTCATTGTCGCGCATACCATCAAGGGCAAGGGCGTTGACTTCATGGAAGATCAGGCCGGATGGCACGGCAAGGCGCCGAGCGAGGAAGAAGCAAAGAGTGCAGTAGAACAGCTGGGAGGTACATGGTAATGGCAGATAAAATTGCAACAAGAGCCGCTTACGGTGAGTTCCTGGTTGAAGAGGGAAAGGTAAATCCGGATCTGGTTGTACTGGATGCCGATCTTTCCGCTTCTACGAAGACTAACGGATTTGCCAAGGCATATCCGGAGCGTTTCTTTGATATGGGAATCGCTGAGCAGAATATGATGGGCGCTGCGGCAGGACTCGCACTGTCCGGAAAGACCGTCTGCGCATCCAGTTTCGCGATGTTCGCGTCTGGAAGAGCATTCGAGATCATCCGCAATTCCATCGGATATACACACGCAAACGTAAAGATCTGCGCAACACACGCAGGAATTACAGTTGGACCGGACGGCGCCAGCCATCAGACTTTTGAGGATCTGGCCCTGATGAGAACGATTCCGGGCATGACCGTTGTCTGCCCGTGCGACGCAGTCAGCGCCAAGAAGCTCCTGAAGCAGGCTGTAGAAATGGACGGACCGGCTTACATCCGTCTGGGACGCGCAGCAGTTCCTGTATTCTATGAAGAGAAGGATGAACTGACTCTTGGTAAGGGCAATCAGCTCAGACCAGGACGCGACGTTACCGTCATCGCAACGGGAATCATGGTTGCCTCCGCTATGGAAGCAGCTTCCCAGATGGCAGAAGAAGGAATCGACGTCCGCGTTATCGATATTCACACCCTGAAGCCGCTGGATGAGGACATCATCGTCAAGGCAGCACAGGAGACCGGAAAGATCGTCACGGCGGAAGAGCATTCCGTAATCGGTGGTCTCGGCGGAGCAGTCGCAGAAGTCACCGCCAGAAAGTGCCCGTGCAGAATCGCAATGGTCGGACAGCACGACACCTTCGGCGAGTCCGGAAATCCGGATGAGCTGCGCGAGAAGTACGGAATGACTGCAGCAGATATCGTAAACGCAATTCGTGAGATTTACTAATTCCGCGCCGATATCAGAATAAGTTTGTAACGATGCCGCATCGGGTTTTATGCCCGGTGCGGTTTTTGCATGGACAAAATCTGGCCGCGCAAGAAGAAAGCCGCTCTGCCGCTGTCCGTAAAGTCCGGAAACGGGTAATGTCCGGCGGCAGCAGGTCTGAAGCAGAGCAGAAGGCGTTGAAAAGCATGGAAAAACAGCGAAAAAGATCGAAATTCATCGAAAAAAGCCGAAATTCCTTGATTGTTTCGACGCCGCTGGCTGTGATAGCCTGTTCTTGAGGAGGTGCAGGGAGTGGAGAGATTGTTCATCAGGGAAAAACGGGAAGAGACGGCGCCGGGGCATCTTTTGGGGGTAACCGGATTATGCAGAGGAAGCGGGGTGACAGCAGCGGCTACCTCTGCGGCTATGTTTCTGGCGGAACAGGGGCTGGAAGTCAGATATACGGAATGTGCGGCTCCAGAGCCGGGGAGACCGCTTCTTTATGAGGCGGCGGCCTTTTCTGAGCGCTTCCGGGGAAGAAGCTTTCAGGATGTATATTCTCTTCTTGCAGACGACAAGGCGATTTCCGGGAATCCGAATCTGGAGATGGGGGTCAGCTGGATTCTGGCGCCGCCGGAAAGCAGGGATCATTGTGCAGCGTTTACGGAAACTATGCGGGGAAGACTGATCCGTCATGGAATGCGGGCAGAATATGCGGTTTTTGACTGTCTCAGCGGCGATGAAAGCTGGTTCCCATATTTACGGGATTTTGATGCGGTGCTGGTTCTGGTGGACCCGCTCCCTTCGAGGCTTGAAGCAGGTATGCCCGTGTTCAGAAAGATGAAAGCACTGGAAAATGAAGGAAACGTGCAGGTCTTCTGGCTGGTGAACCGGATGTGCAGTTCAGTGAGCCGCCGGCAGATGCGCAGGTTTCTCATGAGCCGGAGGATTTTCTGGGTGGACGATCTTGGCCGGGACTGCTTTTGTCAGAATGAATACTGCTGCAGACTTCACTGGGAAAATCAGAAAATAAGAGAGGCATTTCAGCCGGTATTTCAGGATATGTTCAGCGAATTGGAATGGATTGCGGCCGCGAAGTGAAGATTCAGCCAGACTTCACAGAATACACACAAGAAAAACGGTTCTTAAGATGTCTTAAGGGTTTAAAATAAAAAAGCGGTATGTTAGAATTAAATTTAGTAATTTTTAAGGAGAACAGCCATTTATGATTACATTTAAGCATGTAACCAAAACATATGACGGAAATATCGGCCTTAAAGACGTCAGTCTGGATATTGATGACGGAGAGTTTGTTTTTCTTGTGGGCCCGAGCGGTGCCGGAAAATCAACATTTATCAAACTGATTGTCAAGGAACTCGATGCAGACGAAGGTGAGATTCAGGTCGGAGATTACCGGGTGGATCAGCTGAGCAGCCGGGAAGTGCCGCAGTTAAGGCGGAAGGTCGGAATGGTATTTCAGGATTTCCGTCTCCTGCCAAAAAAGACAGTTTTTGAAAATGTCGCATTTGCGATGGAAATTTTACATAAAAGTCCGAAGACGATAAAGCGCAGGGTCCCGGAAGTGCTGAAAATGGTCGGCATTGAGGATAAACGTGACCGGTATCCACAGGAACTTTCTGCAGGAGAACAGCAGAGAGTCGCGATTGCCAGAGCGATTGTAAACAGCCCGCGAGTGGTTATCGCTGATGAGCCGACCGGAAATCTGGACCCGAAGACGGCAGATGATATTATGCATCTTCTGGACACGATCAATATGAGCGGAACGACGGTGGTCATGGTCACCCATGCGAAGGACATCGTCAACCGCTGGAATAAGCGTGTCGTTGCCATCGACCACGGCAGTATCGTCAGAGACGGTTTCGGTTCGTACGGCTTCCGTGAAAAAGCAGATAGGAAGGGAGGCCGCAGTCATGCGTAGAGTGCTTTACAACCTGAAACAGGCGCTGCAGCAGATCGGAAGAAATAAGGGAATGAGTGCAGCTTCCGTCTTTGCGATTACGGCGATGATGCTGATTCTGGGTTTGTTTTTCATTCTTTCGGTCAATGTGAACGTGTTTACCGAAGTAGTGAAATCCGATTATGATACGGTGGAAGTTTACCTCAAAGACAGCACGACCGAGGCGCAGGCGTCACAGATCATGGAGGAGCTGAAAAACCTGAAGGGCGTGTCTAAAGTGACCTACAGGACCAAGGATCAGGCGATGAAGATCATGAAAAAACGCTGGGGAGACAGCGGATATCTTCTGAACTCGCTGGGAAGCAATCCTCTGCCGAATTCAGTGCTGGTAAAGGTCAGCAATCTGAGCGCGGCAAACACAGTAAACAAGACGGCAGTTAAGAATAAGGGCGTTGAGAACACAACTTACTATAAACAAACGATAGATAAAGTCACGAAAATTACCAATACGATACAGATCGGCGCGCTGGTGATCATGCTTTTCCTGGTGGTGGTTTCCATTGTTGTTGTTTCAAACACGATCAAACTGACGGTGTTTGCAAGGGCGCGGGAAATTGAAATCATGAAGGTGGTCGGCGCGACGAACTGGTTTATCCGGGGACCATTCCTGGTGGAGGGAATCGTGATCGGCATTATATCCGCTCTGATATCGTCCGGAATCACCTATCTCTTCTACGGGAAACTGGTCGCAAAAGCAGGGGTGAAGCTGATGACGATGCTGGGATCACCTCTGGTTCCGGCCGGTTATCTCTGCGGTAATCTTGTCGTGATATTCCTTGCTCTGGGAATCGGAATCGGTGCCTGCGGAAGTATTATTTCCATGCGGCGTTTCCTGGAAGTGTGATGAGGAGGATTTATGAAAGCGGATATTCATGGAGTACTGAAAAAGGCTGCTGCAGCGGCTGTTGCGGCGGCACTTGTACTGACCTTTATTCCGGCACAGACATCGTCCTATGCGTCATCGCTGAGTTCGGTGCGTTCAAAGAAGGCGGATGTCTACAGCCAGATGAATAAGACTGCGGCAAAAATAGAAAAGCAGGAAAAGTCCATTAAAAAACTCCAGAAACAGATAGATCAGAAAGAAGCAGCATACCAGAAGTCTCAGAAAGAAATGGAAGCCACAAAGAAAAAGATGGCAGACCGCAAGGAGAAGCTGGGACTTCGTGTATGCGCAATGTATAAAACCGGAGCAGTCGGTTACATGGATATTATTCTGAATTCGAAGAGTTTCAGTGAAGTGGTTTCCAATGCCGAGCTGGTCAAGAAAATTTATACCAGTGATCAGAAGGCGCTGGACGAGATCAAGTCGCAGAAGAAAGATCTGTCAGACCGTCAGGAATCTCTGAAGCAGCAGAAGAGCGATCTGGAAGATAAACAGGCAGAGCTGCAGAAAGAGCAGAAAGAGATGAAGAGCGAGCAGTCTCAGCTCAAGGCACAGTATTCTAAGCTGAAATCAAAAGAAAGCAGGATGGAGAAGAAGCTGGAGGCGAAGCTCGCCGAAGCCGGCAGTTCGTCATCGAATTCTTCTTATGTGTCCGGAGACGGTTCACTCGCATGGCCGTGCACGGGAACGATTACTACAGAATTCGGAACCAAACGTTCCTGGGATCCGTATTCCACCGCTCATACGGGCATGGATATCGGCGTCAGCTACGGAACGGCGATTCATGCTGCGGCATCCGGGACAGTCATTATCGCCGGGACCTACGGCGGATATGGAAACTGTGCTGCCATCAGTCACGGAAACGGCCTGGTGACCCTGTACGGACATAACAGCAGCCTGTGCGTCAGTGTCGGGGACAAAGTGAAGAAGGGTGACGTTATCGCCAAGGCGGGATCGACAGGATTCAGCACGGGCGTTCACTGCCACTTTGAGGTGCAGAAAAACGGTACCCCGGTCAACCCGAGAAAATACTTATCGTAACAGAAAAAAGGAGTTCTATGCAATTACATCCGAAACTGATAGAACTGCTGCATAAACGCGGAATTGAGACCGAAGAAGACATTCAGGAATTTCTCTCGGACAGTCCGCAGAAAAGCTATGATCCATTCCTTCTCCTGAATATGAGAGAGGGAGTGGATTTAATATTGTCAGCAGTCAATGAGAATAAAAAGATCTGCATCTACGGAGATTATGATGCAGACGGCGTAACATCAACGGTAATTCTGACAGAAGTTCTTTCCCATCTGACAGATAATCTGATGCACTATATTCCTTCACGGTTCGGAGAGGGTTACGGTCTGAATAAACCGGCCCTGAAAAAGATCCGGGAAGAAGGGGCGGAACTGCTGATTACCGTCGATACAGGAACAGCTGCGCCTGAAGAGGTGCTCTATGCCAGGGAACTTGGCATGGATGTTGTCATTACCGACCACCATACTGTACCGGAAAATCCGGCGCCCGGAATTCTGATCAATCCGCATCAGAAAACCTGTCCGTATCCCTTCTCTGATCTTGCCGGATGCGGAGTGGCGTTCAAACTGGCGCAGGCTCTGATCAGCGCTGCCGGGCTGCCAAAGCGTATTCTTACCAGGACGCTGGATCTGGTGGCGATCGGCACCGTTGCGGATATTGTGCCCCTGAAAGATGAAAACCGCACCCTGGTAAAATACGGCCTGCGCGTGATCAATACAGGAAGCCGGCGCAGTCTGCAGGCTCTGATGGATGCTGCGCATCTGCATGGCAGAACGGTCACCGCAGAACAGATTGCCTACATCATCGGGCCTCATATCAATGCGGCAGGAAGAGTAAAGCATGCGGAAATTGCGGCATCCCTGTTTCTGACAGAGGATGAAGACCTGATGCGGCAGAGAGCATCTGAACTTGCGGAGTGCAACGCACTGAGAAAAGAACAGCAGCAGGAAGTGTTTGAACAGGCTATGCAGATTGTTTCCGAGCGTCTCTCCGGAGATGATTTTCTGGTTATCGATGTCCAGGGAAACTGGGAGGGGGTTGCCGGAATTGCCGCGGGAAAAATCAAGGAGCTTCTGTATAAACCGACGGTGATTGTCACAAAAGAAGCAAACGGTATGCTGAAAGGAACCGGCAGGTGCATTGACGGTCTGAATCTTTTTGATCTGCTGAATGAACAAAAAGAGATGTTTACGACTTTTGGTGGACATGCGGCGGCATGCGGGTTTACACTTAAATCAGAGTATCTGGATGAATTCCGGAGAAATCTGAATCAGAGAACCCGGGCGATCCGGGCGGAACATCCGGAAATTTTTGTTAAGAGAATCATGCCGGATCTGCGTCTCAGCGCGCAGGACGCATCGCTGGATCTGGTTCATCAGATGGAACTTCTGGAGCCTTGCGGCTGTGAAAATGAGCAGCCGATGACTGCTGTAGAAGGCAGAATTGAACATGTCTCTCATATGGGAGACCGCGGACAGTATCTCCGTTTTCAGGCTGCCATGCCGGAGTTTCACAAGCTCTCCTGCATCGCTTTTCATGATGTGAGGAGACTGGAAAAAGAAATCCAGAGCACAGCCGGGCAGCCGGCGGAAATTGTCGGAAGGCTTCAGGATGATGAATGGCAGGGAAATCATCAGCTGAAGATGGTGGTGGAGGATATCCATCCGCCGTTTTAGCAGAAGCGGCGGCGGAAACCGCAGCTTCCGGAAACAGAAAAGACGGCACGAAAGAATGGCGATTTCAGAAATCGTGCAGAAAGTCAACGATGAAAACAACAAGAATAAAACTAATTGCGGCAGTGGCAGCCGGCGTTCTTGTCGGAGTGATACTGACGACCGCGGTATATTTTACTTTCCTCAGTTCTTCAGGCATGAGGCTGATCCCCGCGAAAGAATACAAGCGGCTGGAGGCCATGGACAAGCGTTACAGCAAACTCTGGAAAATGCAGAATCTGCTGCAGAAACATTCGCTGAACTATGTCAGTGCGAACAAGCAGATGAATGCGCTGTACACGGCGCTTCTGAAGAGCTGCGGGGATCCGTACTCGGTTTACATGACACCAGAAGAGACCAAAATATTTGACGGACGTCTGAGCGGTTCCTACAGCGGAATCGGTGCTGTTCTGGAAGAATCCGGCGGGCGTGTGAGGATTTCCAGGATCATGGATAAAAGTCCCGCGCGGTCAGCCGGACTGAAGCAGGGAGATGTCATTCTCCAGGTGAATGGAAAAGCCAGCCGGACGATCAGCGGAACGGCAAAACTTCTGCGCGGAAAGACAGGTTCTTCTTTGAAACTTCTGATTCAGAGAGGAACAGAGAAGAAATCCGTTACCGTTATCCGCGGTGATGTATCCGGGGATTCTGTAACGAGTGCTGTGCTGCGTCATCATATCGGATATATCTGGATCTCCGCCTTTCAGAAAGATACAGCGTCAGAGTTTCAGACAGAACTCTCTTCGATGGAAGACCGGGGCGTGAAAGGACTGATCATTGATCTCCGGGGAAATGGTGGAGGCTATACCAGTCAGAGCATAAAAACCGCTGACCAGCTGCTTCCCGCCTGCACGATTACGAGCATGAAGAAAGGCAGCGGTTCCAGAAAATACTATAATTCCGATGAGACATGCACCAAGCTGAAGTACGTCGTTCTGGTCAACGGACAGACAGCAAGTTCCGCTGAAATTGCAGCGGCTGCGATTCAGGACAACCACGGAGGAAAACTGATCGGGACCAGAACCTACGGAAAGGGTGTCGTGCAGAGTGAATATCATTTAAAGGACGGCTCGGCTATCCGTCTGACGGTGATGCAGTATTACACGCCGAATGGAAAAAAGATCAACGAAAAAGGCATTACGCCGGACATTACCGTCCGTCAGGGATACGGAAGCAGTGACCGGCAGCTGGAACGGGCCATTTCCGAACTGGAAAAATAAACGGGAGTTGCGTGAATGCAGCGCTATTCATGTGCCGGCGCACAAAACTTTCATCCGGAAAATATCGGTCGTCTATTGAAAATGTGACAGAGGGGAAAGGAAAGCTTCTTTATCGGAGAAAATTTGTATTCGCTGTTTGACTTTAAAGTGTAAAAGTAATATAATGTGCTGAGATTAGACGGAAAGTACGACAGTGACCGCATCCTGCAATTTTTCAGGAGATGCGGATAAAATGGAAAGGAAAATGTGTTATGGCATTCGAGACAAAGCTGAAAAGCCAGGAGAATGATGCGTTGTTCGATGCAATTCTTTCCTTAGAGACGAGGGAGGAATGCTACCGCTTCTTTACAGATATCTGCACAATCAATGAGCTGCACGCAATTTCACAGCGTTTTCAGGTTGCAAAACTGCTTTCACAGGACCATACCTATAATGAAATTGAAAAGCAGACCAATGCATCAACGGCAACGATCAGCAGAATTAATAAATGTCTGGTCTATGGCGCAGACGGTTATAAAATCGCTCTGGACCGTATGAAGAAAAAAGAAGAGGAAGAAAAACAGAAAGAGGCTGAATAGCAGCCCCATTAAACTGTTTGTCATGATATCTGCTGCTGAAGAGAAGAAATTCCTGAGGCAGCTTTTTTCATGCATCCGGCAGAAAGGAACAGGTATGCATACACTGTATATTTTTCAGGCAGAAAGTAAACATCATATTCCGCATGGAAAGAACAGCGATCCGCTGGTCCAGAGCTGTGCGCAGGATTTCAGCAGAAGTCCGGGAAAGCATAGTGAGGAAATTGATTTTTCTATCCGCAGAACTCCGGAGGGAAAGCCGGAATTTGTGTCCGCTCCTCTGTATTTTTCCATTTCACACAGCGGAAGTTTCTGGTACTGCCTGATCAGCGATTTGCCCTGCGGACTGGATGTACAGCAGAATGAAGAGCGGGATTTTCAGCGGATCGCCAGAAGATTTTTCCGCCCGGAAGAACGGGACAGGGTCATGGAAGGCGGCAGAAGGGAGTTTTTCCGGATCTGGACCAGAAAAGAGTCCCTGGGAAAACTTCTGGGACGCGGTATGTTTCAGGCATTTCCGCTTCCGGTGCTGTCTGATTCAGAGGAATACGGATTTCAGAATGTCACAATTCCGGAATTTGACGGAGCCTGCGCATTCTGCTTCCGCAGCAGAGAAGAGGCAGACGCGCCCGTGAACATAAAGACCGTTGATCAGACCGGCCGCTGCATGCAGGCCGTAAAAACAGAGGAATAACGATGATTAATCTTGATGAATTATATAAAAAAGGAAAATTAAATCCAGAGACGATCAAAGAAGCACAGCAGGGGGAAGCGGCCGATCTGGACGAGAATTCTTCCGCTTTCGGGACAAATACCACCCGGCCGACGGGCAGCCGCAAGGAAAGGCCGCGCTGCCGGAAAACCGGTTTTTCCAGAGAACCCCATGAAAAACAGAACAGAGCAGAATCCGAAAACCCATATACTGGAAAAAGGAAACACGGAGAAAAATCCGGAAAAAAACCGAAAGAAAAGAAAAAGCCTTCCGTCGACGAAGCCGCCGTCAGAAAACTGGCAAGAAAAAGTATGAGCACGGAAGAACTCCGGCAGTTCCTCAGACAAAAAGAATACAGCGATGAGGAAATCAGCGCTGAACTGAAGGAATTGAAAGCACATCATTATCTGGACGACCGGAAATTCGCCTGGGAATACCTGCAGTATGCCTTTTCCCAGAACAGAAGCCGCAGACGAGCCTTCTCAGAATTGAGAAAGAAAGGCGTATCCGAAGAAGACATGCAGAAAGCATTTATGGATTATGAAGATCTTGAGGGAAATCTCAATGAACGTGCGATGGCAGAAAAAGAAATGGAAAAAGTCCTCAGAATGGCAGATCTCACTATGGATGATCCGGTTCCGGAAAAAATACGCGGGCGGATTGCCAGAAGGCTCTCCGCCCGCGGTTTTTCCAGCAGTCTGATCTGGGATCTGCTGGATGAACTAAGACGCGGATGATGATGCTGCGGCGGGCACAGCAATCCTGCATCTACGCCGCAGTTATCTCTTCTTCAGACGGAAGGCAGAGCCCCTGAAAAAACTCAGAGGAGGTCTCTGCAATCAGGTCCTGGCCCTTCTGGTTAGGATGCATACCGTCGATACTGATATAGTCTTTATAATCATCCTGCTTCAGGAAGGCTTTCCGGATGTCGATCAGCGGAAGATGAAACTTTTCCGCAAGATGGAGGACAATGGCGTTATACTTCTGCTGCCAGAGGTAGATGGTATCGGTCGTTCCATCCAGGTACTTCAGAATATTATCCTTTGCATCCGGGCAGTTCTTCTCAGCCAGGGAAGAAACCCAGCTGTAGAAGCGGTCCTGGTCCAGAGGAGGAAGACTCATCAGCACCGGTGTGCTTCCGAGATTCTGTGTTTCTATGATCAGTTTTTCATAATTCTTTTCGAACTGATCTTCAGGAACATTGGCTTCATAAAGCTGATCCGGGTTTTCAGCGATCTTGTCCCATGGCATATCGCAGTCGTTTCCGCCGTATTCCAGGATGGTGAAATCGGACTCTGCGACATGCGCTTCGCTGCGCTGCAGAATACTCTGCCCTTTTTCTGTCGTGCAGCCGAATTTGGATACATTTTTAATGACAGCGCCGAGCATGCTCTGCAGGGTATGCATGGCGCTTTTTTTCATAAAGGTGTAACGGCCTTTTGCTTCATCAAAGATGACGCCCTTGGTAATGGAATCTCCGCAAACTGTGATTTTCATATGTCATACCCCCTGATATAGGAACCAATATTTTGCTATCTAGTATTGAATACTATATCATATAATATAAAAAAGTCAATATGGAGTGATGAGTATTTATATAGTGTTTAAGAATACTGGAATATAGAAGGAGAATGTGCAATAATAGAGGGGTAAGCGGCATAACAGAGGGCCGGAGAAATCTTCTGTTCAGGAAACGGGATAAGAGGATCCGGCCGCAGGGCTGCAGATAAACAATGAAGCAGGAGAAAACAACATGGTAGAAGATATCAGAGAGAAAATACAGTGCATGCAGGCAGCGGAAAAAGGCGGATCCGGTGATGAAGCTTCTGCAGAAGACGCCGCCGCAGAATTAAAGGAGAAGATGGAGCACAGCCGCCCGGAGCAGTGGGACAGAATTCCGGACATTGATCTTTATATGGATCAGCTGAAATCCTATATGGAGCGCCAGCATATCGGTTTTGAACTAACGGATACAGATGAAACGCTGACTTCTTCGATGGTAAATAACTACATTAAGAGCGGAATCATGCCAAGAGCAAAAGGAAAGCGCTACAACCGGACCCATATTGGCATCCTGACCGCAATCTGCCTGTTAAAACAGGTACTGAAAGTCGACGAGGTCGGAAAACTCCTCGGGGGATGCCTGAAAGGAAGAGATGTTCAGTCCTTCTACAATGATTTTACCGGCATATTGAATCAGGAATACAGCAGGACGGCGGAAATGATCGATCCGGAAGCCGGCGTGGAAGAAACAGTAAAACAGGCCCTGCAGATGGCCGTCAGCGGCTACGCCCAGATTCTCGCCTGCAAAACCCTTCTGAAAACCCTGCCGGATGAAGAAGCAAAGAAATGATCTGCTTATAATAGTAAGCTTTGTGGTATAATGTCATGCGTGACAGAGGGCTGAACCCTTGCTGTTTTCCCCTTTGTCCGCGATAAGAGAATAAATGAAACGGCGGATGCATCCGGCCATGAGGCGGAGGCAGACGTATTAATGAGCGGAATGCTCCGTGAAAACAGATGAAGGTGGTAGAGAATATGACAAAAGTAGATATTTTCAGTGGATTCCTGGGCGCAGGAAAGACGACGCTGATTAAAAAACTGGTTAAGGAAGCTTATCAGGGTGAACAGGTCGTTCTGATCGAGAATGAGTTCGGTGAGATCGGCGTGGACAAGGGATTCCTGAACAGCACGGGAATTCAGATCGACCAGATGAATGCGGGATGCATCTGCTGCACACTGGTCGGTGATTTTGCGAGAGCTCTGAATGAAATCATGGAAAAGTACACACCGGACAGAATTCTGATCGAGCCGTCCGGAGTCGGCAAGCTGTCCGATGTCATCATTGCGGTGCAGGATCTGCATAATGACCAGCTTCAGCTGAACGGCTTCACCACTGTCATCGACGCGAAGAAGTGTAAGATGTACCTGGACAACTTTGGTGAGTTCTATAAGAATCAGGTGGAAAATGCAAGCTCCATCATCCTCAGCCATGTGGACGGACTGAGCCAGGATCAGCTGGATGAGTGTGTTTCCCTGCTGAGAGAGCTGAATCAGGATGCATCCATCGTAACGACTCCGTGGGACGAGATTGACGGAAGCAAGATTCTGGAGATCATGGAGAAGAAGAAGACCCTGTCTGCAGAACTGGACAGACTGAGAGAAGAAGCTCACAGGGAGCTTGCTGAGCACGAGGCTGAGGAAGCGGAAGAGCACGAGCATCATCACCATGACCACGAGGATCATGACCACGACGAGCATGAACATCATCACGACCATGATGATCACGATCATGACGAACATGAGCATCATCACCATCACCACCATCATCATCACCATGGCCACGATGCCGATGAGGTGTTCGATGAGTTCGGCGTGGAGACATCCCATAAATTCACGAAGGAGAAGCTGCAGAAGGCTCTGGAGAGCCTGCAGGACGATCAGTCCTGCGGACAGGTGCTCCGTTCCAAGGGCATCGTCGAAGGAGAAGACGGCCAGTGGCTGGAGTTTGACTACGTTCCGGGCGAGCCGGAAGTCAGAGAGGGCGATCCGGAGACAACCGGCATGGTCTGCGTAATCGGCGTCGGACTGAAGCAGGATCACATCAAGGAACTGTTCGGCCTGTAAACGGCCGGAAGAAGAGGCAGGCTGCAGAACCCGGATGAAGGGGAGGAACCGTGCTTTCCAGCGCGGTATCCGGCAGCCTGCTGCTTTATTCACAGGGACAGGCACGCAGATGGCATTTGCAGAAATAGATTGGAGGAAAGCATGCCGCAGGAAATGAAAGAAGTACCGGTATATCTGTTTACCGGATTTTTAGGATCCGGCAAGACGACATTTATTCAGGACGCGATGGAAGGCGAGGATTTCAACAGCAATGAGGACCGCACGCTGCTGCTTCTCTGTGAAGAGGGAGAAGTTGAGCTGCATCCGGCTAAATTCTACGGCCCGAACGTCTACATCGAGAAGGTTGAGCAGGAATCAGATCTGACTCCTGAGCATCTGGACGAGCTTCTGAAGAAACACAGGGCCGAGCGCGTAGTGGTGGAATACAATGGCATGTGGGGACTGGATTCCTTCTATCAGAATATGCCAGAAGCCTGGATTGCCTACCAGGAAATGACCTTCTGCGATGCGCGGACCTTCCTGATGTTCAATCAGAACATGCGCCAGCAGACATTCGATAAGCTGAAGAGCGCAGAACTCGTCGTGTTCAACCGCTGCGTCAGAGATGACAATTTTGAGGATTTCCAGAAGCAGGCCCACAAGATCGTGCGCGTGGCCAACAGAAAATCCCAGATCCTTTACGAGTTCGGACCGGATGATGTCATCATGGATAATCTGGAGGATCCTCTGCCTTATGATCTTTCTCAGGACCGCATCAACATCGAGGACGACTGGTTCGCTGAGTGGTACCGCGATGTGAACGATCATCCGGAGAAGTACGAGGGCAAAGAATTCCGTGTCAAGGGAAGAGCTGCCGTCGGTGAAGGCCTGGCGAAAAACCAGTTTGTCTTCGGCCGCCACGTCATGACCTGCTGCGTGCAGGATATCCAGTTTGCCGGCCTGCTCTGCCAGTGGACCGACGAGGCGCAGAATCTGAAAAACGGCGAGTGGGTTAAGGTCCGTTTCACGGTAAAGAACGAGTACACACCGATTTATCAGGAAGAAGGACCAGTGCTCTACGTGCACACTCTGGCGCCGTGCGAGCCGACCGATCCGGAAGTTGCCACATTCTAGGGGCCCGGAAAATGAAGAATTATACCTACATGCTGCGCTGCGGCGACGGGTCCTATTATACAGGCTGGACCAACAATCTGGTCCGCCGGATTCATATGCACCAGAAGGGAAAGGGCGGGAAATACACCCGCTCCCATCTTCCGGTGCAGCTTGTTTATGCGGAAGTTTTTGATGATCCCCATGAGGCTAGGATCCGTGAGCCGGAGATCAAGAAGCTTTCCCGCGAAGAAAAGGATGAACTCGTGCATTCCATCACCGCTGAGGATCTGGAAAAAATCCTTGAGGAAGCCGGAACAGACGCTTCCCGGTCCGGCGCGGACACAGTCATCAGAAAGAAACGGAGAAGAGTATGAAACTGGCACATCTGGCTGATCTTCATCTGGGAAAACAGGTCAACGGATTTTCCATGATGGAAGACCAGCGCTATATTTTGGATGAAATCATCGGAATAATCAGGCAGGAAGAGGCCGATGCCGTCCTGATTTCAGGAGATGTTTACGATAAACCCGTTCCGCCTGCAGAAGCGGTGACGATTTTTGACGACTTTCTGGACCGTCTTTCAGAGATGGGAAAGGAAGTGCTGATCATCAGCGGAAACCACGACTCTGCGGAGCGTCTGGCCTTCGCTTCGCGTCTTCTGGACAGAAGCGGCGTACACATTTCTCCCGTCTATAACGGCCATATTTCCCCAGTGACCCTGAAGGATGACTATGGGGAAGTGGATTTCTGGCTGCTGCCCTTTCTGAAGCCGGTGCATGTCCGCCGTTTCATCGAAGATGAGGAGGAGAGAGAACAGGTAAAGAGCTATGACCAGGCACTTGCTTATGTGATCGGCCGCCTTCCTGTGGATCCGGGAAAAAGAAACGTTCTGCTCACCCACCAGTTCATCACCGGTGCGAAAACTTCGGATTCGGAAGACCTTTCTGTCGGCGGAATCGATCATGTGGAGGCGGACCATTTCGGGAGTTTTGATTACACGGCGCTGGGTCATATTCACCGTCCCCAGAAGGCCAGAGGCGAATACATACGTTACAGCGGGTCACCTCTGAAATACTCCTTTTCCGAGGCCGATAAAGAGAAGTCGGTCCCGATCGTGGAGCTGAAAGAAAAGGGACATATCTCCTTGCAGCTTCATCCTTTGTCTCCGCTGCATGATCTGAAGGAGATCCGGGGAACTTATGAAGAAGTGACGGAGAAGTCATTCTACGAGCGGGAGAATCTGCAGTCCTGCTATGTCCGGGTCACGCTGACGGACGAAGACGACATTCCGGATGCGCTGGGAAAGCTGCGGCTGATCTATCCGCTTCTGATGCGGCTGGACTATGATAACGCCAGGACACGCAGCCAGCAGGAGATTTCCGGAGAGGAAACTTCGGAGAAGAAGCCGCCGGAGAAGCTGCTGGAGGATTTCTACAAGCTGCAGAATAATCAGGACATGAACGAACGGCAGAAGATAATTGCTGAGCAGTGCATGGAAAAAGTTTTTGGAGGTGAAGAGGCATGAGACCGCTGAAACTGACGATGTCCGCATTCGGACCATATGCGGGAAAAACAGAATTGGACATGGAATCTCTGGGAAAGGGCGGTCTCTACCTGATCTCCGGAGACACCGGTGCCGGCAAGACGACGATTTTCGATGCCATCACCTATGCGCTTTACGGAGAAGCCAGCGGGGACAGCAGAAAAACCGATGAATTCCGCTCCAAGTACGCCGATGCTGACACTCCGACTTATGTAGAGCTGGAATTTTCCTATGGCGGCAAAAAATATCTGGTCAAGAGGAATCCGCAGTATGTCCGCGCGGCAAAACGCGGAGGCGGAACCACGATCCAGAAGCCGGAAGCGGAGCTGCATTACCCGAACGGCCGCGTAACCGCAAAATTGAAGGACGTGGACCGTGAACTTCAGGAAATCATGGGGATCGACCGGAATCAGTTCACCCAGATTGCCATGATCGCCCAGGGAGATTTCCAAAAACTTCTCCTTGCGCCGACCCCGGAGAGAATCAGCATTTTCAGAAGGGTATTCGGCACCCGTCCCTATGAGCAGTTTCAGCAGATGGTAAAGAGTGCCGCTTCCAAACAGAACGTCATCTGCCGTCAGCTGAGGGAGAGAATCAGTTTCTCCAGCAATATGCTGCAGGGTCCCGCGGAATATCAGGACAAGATTGCACAGATTCACGAGGGAAACTGCATGACAGAAGAAGTGATTCATTTTGCAGAGCTTCTGATTCAGGAGGATGAAGCCAGAATCGCGAAAAACCAGAAGGAGCAGGAACAGACGGAATCCGCGCTTCAGAAAATCCGTCAGAAGCTCACAGCAGCCCGGGATGCTGCCGGAAAACAGCGGGAACTGGAAGAGTCCCGCCGCGCATCACAGCAGGCGGAAAAAGAAGCGGAAAGGCTGGAAGATAACTTCCGGAAGCAGAAGGAAGCCGCAGGAAAAGGTGCGGATCTTCTTCAGCAGGCCGGCAGTATCGAAGCGCGTCTTTCCGACTATCCGCAGCTGGAAGAAAAAAAGTTGAAGTGCGATGACCTCCGTGAGCAGTATAAAAAGGAGCGGAAATCCCTTCAGAAAATCAGGGCGGACCAGAAGGGGAGCCGGGAGCTCATCCAGAAAAAGAAAGAGCGCCTGATGACCGTGTCCAATGCGGCGGAAAAACTGGAACAGAGCAGGTCCCGGACAGAAAGCATGAGCCAGCAGAGCGGCAGAATCACAGAAATCCTGAAGGGCTTGGATCAGCTTCAGGATGTAAAGAAAAGATCTGATGCTGCAAAAGAGCAGTTTCTCACTGCCGACAAAAAGGCGGAAGAGGCCAGGCAGAAATCTGTCCGCGCAGACCGTGCCTACCTCATGGAGCAGGCGGGAATTCTGGCTTCATCCCTTAAGGAGAACGAGCCCTGCCCGGTCTGCGGATCCCTGGACCATCCGCATCCTGCTGTGCTGAGCGAACACGCCGTGGACCAGGCCGAAGTCGAGCGCCTGAAAAAGGCCGCTGACCAGGAAGAGAAAATCCGATATGATGCAGCGATGAAGTCAAAACAGGAATCTTCCACATTGAAACAGATCTGCAGGGATCTTTCCGGCAGAATTTCCGCAGAATGCGGGAAGGGAATGCTTCTTTCATTAGACAAAATGCAGCTGGCCAAGGATCCGGACGCCCTGTGCGGAGCATTGGAAAACGGGGACGCAGGAGGCTGGAAACAGGCATTTACCTTGCAGAATCAGCTTTTGTCCTCGCAGCAGGAGACGCGGAAAAAGGAAAGGGAAGAACTTCAGGCCCAGCTGAAGGAAAAGCAGCAGTTGGAAAAGGAAATCCCGGAACTGGAACAGAAAGAGCGTCAGGACGGGGATGCACAGACCGTACTGGAGAGAAAGCTTGCTGCGCTGGCCTCGGACGGAAAGAATCTGCGGGCGCAGATTGACCAGATGCAGGCCAGTCTTCCCTATAAATCCGGTGATGAGGCGAAGGCGGCTGCGGAGAAGCTCAGAAAGCAGAAGCAGGAGCTGGACCTTGCGATGGAAAGTGCGCAGAAGGCGCTGCAGGAGAAGAAGGATGCTCTTCTGAAGATAAAAAGCCGGATGCAGCAGCTGGAAAAGGAGCTTCAGGAGAGTCCGCTTCTGGATCTGAAGCAGCTGAAGATGCAGGAGCAGGAGGCGGCAGGGCAGCAGAAGAAGCTCAGAGATGTCTACGGAAATCTCTTCCACCGTCTGGAGGATAACCGGAAGGCCTGTGCGGAGATTCAGTCCCGCGGGGGAAAGCTGGAAGAGGAGGAGCAGAAGCTGTCGGATCTGCAGAATCTTTCGGATACGGTGAATGGAAATCTGAACGGGAAGGAAAAAGTCCAGCTGGAAACCTATGTGCAGATGCACTATTTTGACCGGATTCTGCAGAAAGCCAATCGGCGTCTTCTGATCATGACGGAAAATCAGTATGAACTGAAACGGAGAAAGCACGCGGATAATGCCAGGTCGCAGAGCGGGCTGGATCTGGATGTGCTGGATCATTTCAACGGAAGCATCCGCAGTGTAAATACCCTGTCGGGAGGAGAAAAGTTTATGGCGTCTCTGTCGCTGGCGCTCGGGCTCAGTGATGAGATTCAGTCGGCGTCTGGCGGAATCCGTCTGGAATCGATGTTCGTCGATGAGGGATTCGGGTCTCTGGATGACGAAAGTCTGCAGCAGGCGCTGAAAGCTCTGCAGTCACTGGCAGAGAGCGACCGGATCGTCGGGATCATTTCCCATGTGCAGCAGCTGGCGGATCAGATTGACAAGCAGATTGTCGTGACGAAGACCAGGACGGGAAGTCAGGCGGAGATTGTGCTGGGATAGGCTGCGGAGCTTTCCCTTCCGGCGCAGGCAGGCGGAGAAAGACGGATTTGTCCGTCAATCTTGTTTCATAGTTGAAAAAATTGGTGTATAATTAGTTCATGTACATTAAATACGCGGAAGCGGCAGATGGGAAAGAATATTCTCAGCTGCTGCGCCGCATCGGGACAGTAACGCGGGCCATGGACGCAGTCCGGTCCGTGCAGGTTATTGTCCGCTGAAATTACAGGAGTAGAAAATTTCTGCCGGAAAAGGCAGGATGCAGGAGGAAGACAATGCCGATTAAAGTACCGAATAATTTACCAGCTGTAGAAGCGCTGACGCGGGAAAACGTGTTCGTCATGACGGATTCCCGTGCGATGACGCAGGACATCCGTCCGCTGCATATCATCCTTCTGAATCTGATGCCGAAGAAAATAGAAACGGAGACGCAGCTTACCAGGCTTCTGGGAAATACGCCCCTGCAGATTGAGCTGGATCTTCTGCAGACGACGACCCATCATACCCATGTGACGAGCCAGGAGCACATGCTCGCCTTTTATAAGACATTTAATGAAGTAAAAGACCAGTATTACGATGGAATGATCATTACGGGCGCTCCGATTGAATTGATGCCGTTTGAAGAGGTGGATTACTGGGATGAGCTCTGTGAAATCATGGAGTGGACCAAGACGCACGTTCACTGCACCTTCCACATCTGCTGGGGCGCGCAGGCCGGTCTGTATTACCACTACGGCATTCAGAAACACGTTCTGGATGAAAAGCTGTCTGGCGTTTATCTTCACCATCTGGACTATAAAAAGGGAATGCTGTTCAGAGGATTTGACGATGAATTTTATGTACCGCATTCCAGAAACACGACGGTGTACAGAGAAGACATCGAAAAGGTTCCGGAGCTGAAAATCATTGCAAGTTCTGATGAGGCCGGGGTCTTCTGTGTAAAGTCAGAGAACGACCGCCAGATTTTTGTGATGGGACATTCTGAATATGACGCAGATACATTGAAAAAAGAATATGAAAGAGACAAGGCCGCAGGTCTGAATCCGAATGTTCCGGAACACTATTTCCCGGATGACGATGATACGAAAGAACCGATTGTCCGCTGGAGGTCCTGCGCCAATCTGCTCTATTCCAACTGGCTGAACTACTTTGTTTACCAGAGCACGCCGTTTGATATTCATCAGATTCATGAAGAGGATCTGGAGAAGGTCATGCCGCAGAAGGCAGAGCTTTCCGTCTGCAAGTTCGGCGGTTCATCCGTTGCGGACGCAGGCCAGTTTAAGAAGGTCAAGGCAATCGTGGATGCGGATCCGGCGCGCCGTTACGTGATCGTATCCGCGCCGGGCAGAAGATTCAGCGGCGACACCAAGGTTACCGATCTTCTGATCCAGAGTTCCGATGCACCGCATCTTCTGGTGAATAACATGGCAGAGGTGGAAAAGCGTTTCCGGAAAATCGCCGATGACCTGGGTGTGGAATTTGACGCAGAAGGCCAGGTGGAGCAGATTCGGAAAAACTTCAAGGCCGGAGCCGGAATCCAGTATCTGAAGAGCAGAGGCGAATACCTGTGCGCCCAATTGATGGCTGCCTATCTGGGATATGACTTCGTCGATTCTGCGCAGATGATCGTATTCAATTATGATGGAAAACTGAATGTCGAAGAGACGGAAAAGAATCTCCGGGAAGAACTGTCAAAACATGAGCATGCTGTCATTCCGGGCTTCTACGGAGCCTACGCAAACGGCGTCACACACACCTTCTCCCGAGGAGGTTCCGACATCACCGGATCCCTTGTCGCGGCAGCAGTCGGCGCAGACCTCTATGAAAACTGGACCGATGTTCCGGGACTTCTGATGGCCGATCCGCGCATTGTTGACAAGCCGCTTGCCGTTCCGGTAATCACCTATAAGGAGCTCAGATCCCTGTCTCTGATGGGCGCAGAAGTTCTTCATGAAGATGCTGTCTATCCAGTCAGAAAGAAGGGCATTCCAATCAATATCAAGAGCACCAACGAGCCGGAAGAGCCGGGCACACTGATCGTCAGCAAGGCCAGCTACTATAAGCAGGTGCTGGACGTTTCCGGGATTTCCGGAAAGAAGGGCTATGCAGTCATTTCCATCGTGAAAGAGAAACTGAATGAAGATCCGCAGTTCCAGATCAGGCTCGCCAACGTTCTGAGCGAGCAGAAGATCAAGGTGGAAAAACGCAGCACCGGCGTTGATTCCGTCGAACTGGTCGTTGAGGAAAAAACCCTCCGCGGCAAGGAAGAAGCCCTGAAAGCTGTGCTCTGCGAAGGAACCGGCGCATCCTCCGTTGAAATAAAGGGCAGTCTGGCCCTGCTCGCGGTAGTCGGAAGAAAAATCGCTTCCGCGCCGGGAGTCAGCGTAAAGATGTTCGACGCGCTGTCCCGGGAGAAGATCAACATCCGCTTCATTGATTACGGCAGCGACAGCATCAGCATCACCGTCGGCATCGATGAAGAGGAGTATAAACACGCCATCCGCGCCGTCTATCAGGAGTTCATCACCTGCGTTTCAAAGCCGGTGGAATAATAGCAGAATAATAATAACAGAAAAAAACCGGGACACAGGCGTTGATCAGTCTGTGTCCCGGTTTTACTGTCTATTCGTCAGACGACAACAAAGTTCCCGGGTACCCGCCCGACGCTGAACTGCTCCCCGTCAAGAAGACAGTGAAAAAATATAATATTTTTGACCAGTG
>CAJMLL010000025.1 GCA_905214225.1 uncultured bacterium | reverse complement strand
ATCTACCAGATTACTGCTTAGTGGATAGTGTCCAACTTATTATTGCAATTTAGGGTCTTTTTTTCATAAAGAAATATTCCCTTAAATCTTAATATAATCTTAATACGGTACGAAGCAGCTTAACGTTTTCTTATCAGGCAGCAGCTTATAATTATCTCCAGAATAATTAAGGAGAGGCTGTTATGAATGCCATAAAGATTTTTGATAAGAAGCTTAGTTCATTTCGGATAATACTGATTGGATTTGCAGGAGTCATCATACTTGGGGCTCTTCTGCTCATGCTTCCGATTTCTTCCAGATCTGGAAATGTAACAAATTTCAGGGATACACTTTTTACCGCCACGTCAGCTGTATGCGTGACCGGACTTGTTGTAAAGGACACGGCAAGCTATTGGTCGTATTTTGGACAGGCAATTATCATTGTTCTGATTCAGATAGGCGGGCTTGGTGTCATTACGGTTGCATCAATGCTTTCTATGCTTGCCGGGAGGAAAATAAGCTTCGCCCAGAGGCAGACCATACAGAATGCCATATCGGCGCCTCAGGTTGGAGGAATGGTAAGGCTTACCAGGTTCATTGTAATTACATCTATAGCAATAGAAGCTCTGGGGGCTTTCCTGCTTATGCCTGTTTTCGTCGTAAGATACGGGATAGAAGGAATATGGATGTCTGTGTTCCACTCAATTTCCGCATTTTGTAATGCCGGATTTGACCTGATGGGAACCAAGACAGGGAAATTCAGCTCACTTACATTTTTTTCCAATGATCTTTATCTTTGTATAGTGATCTCATTTCTCATAGTTTCGGGCGGCATAGGCTTTCTGGCATGGAAGGATTTCGCCAGTCACAAACTTAAGTTCAGTGATTACAGCATGCAGACCAAGGTCATTATTGTAACGACTCTGATCCTTATCTTACTTCCTTTCTTCACTTTCTTCATGATTGATTTCTCACATGGAAGCTTGAATGAAAGAGTAAGCCTTGCCCTGTTTCAGGCCGTAACTCCGAGAACCGCCGGATTTAATACAGCTGATCTTTCCAGGATGACCGATGCCGGAAAGACCATGATGATTCTCATGCTTATAGGAGGTTCTCCGGGATCTACGGCCGGCGGCATGAAGACAACAACGGTGGCGGTTCTTTTTGCCAATGCCATAGCGGTCTTCGGCAAGAAGAAAAATGCAAAGTTCTTTAACAGAAGGATAGATGACCCGGTGGTAAAGAACGCGTCTACTGTATTTTTCATGTATTTTTCACTGTCAGTTTTAAGTGCTATTGCAATAAGTCTTATTGAAGGACTGCCCATTGGAAAGTGCCTTTTCGAGACGATTTCCGCCATAGGCACGGTAGGACTTACTCTAGGCATCACGCCGGGGCTCAGCGCAATTTCACATTTCATACTTATTGGCCTTATGTTTTTCGGCAGGGTCGGCGGCCTCACAATAATCTATGCCGCTTTCTCTTCCAAGGACACGGATATGATGAAATATCCGGCAGGAAACATAACAGTGGGTTAGAAAAGAGGGTAAAAATGAAATCAGTTTTAATAATAGGACTCGGAAATTTCGGTCTGCTTCTTGCAAAGAAGGTTCATGAACTTGGTCACCAGGTTCTTGCCATAGATAAGGATGAGGAGAGAGTGAATGCCGCTCTTCCCTTTGTAAATGACGCCATGATAGGAGACAGCACCAATGAAGGCTTCTTAAGATCATTGGGAATCAATAATTTCGATGTCTCTATAGTCACAATAGGCAATGATTTCCAGAGCTCGCTTGTGACCACATCACTTTTAAAGGAACTAGGAGGCAAACTTGTAATATCCAGAGCCAACCGTGAGGTTCAGGAGAAATTTCTCCTGAGAAACGGAGCTGACGAGGTCGTGAATCCTGAAAAGCAGATAGCCAAATGGACGGCCATCCGCTTTACCTCCGACAATATTCTTGACTACATAGAGCTTGACAAGTCCCATGCCATTCTTGAAGTAAAGCTGCCCGAGGCCTGGATGGGCAAGAGCGTGGGAGAAGTGGATATAAGAAAGAAATACGGCCTCAATATAATGGCTGTAAAGGAAAATGACAGGATAAATATAAATATACTACCTGATCTTGTTTTTACCAAAGGCCAGACACTTTTAGTCCTTGGAGAACAGAAATCCATTCAGAAATGTTTTCATATATAGAAATGGGGCGGTTTTGATGCGCGATGTGTTATTATTTTCTAGGCATGTATCATATTCAGAGCAGAAAATATAGAGCAGCCTAGATCTCTCTAAAGTCTGCTCTGAATGTAATACTGCCGTATTGTACCAGGTCGCGTAAACGAAGTCGCCATGCCCGAACTCTCTATGGAAATAGTATGGTTCTCTTTCCGCATGAGAGCGGTGAGAATTTAACGTAGATCATCTTGCAGCTTGTATTTTCATAAGCCGGCCGAATATTTCTGGCGTACTCAAATAAGACCTTCTCGGAAGGCCTGAAATATTATATTCTGTTGTCATGAACCTATCCGGTGGCGACCCTGCTCAATCCAAGGAACTGCAGCGTGGATCCGCCGCAGGCCGGACAGCGGCAGATATCCTTGTTGAACAGCTTCTTCATTATCTGTGGCATTGACATGCCGGTTATGATGCTCCTGTATTTCTGGTGGCCCTGAAGTCTGAAGATGAGTTCAAGGTTTCTGGACTTCATGCGGTTATTGAGGAAGCCGTAGTAGCGGATCTTCTGAAACCCTTTTGGAAGCACATGCATCAGATAACGTCTGATGAACTCGGTGTTTGAGATGGTGATCTTTCGTCTTTCACCGCCCGGTTTCAGTGCCCTGGCCGTAAAGGTTGTCTCAGTTTCTGAGAATGATTCAATCCTGCTGTTTGATATGGCTATCTTGTTGGCATACCTTCCAAGATATTCGATCGCGTTGCCGAAGCCGTTGAAGGTCTCCTTGATATACGGACACCAGTCGATATCATAGAGATAGCTGCAGAACTTCGTCCAGTCGTCTGGACCGGAGAAAGCCCGGCATGCTTTTGAAAAATACAGCATGCTGTCAGCGTACATCTGCTTAAGATGGCTCATGAACTTGCCTTTGAACTTGTCACGGAGCACATACACTGGTATAAAGAAGCTTCCTTTCGATTTCTTTATTCTGTGATCCGGTGTCAGTCCTCCGCCTGACACTATGCAGTGCATGTGGACATGGTATTTCATTTCCTGGTTCCATGTATGCAGCACCTGTATGATGCCGGGCGTCGCGCCAAGATATTTCCTGTCAGCTGAGAGTTCGAGAAGAGTTTCGGCGGAACACTTGTGAAGAAGGCCATAGAGACGACTCTGGTTGCAGTACAAAAGCGGGTTAAGTTCATGCGGAAGAGTGAACACCACATGAAAGTAAGGTGCATCTATCACCTCTGACTTGCGTCTGTCGACCCAAATTTCCTTGTTGACAGCCTGGCAGTTGGGACAGTTGCGGTTCTTGCAGGAATTGTTTCTGATCTGGAGATATCCGCATTCGGAACAGACGCTGACATTCGCTCCGAACTTTCCGGTCCTGCAGCCAATGATGGCGCGTGATGCTTTCTTCTGCAGGTCTGACTGGACGATGCCCGAGCTGCAGTAGTCATCATAGGAGTAATCCCAGATCTTCTGTATCTTAGACATGCTCATGCGTCCACCTCCATAAGTCGGTCAATAGGACTCATCATCCTTCCTTTGCCGCTGACAGCAAGATGTACATAGATAATGGTCGAGCTTATGGACTTGTGTCCCATCAGCATACGGATGGTCTCGAGATCAGTGCCGTTCTCATAGAGATGTGTGCCGAAGGCATGCCTGAACGAGTGGCAAGTGAGACACCTGGGCCAGCCAAGTTCCTTCTCATGCTCTTCGATATGTCTGAGCAGAAAATATGTGTCTATGGGTTCCGAGCTGTCCCGCTGCTTCGGGAAAAGCCATCCCATGGGTCTTCCGCATTTGAGCCAGTATACAGTCAGTACGTCAAGCGCATATTTTGAGAGGATGGCATATCTGTCAGAGCGGTTCTTGCCATGCCTGATGTGGATGCGCATATTTGTCCTGCTGATATCTTCATAACGTAGATGGCAGACCTCGCTGATACGGAGACCGGCAGAATACATGACAACTACCATGGCCTTCTGCTTGATGTCGGTCATTGTGCTGATAAATGTCTTCACTTCATTCTGTGTCGGGACAAAAGGAAGATAGGTGTCGAATTTGCGGACGGGCAGCTGTGTCGGATCCCATGGCTTGTGGAGTACATACATTGTGAAAAAACGGAGCTGAGCGATGACGCAGTTCATCGTCCGGTCAGAGAGATTCCGTTCTTTCTGGATGACATCAAGAAATTTTCTCTGATCGTTGTATGTGACCTGTGAAGGGTATTTGCGAAGGGTATATTTCACATAGTCAAGATATCGTGAAATATATGTTGAATAAGATTTGATGGTGTTTTCTGTAAGACCGCGTTTCGCAATCTCTTTCTGAAAATGCTTTAAAAAGTCCATTATTGCCTCCTTTGGCGATGAATACTATGGGTTACAACATGTAATCATCGTCAGTGGAGGAGCCCTAGATTTAAAAAAACAGGTATTGTTGAGTTCTGAAAGATATGCTATACTTTTCGTGGCGGTCTCTTCTCGCTGTGTTTGTTAGGTTAGAGGTAACTCAACAATATCACAACGGCAGGCAGACTGTCATATTTATTTGAGAACTAGATTATGAGACTAACGCTTGCCGTCGCGCAAGCGACTTGGTACAATTGTCTGCAGTCATGGTTTATTTTGTATTGGGATATTTTCTGATGAAAAGAACTGACCGTTTTCTTGAAGAGAATGAGCGGCGTAAATACGGCGATTTCTCTGAAAAGAGAGACAAAAAACATTATCTCTAGAAGACAGTCAGGAAAATGCTTTCCTAGCCGGATGGAGGGACAAATTGGATTCACAAAACACGAGGGAGCATGTTCTGGTATGCATTTCCCCATCGCCTTCAAACAAAAGAATAGTTGATGAGGCATACGGCCTCGCAAGGGCCTTTAAGGCAAAGCTTACGGCTATCTATGTCCAGAGGCCTGAAAATGAAAGACTGTCAGATGAAGATGAAAAGAGGCTGAGAGCTAATATCAAATATGCCGAGGAAAAGGGAGCGGATATAACAAACCTTATCGGCCGTGATATTTCGTCCCAGATAGCCGAATTCGCCAGTATTTCCGGAGTGACCAAGCTTGTTATAGGTAGAAGCAGGGAAAAAAAGTCCTTCTTCAGGCAGAAGCAGTCTCTGACTGAGCAGCTTATACCCCTGGTTCCTGATATAGATATCTATATAATTCCTGATTCAAGAGCAGAGATAAAGAAGGCCGGAAACACAAGTTTCGTGGATCAGATGCTTCCTACCGGAAAGGATCTCCTTATCACGGCGGCTATTCTTTTTGCCATAACACTTCTTGGAATCTGTTTCTACCGGCTCGGCTTCACAGAGGCCAATATAATAACCATATATATATTAGGTGTGCTTCTTGACGCAATCTATACCAGAAGCCACATGTGCAGCCTTATCAGCTCTCTTGGCAGCGTGCTTCTTTTTAATTATTTCTTCACCGAGCCGAGACTTACTTTTCACGCCTATGAGGCAGGATACTATGTCACTTTCTTCGTTATGCTGACAGCGGCTCTTCTTACCGGTTCCCTTGCCAACAAGCTAAAAAACAGCGCCAGAGAATCAGCCGGGACGGCTTATCGTACCAAGGTTCTTTTTGACACCAACCAGCTCCTTCAGAAGAACAGGACCAGGGAGGAAGTACTGAAGGTTGCATCAAGCCAGGTAAACCTGCTTCTTGACAGGGATGTAATTATATTTCCCGTTGATAATGACGAACTTGGGAGCGGCTACCTTTACAGCAGGGAGAATGAGGGAAGCCGGGTTTTCTTTTCGGATGACTCGGAAGCCCCTGTAATTGAATGGGTGCTTAAGAATCAGAAGAAGGCCGGCGCTACCACAAAGATCTTTCCTAAGTCCGGATACCTCTATCTTGCAATCAGGATAAACGGGACGGTTTACGGTATTATGGGAATAAAGATAGAGAAGAGTGCCTTAAATCCCTTTGAAAACAGCATACTTCTTTCTATCCTTGGCGAATGCGCTCTGGCCCTTGAAAACCTGAATAATGAAAAGCAGAAGGAAGAGGCCGCCCTGATAGCTGAAAACGAGAAATTAAGGGCCAATCTCCTGAGATCCATTTCCCACGATTTAAGGACACCGCTTACTTCTATATCCGGCAATGCCAGCAATCTCATGAATCATTACGGACAGCTTGATGATGAGACCAGGAAGCAGATTTTTTCCGATATTTATGATGATTCTGAATGGCTTATTAATCTGGTCGAGAATCTCTTGTCAGTCACCAGGATAGAAAACGGTCAGATGAAGCTTAACATGTCGGTTGAGCTTGTGAGCGATGTCATTGATGAAGCCCTTAAGCATATTGACAGAAACAGCTGTTTCCATTATATTAAAGTAAAGTCGGACCAGGATATGCTTTTCGCCGACATGGACGCAAAGCTCATTATGCAGGTTATAATAAATATAGTTAATAACGCTATTAAGTACACTGAAAAGGGCTCCGACATTGAAATAGAGTACGGTGAAAAAGGCAGTGAAATCTATGTAAGCATAAGCGATAACGGCCCTGGTATGGACGAACAGACCAGGGCTCATGCTTTTGATATGTTCTATACAGGGAAAAATGCCATAGCCGACAGCAAGAGGAGCATGGGACTGGGGCTGGCCCTTTGCAAATCAGTCATAGAAGCCCATAAGGGCAGGATAGAGCTTAAGGACAATAAGCCTTCAGGCTGCGTTTTCACATTTTATTTAGCAAAGAAGGATCTTGATCTTGATGAACAAATTCCAGATATTGATAGTTGATGATGATCCCCCTATCAGGAATCTTATCGCTACAACATTAAAGACTCATGATTATAAATATATTACGGCAGAAACCGGTCAGGAAGCCATAATGCAGGCTTCTACCTGCAATCCTGATGTCATGTTCCTGGATCTGGGTCTTCCTGACATGGACGGAGTCTCGGTTATAAGGAAGGTAAGAGAGTGGTCAAATATGCCCATTATAGTGATAAGCGCACGGTCTGAAGATTCAGATAAGATAGAGGCACTGGATGCCGGAGCTGACGACTACCTTACCAAGCCTTTTTCCGTCGAAGAACTCCTGGCAAGACTCCGTGTAATGCAAAGGAGGATAGCCCTTTTAAACAAGGATAATGAGAACGGCCGTGGAGCTGTATATACGAACGGAAATCTTAAAATAGATTATGCAGCCGGCTGCGCTTCTATGAATGGAAGGGAGCTTAAGCTCACCCCGATCGAATATAAGCTTCTTTGTCTTCTTGCAAAAAATACCGGCAAGGTCCTTACTCACACATATATAACCCAGAACATATGGGGCAGTGCCTGGGAAGGAAACGTGGCTTCCTTAAGGGTTTTCATGGCAACTTTAAGAAAGAAACTGGAAAAATACGATGATACTTTCCAGTATATACAGACCCATATAGGCATCGGCTACAGGATGCTTAAGGCGGACAGCGGAAATACAGAGAGCTGAAAGATCGGAAGTTTTTGCTAAAATAAAGCAATTTATTTTTCCATCGTAAATTGCAAGTTCAAATTGAACGGAAACTGTGCAGAATCAAGAGGAAGGAAGGCATTCAGTTTGTTCATGGAGCAGGTCATCGGAAAACACAACTTCAGAGGGACCTTGAAACACTACGAGCTTACCGCAAAAAGCTGACAGAGTATATCCAGAAATGTCATATCTGCGGTTCCAGAAACAGTTATTCCAAGACCGATCATGATGCTGTAGATTGTCAAGTAAAACTGACCCACTTTTACGTTGAATTTTGACCCGTCTGATTAGAGGATTTCCAAGTAATAGCCATTCTGTTCCAGTGACCCTTTATCCACACGCACCCGGCGCGAGACCGGATCCAATATGACATATCGGCTCAGTTCCAGTAACCGATCTCCTATCAGTGTCTGTACCAGTGCCTCCATTGCCTTTGATCTTTCCTTTTGCCTTTCCTGCTCAGATACGGTGACTGGAACGGGTTCTGTTCTGCAAAGCTGATCCAGGCTGAAAAACAAATCTGCCTGTTCTGCGTCTGACTGTGCGGGGTCACGAAACAGGTCCTGTTCTTTATCGTAATCATAGCGGCTTGATTTCATAATGCGGCGCAGTACATAGTAGGGCTGTTTCAGCCCGTATTGACTGCGGATATGATCATACATGGCCGTTCGGCCTTCGGTATTGTAGAGTTCTACAAGTTCTGGAAAATCCTTCTCTTTTACAACAGCCATATCTAATTTTCTCCTTTGACACGGTAACTGTCACCCGATATACTAAGAACGTGGCAGTGATGCACCAGACGGTCCAGAATCGCGGCAGCTGCTATTTTTCCGGTAAAAATTTCATCCCACCTGCCTAACGGCAGATTGGTGGTGATTATGAGGGAGCTCTTTTCATATCTCTGGCGGACAACCTGAAAGAAAAGGCTCTCTTTTTCTTTGTCCATTTTCAGGTAGGACAGCTCGTCGATGATCAGCAGCGGAATTTTCTGCAGCTCCTGAAAAGTCATTTTCAATGTCCCGTTCTGCATGGATTCTGTCAGTCGATCCATCAGGTCGTTTGCATTCGTAAACAACACTTTCTTTCCGGCGTGACATGCTTCCATGCCAATTCCCGTTGCGATCATTGTCTTGCCGACACCGGGAGGACCGATAATCAGGATATTCTCTCCGGCGTCCATAAACCGCAGTGTACGCAGTTCTCGGATTTTTTCCGGATCCAGTGAGGGATTGAATGTATAATTAATCTGATCCAGGGACTTCTGATATTCAAAACCGGCTTCATCCATCAGCCGCTGCTGCTTCCGTTCCGACTTTCCTTCAGCCTCTGTTTTCAGGAGGTTGATCAGAAATTCTCTGTAACTCAGATTCTTTTCTTCGGCCTCACGTATCAGCGCAGGGTATTGTTCACGCATATCAACAAGCTTAAAGCGTTTCATTGTCTCGGTAATGTATGTATCAGTCTCCATGCGTCATATTTCCCCCTGTAACTGCCTCATAATAGCCGAGATCACGAATCATCATCTGATCTTCGTCTTTCAGTGGTTTCTCTGTAGTATGACTGTTCTGATTCTGATCACACTGCAGTTTGCGAAGTGCGTTCTGGCTCTCCGTTTTAAGCATTGAACGGAACGAACGTATATCCATGCATTGCTCATCGACCGCTCTGCCGATAAAGTAATCCAGCACGTCTGAATCATACAGATCCGTTAATTCCATAATCTTTCTTGCATGATGTGTCGGCTGATCAAATTTCCGATCTGCCGCGTCCAGATATCGCTTTCCGTTTTCGAAAAACTGCGTAAAGTCCCTGCGGATCTGTGGGATGGATGTGCTGACTTTCGAAGCAATATCACGGTAGTGCTCCGGATCCATGACAACAGTTCCTTTTTCATCTGCCTGCTCCACAGAAAGAATGAATCGTTCCTTTCGGTCATAGATCATGATGCGAAATCCGTAAATGATCCGAAATCGCACACTCTTGCCTACGTACCGCACCGGAACACTGTATTTGCTGGCACCGATACTGACATAGCTGTCCGGACTTACGATCCGCTTTTGTGTTTCCTTCAGGTGATACCGGTTTTCCGGCAGTGGGAGCAGCGCTGCTTTTTCTTCCTGCAGATAGTATTCGTTCGGAATACGGCCTGTCATCGTATGCTTCTGTCCATTCCATTCGTCAATGAACCGCTTCGCCGACGCATTGAGTTCTTCCATCGTCGCAAATGCCCGGCCTTTGACAAATTGCTCTTCTATGTATTGGAATGGCCGTTCGACCTTGCCCTTTTTCCTCAGCCAGTAGCAGGGGCAGGCATTCAGCTCGGTGCTGAGATGCTTTGCGAGAAGCAGAGCGTGTGGATTGTAACGGACTTCATCCTGGCTCTTCGGATTATTCTCCAGAACAAGCGCCTTGGGATTATCGATCAGAAGTTCCAGTGTGACACCTCCAAGATCTTCGAAAAGTTCCTGGATGGCCTCATAGATCGCATCTGCGTCATCCTTCAGGGAAAACAGAATAGCTTTTTTTCTGCTGCAGGCAAGAATCATGGAAAAGCAGTATACCTTTTGAATTCTTCCTCCAATTTCCATTTGATACGGAGACCAGTCGAACTGGGCCTGATCACCCGGCGGAGTCTCTACCCGGACAGCTGCCTTGGAAGAGATCAGCCCGTTTGTGTCTTCATCAATCCTCCGCAGATAACGATACACGGGGCCGATGCTTCCGTCATATCCTCTGGCTTTCAGTTCCCGGAAAATCCTTGTTCCATTGAATTCATACGGCCTGCATCTCCATTCCCGGATCTGATCCTTGTAGGGATCCAGACGAGATGAGTAGCAGGATCTTCGATAATGCGGTTCCTCCTTTGCTTTCAGTAGTTTTCTGACCGTATTGCGCGACATTTCCAGCTGCCTTGCAATACCACGAATTGAAATTCCTTTTCTGTGCAGTTCCTGAACTGCGGCCCATTGCTGCAAGTGATACACTTCCTTTCATCCTCCTGTCGTTTAGATTATTTGCAACAGGAAGAGTGTATTAAATCCTTGTCAGGTGGGTCAATATTCAACGTAAATTTCCAGATGTAAATCCAGTCACCGGCATCAATGCCAGGTCACCAGGGTGGATCAGTTTTACGCGTAAATCCTGGGTCAGTTTTAAGTGTAAATCAAAAGATGCTACCTTTATGCGGATGAAAGAAGATTACATGAGAAACGGTCAGTTGAAACCTGGCTATAATCTACAGTTTGGAGTGGATTCCGGCTATATCTCATGGCTGAGCATAACACCGAATCCAACAGATACAAGGACGCTTGTTCCGTTTCTGACCTCCATGAGACGTGCTCTGGAATTCCAATATGAAACTGTCGTTGCGGATTCAGGTTATGAGAGTGAACAGAATTACACGTATCTGGAAAGTCATGGAATACGCGCGATGATCAAACCTTCCAACTACGAAATCTCTAAAAGCAGAAAATTCCAGAAGGACATCAGCCGGCGTGAAAACATGGACTACAACTACGATGGTGATTTCTACACATGCCGGGGCGGATACAGGCTCTATCCGTTTGGTACGTACCGCCGAAAGAGAAAAGATGGTTACGTTCAAATGGTCACCGCCTATCAGTGCCATAACTGTAAAGGATGTCCGTGGAAAGCCGACTGTATCAAAGGGCGAAACTGGAAAACACCAGAGGAAGAGCGCTTCAAGAAACTGAATGTATCCCGAAAATTTGAAAGACAGCGTCTGAAAAGTCTGCGGAATATCACAAGCGAGGAAGGTACAATGCTGCGGATGAACCGGACTATTCAGGCAGAGGGCGCTTTCGCAACGCTGAAAGAAGATCGCGGCTTCCGAAGGTTTCTGACTCGTGGAAAGGAAAACGTGTACGCGGAGAGTGTTCTAATGGCAATCTCTCAAAATATTGATCATCTCCACCGCAGGATCCAAAGCGGTAGGTTAGGAGAGCATCTCTATCCGTTAAAAACAGCATAGTAAAAAAGAAACGTTTCCCTAAGAAGGGGGAAGTATACCCTAAAAGGCCTGACCGGAAGGAAAAAACAATTTCCTCGGTCGGGCCTTTTACAAACAAGAAAAGAGGCCCCTGCACTAACGCATAAATATATGCTTAGTGCAACAGCCCCTTTTATTGTATATAGATATGGGCGAGAACCCACGGAAGGGGACGTCCAGGGCATTCCCGTTCACAATCCCGGCCCTACGATACAAAATCCCGGAAACCGGGCATTATGCCATTGAAGAGCTCTGAAAATTGTGGATAATGGAAATTGTCCCGTCGGCGGACAAAGGAATAGACGAGAGCGGTCAGTCGGTGCGCGCAGACTGATCGCCAGTTTTATTATATTCGGGGATATAATTTCTGTATATCAAGGAAATTCCCCGTTAAACAGGGAGGAACGTATGAGAGAGTGGCAGCAGACTCGCTTCAAAAGTATTTGTATGCCTGATGCTGTGTACTATCAGTCCATCTGGGCGGTGCGCGATCTACACCGGATGGAGGAGCGTGTCGAAGAAATCAATGAAGATATCCGGTCTGGAAACATTCACAGTACGAGTGTGGCCGGCGGAAGTAAAAGAGATTGCAGCAGGGTCAATCCGACGGAAAAGACGGTCATGGAAAAAGTGCGGCTGGAGGCGAGGATTGAGGCAATCAGAAAGGCGCTGGAAGATGTGCCGCCCGCCTATCAGGACCATATTCTGGATAATGTGATCTATCAGGTGAATCCGACGGAAGTACCAAACCGTGTATGGAGAGTCTGGAAGCAGAAGTTTTTGTTTGGTGTGGCTCAGAACCTTTCATTGATGTAAAACGTAACAGAACAGGCTGTAACAATGAGGGCGGACAGACGTGGATGAACGGAAAGATCCTGTGTGTTCGTTCTCTTTTTACTTATCTCATGGAAAAAGGCTGGGCTGACTTCCTGGAGGGATATTTTTGCCGGACGGTGAAAACGCAGTCATTGAAATGCATACACAAGATGTAATGGAAAAATTTGACAAAAATAGAAAATAAAGGTTGTCAGGGGAAGAATAATGTGTTACATTGATAGTGTCGAAAAGTGAATTCAGAGGAAAGGAGAATGCGTTGGAAAGAGGAAAGCGCATCTTCGGAATTGTCATGATCTGCGTCAGCCTGCTGGCGCTTTTTTCATGGGAAAAATTCGGAAGAGCACATTTTTATTACGATGATATCCTGGTGCTGCGCGGCAGTGTTCAGCGGGGAAGCACAATTACTCCGGATATGCTGAAGGTGGTGCGGACGGACCGTCTGCAGAAAGACATGCTGAGGCCGGACGATCGGAAGCGGATTCAGGGAAAGGCTGCCGCGCAGTTTATCCATAAGGGATCTCCGCTGTATAAGGAATATTTCTGCAGCCGGAAGCTTCTGACCGGCGGCAGATCCGGACGGTACAGGATCTGCATTCCCGAGCGATGGATGATCTCCTGTCCGGATGATCTTCACGCTGGAGACCGGATTCATATCCTTTCCGGCGGACAAAAGATAGCTGGTGCCAGGGTGTTACGGTATTCAGGAGAGGATCGCAGTCTGCAGGCTGTGATAGAAAAACGGGATGCTGCTGTCATTGAGAAAAAGGCGGCAGAAAACAGCGGACTGGTAATCTGCAGTGAGTAGAAGCGAGAGCTTCTTTTTTTATGCAATTTTTCAGATCAAAGAAGGAGGTGGTGTGAATGAGAGAAATCATTGCATTCTGTGGCGGTGACGATGGGGCCGGATGCACGATGGCTGCGCAGTCTGCGGCTGAAGTACTGGCAGAGAAGGAGCCCGGAAAGGTGCTGCTTGTCTCGGCATCCGGGAAATATGGAGATGACTATATTCTGAACCGCGAAAACAGATCGATGGACGATATCCGGGCAAATCTGATGAGCGGGAGTCTTCAGCCATCGGAACTGTATCCATGTCTTGTCAGGGAGAAGAATATCCGTGTTCTGCCTGCCTTAAGCGATGTTCTGTCCGCATCGTATTATCCGGAAACCTGTATGCAGACCCTGCTTCAGGGTGCGGAAGGCTTCCGCTATATTGTCATTGACTGCGGAAGCCGGTTCGATTACGGAATGTACATTTCCGGGGCGAAAGCTGCCGGGCGGAGGTATTTTGTGGTTACACAGCAGGAAAAATGTCTGCGGCGCTTTCAATACGCCGTCAGGGAAGTGCTTCAGCCGCTGCAGTTAAGCGGAGAGCTTATTCTGAATAAATATCAGCTGTCTGCTGCGCTTCTGTCCTGCGGTGAAATTGAAGCGCTGACCGGAATGAAGGCGGCGGTGCGCATCCCGTATGTATCGTATGGATGGCAGGCGGAGCTTGAGAAAGAGACGCTGATGTGCTGCTCCAAGTATTCCAGAGCAATGCGTCGTCTGGTCCGGCAGATCCGGGACGAAGAGGGAAAGAAATCATGGAAGAAAAGTTTAACCTTACGGAGTACCTGAGCAGAAGCGGAAGCAGCGGTCAGGAAGAATCTCACCGGGATCAGGCTTTCCAGGGAGTGCTGGAGTTTGTAAAGAGTAAGCTTGATGCAGAGTGGGAACATGCGGATGACGAAGTGCGTGGATTCCGGCTGGAAAAAGAGACAAGGGCAATGATCGGATATGAAGAGGAGGTCAGTTTCTACAAAGAAAAGATCCGTGGAATTCTGATGGAGCACAGGATGACGGCATGCGTGTTTCCCACTTGGTTCAGTGATCTTACCGAAGCAATTTTTGCCGAACTGTACGGACTGTCGGGGCTTGCTCCATGGGCGTATGACATGCTTCCCAAGTACCGCAGCTCCTCATCGGCAAAGTTAATCGGGTCCAGGATGTACTGCCTGATTGACGGAAAATCGGAGCTTCAGCCTCAGAGAATTCCGGATGACCGGAGGGAGAAACTGAAGAGGACACTCCTGATGGCGGCTCCGGAAGAGCGTGTGGAGTACGGATTTCATGAGGTTTATCTAAGGAATGGAATCCGTGTGACCATATATTCCGGGAAGCGGACAAAAGCGGGGCAGGATGTGATTGTTATGAGAAAGTATCTGATGAAGGAAAATCTGGATTTTCAGGATCTTGTACGGCTGAAGACGATTCCTCCGGGAGCGCCGGAATTATTTGCCTGTATGGTGAAGCTGGGCTTTAATGTCATGTTTGCCGGAGAAGTGCGGTCAGGAAAAACCACGCTGCTCCAGATCTGGCAGAAATGTGAGAATCCGCTTCTGGAAGGTCTGGCGGTGGCGTCGGATCCGGAAACTCCCTGGCATGAAATAATGCCGGAAGCACCGCTCATGCAGCTGCTTGCAGAGGGAGATGAACTTCTTGCAATGATGAAATCCATTCTAAGAGGAGACAATGATTATGTCCTTCTGGAGGAGATGAGAGATGCGTATGCTTACCGGATGTTTCTGGATATTTTATCGACGGGAACCAGGAGAAGCAAGGCTACCATTCATGATAATGACGCAGTAAGTGCGGCGTATAAAATTGCATCGAAAATCAGAGAAAAATTCGGTGGGAATCTGGATGATCTGATTGCGCAGGTTTACCAGAATATTGATTATGTTTTTGAGTGCTGCCAGGATCCGGAAAACCGGGCACATAAAATTGTAACCGGTATCGTGGAGCTCAGTTACGATGTGGAGAAGGATCAGGTCAGCGCAGTAAAAATATGTGAGTATGATTTCAGTCAGCAGAACTGGAGATGGAAGGCGAGAATCAGCCCTTCTATTCTGGAGAAAATGAAATCTCAGACGAAAGGAGCAGAGGAAATGAGACATTTGCTGAAGGAACTTGAAGAAATCAGTGCAATGGAGCAGGGAAGGGTATTGTTCCCCGCTTATTACTCAGGAAATCGGAACCGGAATCCGGGAAACGGATCGCCCGCGTTTCCGGAAATGATCGGACGTCCATATATGCGGGATGCCGGGAATCATAGCTGTGTCAGAGAGGATATCTGTGCATGGAATGGGTAGATCACCTGCTTGAGGCGGTGCTGCTATCAGGTATTCTGCTGACACAGAGCGGACTGCTGAAAACCAGTCTGCACGGGATCATGCGGAAGCTGCACAGAAGAAGAAATATCCAGATGCTGAAAAGTGCGGAGATTCATGAAGAATACGGAGTCGTGAAGGGAGCTCTGTACAGACTGATAGAAAGTACAGAGATGCAGCGCTTCTTTCCATCTCCTGATCTGTTTCTTGCAATCTCCGGCGTTCTCGGATGCGGAGTTTTTTTTGCAGCGGTCTGGGAGACTGGCTGGAGAACAGCACTCGCTGCGGGGATATCCGCAGCGGCGCTGCCGTATCTGATTCTGCGGATGAAACTGGAATCTCGCAGGAGGGTCCGGTCTCAGGAGGGACTTGTCATGGTGCAGGAATTACTCGCCCAGTACAGGATCAGAGATGGAAACATACGGGAGGCGGTTTTTGAGGCGGCAGAATCCCTGGAAGACGCACCGAATCTGCGCACGGTATTGTACGATCTTGCTAAAGGGCTGAATCAGGCCTGCACAAAAAAGGAATGCCGGATGGAAACAGAGAAGCTCAGATATGCCATTGGAACAGTCTGGGGCAGCGCACTAGCGTCGGCTGTCTATTTTGCGCATGTTCAGGGGATGAATATCACGCATACTCTGGAAGATCTGGCGGAGTCGCTCGAGCGGAGCCGGAAAGTGTGCGAGCAGGCACGAAGAGAGCATCATGAATCAAAACTGCTGCTGATCGCGGCCGTACCGGGAACGTATTTGTGGACCGTGTTCTGTGCACTGAAGTATTTCGATATGACGCTGAAAAGTTATTTAAGAAGTCAGTTCAGAACACCCTTAGGGCTGAAATGCATTCTGATTTCTGTAATGCTGTACATTGCGGGAATCTGTTTTCAAGTGTTCTTAAGCGGTGAAAAACTGGATTTGAAATAAATTATGGTGAAAATGAATATTCGTCTTCATCCCTGGGTGAAGATAAAAAGACTGAGAAGAAAAATCGCGGCCCAGCGGCGGGAAACGGCAAAAGATAGATTTCAAGGCATAATTACTCTGACCAGAAGGAAATTTCTTCGCAGGGCATGTGACCGGGAAATCTTCAGCAGCTGCCTCCTTTTGAAAAATCTTGCGGTGATGAAACAGGATGCGCCGGTTTCAGCCGACTATATGCTGGAGCAGCTGAAGGATAACAGTTTTCTGCTGAGACATGTTTATGAAGATATGGTCAGAGATTACCGGAACGGAGAGTACGAGAACGCGTGTTTGAGGCTGAAAATGGAGGTCGGCAGCAGGGCTGCGGCCTTGTTCAGTCATATTTTGTCGAAATTGGATCAGGTGAATCCGGCAGAGCTTGTTTCATATATGCATGCATTCGAAGAATCGTTTGAAGAGGAGCGGATGACGCAGGCGATGAAAAGTAACGAGCGGAAGTCACTGATCTGTACGGCGGCTTCGATGGCTGCGGTGCTTTCGGTCCTGATGAATTTTACGGCAGTGGCTGTGTTTATGAATATGCATGACATGCTGCAGAATATCAGCATGTTCTAGGGAGGAAAAGATGAAAAACATCATCATTATCATCGGCACGATAATGCTGGGGGTAATCATTGTCAATACAATGATTCTCGGAGATTCCGGCGACAGCCTGAAGGGAGCGGCCGGAGAAGTCGTCGGCAGGGGAACGCAGATGATGCAGACGCTGGGCGGCGGGGATTAGAGCGGCGTTCTGCCGGACAAAAGGAAATGTACAAGGAGTGTGAAAATGAAGAGGTTAATAACCGGAATTGGAATGCTTATGCTTGGATGTATGATATTTCAGTGGATATCCAGTGGTCCGGAGAGTCTTTTGGGAACTTCGCAGCGCTGGATGCGAGGGCAGACGGAACATATCCGCTACCGCTGAACGAAGAGAATTCTATGAAGAATGTGATTACCGGGACGGCGTGTATGATTCTGCTGTTTGCCGTGATGCTGCAGTTTATCCATGTCCAGACGATGGTACATGATATGCATGAAGTGATGAATGCAACGGAAGTGTTCAGAGAACAGCTCCGCCTGGACGGCTGTCTGAGGGATGAAAATGTCAGAAATCTGAAGAAGCAGATTGTCTCACAGTCGAAGATAAAAACGGGAGAAATTCAGGTGCGTGGAAGCAGACGACCGGTTCAGCGAGGCGGCAGAATTCACTACAGAATTCGTGTTCCTCTGGGCCGGTCCGTGCTGGCGTATACGTTTTTCGGTGTTGGAAAAACGCAGGTCTGGTACAGGGAAGATCGGTATGCGGTAAGCGAATATATGGCTTCAGATAAAGGATCAGAGCGGAATGAATAATGTGGTTATTGCTATGGGAATATTGTTGTATATGTCTTCTTCCCTTCACCTGCAGATGCAGTGCGAGCAGGCCTTTTTTGAAAAGAAAGCGCTGCACGCAGATGCAGATGAAGCGGCAGTAAGCGCAGCATTGACTGGAAGATGCGAGAAGAAAAAAACTAAAGGGAAGAAGAAAAATCTGTGCATGGTCCTGGAGGAGGGAAACGCTTATGCTGCAGTGAAAGAATCCCTTCTGCTGAATGAAAAGGAGGGAAAGAGGACGCGGATTGTCACGGTCTCCTGCAGTGGAAGAGACAGCCCGAGGGTTTACGTGAAACTTGAAAGGGACGGAATTCAGGCAGAGTCTTGCTATCAGTGGACCAGAAGAACAGGAAAAGACAGAAAAGGACGAGCGCAGTATGTTCTGCAGAAAGTTAAGGCATAAAAATAAATGATTGTGGAAGGGAGGAGCTGATGCTGAAGAGTACGATGCTGTATATGTCATATCAATACCTGAAGACGGAGTGCCGGATCAGGGGTGAACAGCTAAAAAAACGTTTTTCGCATTTCCAATCATAATTGTCCTGTGCTATCATATAGAAGGCTGTTTTTATGGAAAAGCAGTCAGGAGGTAGAATTATGACAGCACCGGATCCAATAGCGTTTACGATTTTTGGAATATCGATACGCTGGTATGGAATTTTGATTGCAACGGGATTTCTGCTGGCAATATTAATCAGCTGCCGGCGTGCTCCGCTGCATGGGCTGAAAAGCGACAATGTGCTTGACTTGGCGATCTGGATGATTCCGATGGCGATTATCGGGGCCAGGGCATATTACGTTATTTTCAACTGGGATTTATACAGGAATGACTGGACGCAGATTTTTGATATCCGGGCGGGAGGCCTGGCGATTCACGGAGGCCTTATAGCAGGAATTCTGACGGCAGTGTTTGTCTGCCGGCATGAGAAAGTCTCTCTGATTGAAATGGGAGATCTGATTTTTCCAACGGTCGCGCTGGGACAGGCAATTGGAAGATGGGGAAATTTCTTTAATTCCGAGGCCCATGGAAGACCGACGGACCTTCCCTGGGGAATCATGGTCAATGGCGTAAAGGTTCAGCCGACATTTCTATATGAATCGATATGGTGTCTGGCGTTGTTTTTCTTTTTACTCTGGGTGGACAACCGGAGAAAGTTTAAAGGGCAGACCATGTGTCTGTACGGAATGCTGTATTCGGTTGAGCGGTTTTTTGTTGAAGGTCTGCGTACGGACAGTCTGATGATCGGGCCGTTCCGTCAGGCGCAGGTGATCAGTGTCACTGCGTTTATCGTATGCTTTGTATTATACAGGGTGTGGAGAAAGAAATACGCGGGGATCGGACTGGTCATGAAGCCGGGATCCAGAGAGAGAAAATAATTCTAATAATGGCAGAAGGAGCAGATAGAAAATGAAATTAGGTATTGTAGGACTTCCGAATGTTGGAAAGAGCACGCTGTTCAATGCGATTACAAAGGCAGGAGCAGAGGCGGCGAATTATCCGTTCTGTACAATTGAACCGAATGTCGGTGTTGTAACCGTTCCGGATAAGCGTGTGACAAAGCTGCATGAGCTGTATAACTCAAAGCGGACAATTTACACAACGATTGAATTCTGCGATATTGCCGGCCTTGTAAAGGGAGCGTCCAAGGGTGAAGGCCTGGGAAATAAATTCCTCGGACATATCCGCGAGACTGCGGCAATCGTGCATGTTGTACGCTGCTTTGAGGATGAAAATATCGTTCATGTCAGCGGAAAGATCGACCCGCTCGATGATATTGACACCATTAACACAGAGCTGATCCTTTCTGATATGGAAGTTCTGGACCGCCGTATTGCCAAGGCTTCCAAGGCAGCCAGAAACGATAAGGAGCTGGCTAAGGAAGTTGAGATCATGAAAAAGGTATATGCTGTCCTGGAAGACGGAAAGTCTGCGCGTACCATTTCTGATGATCTGGATGAAGATGAGCATGCATTTGTTCAGAGTCTGGACCTGCTTTCATTCAAGCCGATTATTTATGTTGCAAACGTCGGAGAAGATGATGCGGCAACGGGAAACGAGTATTCAAAGAAGGTTGAGGAATTCGCTGAGCAGGAAGGCGCAAGATCAGTCACGATCTGCGCGGAAATCGAAGAGGAAATTTCTGAGCTGGAAGATGATGAAAAGGCGGAATATCTGCAGGAACTGGGAATTGAAGAGTCCGGACTGGATAAGCTGGTCAAGGCTTCATACAGTCTCCTGAACCTGATTTCCTTCCTGACTGCAGGAGAAGATGAGGTCCGCGCATGGACGATTACGGACGGAACCAAGGCTCCGCAGGCTGCAGGAAAAATTCATACGGATTTCGAGAGAGGATTTATCCGGGCAGAGACAATCAGCTACGATACCTTTATGAACGAGTGTGACGGCAGCATGACCAAAGCTAAAGAGAAGGGTCTGCTGCGTTCAGAAGGAAAGGATTATGTTGTAAAGGATGGAGATATTATCACCTTCCTGTTCAACGTATAAATACGATTCAGAAATTAACAGAACGATGATCAAGCGCAACATGCAGAAACGGACTTTGTGTCCTGGTTTTCTGCAGCTGCGCTTTTTTCATGCAGAAAATCAGGAGGAGGAAAGGCAGTGAAAAGTGCGGCAGGAGGGTTCTGCATTATATTGATGACCGTCATCCTGTTTATCGGGATGGCGGACATTCATATGTATGATCAGACCAGAAGAGAAGTATCCAGAGCAGTGAATTATGCCTGTATGTCTGCGCAGGAAGAGGCACTTGAGCATAGATCCTCCTGCAGGAGCGAGGATACATACAGTCAGATCTTTCAGAGGGCATTGCGGAAGAACCTGCCGAAGAAGCGGAACCGTTTTTACGAACTCAGAGTCTATACGGCCGACCCGGAAAAACATCTTCTGGATGTTGAGGTGATGGCGAGCTGGCAGTCATTCAGCGGACGGGTGAAGTCTTTATCTGAGCGGCGCACCGTGATCGGAGAAGAGACGGAGGAGGGCGTTCAGAAAACTGAGGAAAGAGGAGCTGTCAGCGGCGGCAAAAATAAAGGAGCAAGAGGATGAATCTGTATATCCAAAAAGAGTATTTCGGAGCACTTCTTCCGTTTATTGAAAATGAAAAAATTACAGACATTACATGGAACGGAAAAGAACTTTGGGTCGATGATCTGGAAAAAGGAAGACATCCCGTGTCATTAAAGCTGGAAACATCCTTTCTGGACAGTTTTGCAGCGCGGATTGCCAATCTGGCAAATGTGAACTTCAACCGCAGTCAGCCTGTACTGGAAGCAGAGACAGATAATTTACGAATTTCTCTGATTGACCCTTCCGTTACAAATACAGATTACACTCTTGCAATCCGAAAGACACCGGCGGTAAGGAGACTTTCTGAGCAGAACATGATTCAGGAAGACTATGCAAGTGAAGAGATTCTGCAGTTCCTGAAAGCGGCAGTCAAGGGAAGATGCAGCATCATCGTAACAGGGGATGTGGGAAGCGGAAAAACGGAGCTGGTGAAGTATCTGACCAAGCACATTGAACCATATTCCAGAACAATTTCTATAGAGGATAATTTTGAACTGAGACTTTCTGTAATCAATCCTCAGCTGGACTGCGTGGAGATGAAAGCCGCAGAAAATTTTTCTTATGAACAGGCAATCAAGGCAGCGCTCAGGCAGATGTGCCGCTGGATGCTTCTTTCCGAGGCACGGGGACGGGAAGTCAGTTATCTGCTGGAGGCGGCTTCTACAGGATGCAGTGTGATGACTACGATTCATTCTGATGATGTCAGGAAGCTTCCGGACCGGATTATGAATATGATGGGCAGTCAGGGAGCAGAGCGGAGAAATGACATATACAGTTTCTTTGATGTTGGAATCCGGGTTGATGTAAAGAATCAGGAAGAAGGAATCCAGAGAAAACTTTCTCAGATCTGTATACTGGATCGGAAGAAAGGCAGAAATCAGCTTCAGATGATTTACCAGGACGGCCTCTGGCTTGATCAGCCTTTGCCGCAGAACTTTATCTGCAAGCTGAAGCGGGAGGAAGCACTGCAATATCTCCCCGAATGTGTGATGAAGAAGGAGGTGGAAAGTAATGCGTTCAAATGCGCGAAGAAGGCCCAGAGGTCTGATGATTAAAGGGAGGCCGGGTACAAAAAGCAGAAACTTTCTTCCACGGGAAATTTCAGGATGGGGATTTCAGTATTCGATGAAGACCTATGTCCTGCAGAGCGCCATGGTTCTGGCGGCGATGGCAGCCGTTGGAAAGCTGTACATGCTCAGCACTGGAAGGCTTGTTATTCTGATCTGCACGGCAATGGCGGCTTTCCCGATGATTGTTAGATCGCAGTTCAGGTTTCTGGCATCAGGGAGGGATTTCCGTGAAGCTGTGCAGTACATGGAACAGATGCTGCTGTTCTTTAAACAGTCGCCGAAAATATTGTCGGCAATGAAAGGCACAATGGTTACTGCGGAAGGTGCATTAAAAGAGAGACTACAGGATGCGATCTTTATTATTGAACATGATTTCTCCGGAGATAACGTGTATGAAAAAGGATTTGCGATTATTGAAGAGGCGTATCCGTGTGCGCGGATCAGAACACTGCACCGTTTTATGATGCAGGTTGAAGGCGGAAACAGCCGGCATTATCAGCAGGGGGCGGATTCATTGTATTTTGATGTTCAGGCGTGGGTGGGCCGTGTTTATCAGTATCAGAAAGAACTGAAAAATATCAAGATGAAACTGTCGCTGATTATGATTATGTCCGTAGGGATTGCCGCATTCTTCTCAAGGCTGCTTTTGAAGGCGCAGCAGGCTCTGCCGGAGAAATATGAACTGCATCTGATTGAATCCGGCGTCTATCAGAATTCATCTCTGATTTACCTGCTTTTGTTTGTCGGCCTGTATATCCTGATTTCGTCCAGGATAACAGGGAACTGGCTGGTTGATGACCTTCACAGAATCAATCAGGAAGCTGCGCTGAGAAATCTGGATTATGTCGAGCATTATGAAGGAAAAAAGGAACGGAAGAAAGCAGTTCCGATGTCCTTCTGTGGAATCGGAATCGCCGTTGTTTCTGCCGTATGTCAAATAAAGGCCGGAATTGCGGCAGGATTGATCCTGACTGTGCTGATTTTTTACTGGCCGAATGTGCTGCTGAAGAAAAGGAGGAGAATGGTTGAACAGGCATTGTTAAAGGATTTCCCAATCTGGATGAGGGAAGTTTCCATTCATCTCTATGATATGGTTCCGGTCAGAGCCGTTGAAATGACGCTGCATACAGCTTCACCGCTGATGCAGCGCTTTTTAGGGCACTTTCTCGCCGCGATCGAAAAGAATCCTGCTTCACTGGAGCCGTATCTGAATATTTTTCAGCAGTATCACGCGGAAGAACTGACTGCGTCTTTCAAGACACTGTTTACGATTCAGAATCTGCCTCCAGAAGATGCGCAGAGACAGATCATGGAACTGGTCAGAAGAAACCAGAAGCAGCTGGAACAGGCAGAACGTCTGAGAAATGCAGATTATCTTTCCGGGATTACCCTGATCAGTATTCTGCCGATGCTGATGATGTCGTTTTACCTGATCATTAATCTGCTGCTGATTCTGGCAGGATTTATGGGCTTGTCAAAGGGGGCATTTTAATGAGTGAATTTATGGCTGACTGCGGTGAACTTCTGATCGCTGTGGTGTTTACAATGCCGGTCGTATATGGTTTTGCATATTTTTGTCTGCATGTGATTTAGATTGATGCAGATTACAGGGAGGAATGAAATGACAGGGTTAATGGAAGAATATGGTACGTGGATTATAGAGGCTGTGGCCGGTATAGGTATATTTGCCGTCTGGCAGTGGCTGATTGCCAGTGGAATGGCGGGATTTGCCGCTTCTGTGATGGAAAGGATGGTCTAGCAGGTGAAAAGGTTTACTCAGGAGTATGGAATGTTTCTGGCTGCGGCAGTCATTGCGGTTGTTCTTATGATGCTGATGGTCAAAATGACAGGTTTTCAGAGCATGGGAGCCCGCATGATGAAACAGTCTGTTTCAGAGCACGGGTCCTATTTTCATATCGAGTGCAGAACGCCTGTGATGAAAGGAGGACGATAATGAAATCCGTTATTCCTACGATGCTGATGATTATCGGGATTGCAATTATGACGGCAACGGCGGTTTGTTTCCTGTCTTTTCAGATGCAGGTATCTGCTGCAGAGAATGTCCATGCTGAATGTATGACAAAACTTCAGGCAGCAAGGTGCAGCCCGCAGGCAGCTGCAGAATGCCAGAAGCGTATTTCCGTTCTGGGAAAAGGCAGTCATCTGGAAGTGATACCGGAAGGAAGCCATGAGTCTGCCCTGGTGCGTCTGACCTATTATGCGGATATGCCGATTTTTCAGCTGTCCAGGAAAGGCGTAATACAAGGGAGTATACATGTGTGATTTATTGCTTGTTTTATCAGTGCCTAAGAAGGCGGGAGATATATAAAAGAAATATTATCTGATCGTTGCTGTCTTATGGCTGAAGCTGTAGCAGGGAGGAAAGTATGGTCAAAATACGAGCAGATCCTGTGTCAAATACAGGATTCGAAAACGTTAATACAGTAAAATAAATTTTGTCTGGATCTTAATATCGGCGATAGACGATATAACTGAAAATTACGTGTACAACTATAAAATAATCCGCTGCTTATGTATGGTGAAAACTGCCGGCATGACAGCACTTTTTTGTGGAGAATAGGAGATCATATAACATGAATACATTTTTACAGGAATACGGTGTGATTATTGTTGCAGTACTGGTTACTCTTGCTATGGTAGGTATTGCAGTGTTTTTCGGAAACCAGGTACAGGAAGGAATTACGACTGTTCTGAATAAATTTATGAAGCTGGTAGCTGATGCGACACCGTCTACCGTGCATTAAAAATACGCGGTCGGAATACATTACAGGGAAATATATGGGAAGAGAGGCAGAACGGGAAGTCAAGACGCTCTGCCTCATTTTTTGTATTCTGATCTTTCTTGTTCTGACAGGAGCCGGAATGCCTCAACGTGAACATAAGCCCGACTACCGGTTTATTTCTGCTGAAACTATGTACACGCTTGAAGATTCATCACGGTGGAAAACGGATTCGGAGTGGAACCAGCAGCTTCGAAAATCCCTGAAAAAACACAGCGACCGTGACGCAAGATGGGTGTATATTTTTCGGCAGTGACGATGGCAAAGCAATGGCCGCCGGAACCGGGAGAATACTGCACGGTCTGCCGCGGCTGCGGTGGATACATTTTCTCTTGCTGTTGGAAAATAAAGTTGTATTTTGGCAACAAAAAATAAAAAAATAATCATTGCATGTTGACATATGAGAACAAAAAAGTTATTATTGAATCACAAATTGAGATAGAGGATGCGTCGGGCTAATAGTACGGCTTTTGAACATGCTATGCAGAGCAGGGGGGCCGGAAAGGAGCAGACGCCGAGGGTATCACTGCTGCAGGGGTGATATATCCGGGCGGACAGAATAAGATCTGTCTGACTGTCGCATAAAGAATATATGCGGAGCGCTATCCTTGATAAGAACACCTGAATTGTTAGTTTTGGCAGAGATTTACGATGTGTATGCCCTGCACTGAAAAACAGCTTTGATCCGATGACGAACAGAGATGGGAGGTCTGGCTGTTAAATTGTGCGAATGCATTTTCTTCGTGTATGCTGACTGCAGTAATTCGGGAATGATAGTTATCAAGCAGCTGATTCCGTATCAGCTGCTTTTTGTTCATCTCAATGCATTCTTTACTATTATCTGTTAAGAATCAGGAGGTTCTAAAATGGCAAACGAAGTTTTCAGAGGAATTGCAACTGCATTGGTTACACCGTTCAACGAGGATGGAAGTGTAGATTTTGACAGTTACGGAAAATTGATTGACTGGCAGATTGAACAGGGAATCAATGCTCTGGTAATTGCAGCAACGTCTGGTGAAGGTCCTACACTTTCCGACGCTGAACATAAAAAGTGCATTGAGTTTGCAGTAGAGCGCGCTGACCATCGTGTTCCAATTATTGCAGGAACAGGAAGCAATGACACGAGCTATGGACTGCAGCTGACAAGATTTGCCTGCCAGGCTGGAGTTGATGCATGCCTCGTAGTTACACCATATTATAACAAGGCAACACAGAATGGCCTGGTGCGCATGTACAATGAATTCGCAGACGCATCTACAAAGCCGATTATTATTTACAACGTTCCTTCCAGAACGGGTGTTGATGTTAAGCCGGAAACTTATGCTAAGCTCGCTGAGCATGAGAATATCGCTGGAATCAAGGAAGCAAACGGAAATCTGTCTGAGATTCTGGATACCGTTTCTATGGTTGGTGACAAGCTCACACTGTACTCCGGAAACGACGATCAGATCGTTCCGATTCTGTCCCTTGGAGGAAAAGGATGCATCTCCGTGCTGTCCAACGTTCTTCCTAAAGAAACTGTTGAAATTACGGACCGCTGGTTTGCCGGTGATGTTGCGGGCGCTGCAGAGCTGCAGATTCGTTTCCGTGATCTGATTCGTGCACTGTTCTGTGAGGTCAACCCAATTCCGGCTAAGGCAGCAGTAGCAGCCATGGGAAGATGCAAGAATATTGTCCGTGCTCCGATGTATCCGATGGAAGAGCAGAACCGTCAGCGTCTTCTGGCTGCCATGAGAGCACAGGGGGTTGAGGTTAATGACTAAGGTAATTGTTACCGGCGCAGCCGGACATATGGGAAAGATTGTTGAAGGACTGGTAGAAGATGCTCCGGATATGGAAGTCGCTGCCAGAGTCAGCCCGAGCGGAAATGACGGAACCCTGCAGCACCTGGAGGACTATACCGGTGAAGCAGACCTGGTCATCGATTTTTCTCACCATGCAGGTACAAAAGAACTGATGGACTACTGCACAGCGCATAAGCTTCCTGCAGTCGTTGCTACAACCGGTCAGACGGACGAAGAAAAGGAAATGATCCGGAAAGCGGCAGAGCAGATTCCGGTGTTCTATTCTGCGAATATGTCGGTTGGAGTAGCGTTCCTTACGAAGATCGTAAAGCTTGCTGCACAGGTATTCCCTGATGCGGATGTGGAGATTGTCGAGGCGCACCATAACCGCAAGCTGGATGCACCGAGCGGAACGGCTCTGATGCTCGCTGACGCGGTGAAAGAGGTCCGTCCGGATGCAGAGTATCATTGCGGCCGTTCAGGACACTGTAAGCGAGAAAAAAATGAAATCGGCATTTCTTCTATCCGTATGGGAAATGTTGTCGGAGAGCATGAGGTTTTCTTTAACACAGGAAGCCAGACAATCAAGCTCCAGCATTCTGCACATGACCGCGCCCTGTTTGCGGAAGGTGCACTGGACGCAGCGAGATTTCTCCTGAAGCAGGATGCCGGTCTGTACGGCATGGATGACCTGATGGCAGATTAATTTGTAACAAAATAAAAAACATCAGGTATTAAAGGAGTAATATTTTCAAGGCAGAGCAAATTTACCGAAAGGAATAATGAACTTTCTTTCGAAGATTATAATTTGCTCTGCTCATTGATTTTTCAATGGTTTGGCGGAGATATGAACAGCAGGAATCTTGAGCATGAAAAATAAAAATCTGTTTTTTGTAAATTTCTTGTTGACAATGTGCCGATCCTTTGGTATATTAGTTCATGCAGTCGGCAAGAGCGTTGAGAGCGAAGGAAACCGATTGGAACGATATGGCGGTGTAGCTTAGTTGGCTAGAGCGTCCGGTTCATACCCGGAAGGTCGGTGGTTCGACTCCACTCGCCGCTACTTATATGGGCGCTTAGCTCAGCTGGGAGAGCATCTGCCTTACAAGCAGGAGGTCATAGGTTCGAGCCCTATAGCGCCCACCATTTTCATCATTCTGATCAAGCGCCGGAGTGCCGGCGGGGTAAGAATGAGCGGATGGCCAAGTAGTTCAGTTGGTTAGAATGCCAGCCTGTCACGCTGGAGGTCACCGGTTCGAACCCGGTCTTGGTCGCCAATTTTAAATTATGTTGCATTTCATCGTTGAGTGTGGTATGATTTAACCTATGTGGTGGGTGTCGTCAAGTGGTTAAGACACAGGATTGTGATTCCTGCATGCGTGGGTTCAAATCCCACTACCCACCCTTTGAAATTTAATAATATCGTTGGGGTATCGCCAAGTGGTAAGGCAATGGATTCTGATTCCATCATGCGCAGGTTCGAATCCTGCTACCCTAGCCAACGGCGACATGGCCAAGTGGTAAGGCAAAGGTCTGCAAAACCTCTATCCCCCAGTTCGAATCTGGGTGTCGCCTCCAAGTCAAACCCGTTGAATCGGTCGCAATAACTGGTTCAGCGGGTTTTCTTTATGTGGTTTTTGAAGACGCTGAAATTCCAGAAACTGGAAAGAAAATCCATAAAAAAGGGTTTCTGTCCATCTAAAAAGGTACTCAAAAAGGTACTAGAAAACAGATGGAATTTTGACAGCCAAGATTCCTCGAACTGGTTGCAAATACGTGGTTTGATAACACGTAGACAGGAGGCTTAATCATGGCTGGAAGAAAGAGTAAGGGTTCTATTTTTCGCGCGGATAATGGAAAATGGATCATTAAGCAGACGTTAAATGGGAAAACAATAAAACGCACGGCGGATACGAAGAAAGAAGCAAAAGAAAAACTGGTAATGATTCAGTGCGAATTGGCCCGTGAAGATAGGATTAGAAAAAGAGCTAAGGCATTTGGACTGGATCCACGAAGTGTCTCGACAGGAGAAGTTTTCAATGCTTTTCTGCGAGAGAAAAAGAGCGGACGAACAGCCATTTCACCATTAAGCTACCAGAGGCTGAGTAGTACGATACGTATCCATATCCTTCCGGAACTTGGGATGGTGCCCTTTATTGAACTTCGAAGCAGAGACATCAATGAGTTGATAGATGCAAAATATGATGCGGGACTTAGCTATTCTTCGATAAAGAAGATTTTTGATGCTTTCTCGGCATGTTGCAATTATGCGGTAGATGTATTGAAACTTATGTTGCCAGTTGACTCACCTCTTTCTGGAGTGCACATGTATCCGCGATCTCACTTCGAAGCAGCGGATATCAGCTATTATTCACCAGAAGAGCGAAAAAAAATTGAAACTGAAGCATTGCGCAGAGATATGAAGGGGAATCTGATTTATCGATATGGACCAGTATTTGTTTTTTTACTCAATACCGGTCTTAGAGCAGGAGAAGTGTGTGCTCTTGCTCGCAGTGATGTCGATTGGGTTCAATCTTTAATTCATGTATCTAAGACCGTAATTACTGTTCAGGATGAAACAGGAAAGTGGACGACATTTATCGAGGATCATCCAAAAACGATAAAGAGTAATCGATATGTTCCACTTAATAGCAAGGCAAAAAAATGCTGCAGATTTTAGAAGAAGAAGTTTCTCAGAGTGAAGATATGGTAATCACTACGGCTTCCGGAAAGGTTACACCGCCAACTGCTCTGAATAAATCTCTTGATCGTGTACTACATGCTTCTGGAGTGCAGAAGAGGGGTGGTGTACATGCCTTAAGAGATACGTTTGCAACAGCTCTTTTTAACAGTGGAACAGATATTTTTACTGTATCTGCTCTTTTGGGGCATGCGTCAAGCAAAGTCACGGAGCAGCACTATGTCAAAGTCCTGGACCAGCGTAAAATGCGCGCAGTTCAAGTTATGGAGATTTAGTGAAATTCATTGACCTGGCATCCAAGAGGCGTATAATATAAGTAAAGTTTCGTTGGACTTCTTTTAGAAGTCAGAGTTTCGTTTAGATTTCTTCCAAAGAGAAGAGATTGTAGTTATAATAGAAATGCACATTTGGTGTATTATAATGGTTTGAATAGAGACAGTTTGCGTGAGGCAAGCTGTCTTTTGTTGTTTTCCAAAGAGAACAAGAATTCGCCGGGTCGCAGATCGTATTTTATTGATCTTGCAGTTTCCGGACTTTCTCCGGAGGAAGGAGGCGCCTATGTTCCATTCTTCAGTTTGTAGTTTATTGCGGGTAAAGAAAGGTTGTTACATCGCTGCGTCTCCGGCGTCCTTACTTGTCAGAATGTCCTAATGAAGAAGAGATCTTAAATCAAATAGAGAAAAATTCCAAGTTAGATAAGAACGTGAAAATCTGGAATGAAACCATTTCAAAGCGGTTACAAAAGATAAATATTAATGACCTGGATATCTATGATGTGTGTGTTGCGTACTGTGAGAAATGCGAGCTCAGCACTGTGCAGCAGGTTTTTTACGGTAGGCTGAAGTATACGAGAAATTGTAATTACAACTTTTTCCGCGCAGCGGTGATCAGCATGACGGTTTCAACGGATGTAAGTGAATTCTTAAGATTGATGACACTTTCAGGAAACGTCTTACATCCAGGTGAGGATAAAGTTGATGCAACGATACTGACTGCAGAGCAGTTTGCGGTTAAAGAAGAAAGTGCAAAGAAAAAAATAGAAATTTTTTGTGATGTTCTTGATACGGCACTGAAAAATAACGTTATTGCGAAATCGGATCTCGATAAGACAAGACGTAAAAGTAAGCAGAAGAAAAAGAACTAACGTTAAGACAAGAGAAGTAACCTGTACTCACTATTGAGTGCAAGCTACTTTTTTGTTATATGTTTAACATAATTATGACAGTTAAGATTCCGAGAGAAAATAACGCTGTGCTATTAAGATAATTGTATAAGTTATAGATGATCTAATTTACAGAAAGGATGATCTTCATGATTAGATTGAGCGATCTGAAAATTGATCCGACGTCGCTTGGAACAAACCTGATGTTGACAGATATCAGGCCGGTTTATGACTACAAAGATGGAAGCAGAACGGATGATGTAATTGGTTACAAGTATATAATTGCTTGCCCGGAACATCGCCTTGAAAAGCTTACGGTTAAAATTTCCGGAAATCAGCAGATAGAAATGAAAGAAGGAAGTTTCCCTGTAGTGGAATTCAGGGGGCTTGAAATCAAAGTGTACGTTATTAATGGCGATGTAAGACTCACTGCATCTGCGGACAAGATTCTGCAGAAACAGGGTCAGGGACAGTAGCTGTTACGCCGTGTCATCCGGTGCCTTGGCACCTAGGAGGCCATCGGCGCGTGGTAAGGGGTAGTATTACCCCTTACCACAAAATTGTAGCATGTAGCAAAAAGAAGGAGGTGATAATATGTCAGAAAATTATCAGGCGAGAAAATATCTTTTGACGATCAATAACCCACAGGTTTCGGGACTGAATCACGAAGAAATTAAAAGAAAACTGATGTCGTTGAGTACAATTGAATATTATGCTTTAGTTGATGAAATCGGAAATATAGAACATACGAAGCATACACACGTGTTCATTTACTCCAGTGCTCCGATCCGCTTTTCATCGCTCAAGAAGCGCTTCCCTGTAGCTCACATCGAGAAAAGTTATGGATCATGTAAAGAGAACCGGAATTACCTTCTGAAGACCGGGAAGTGGGAAGGTTCGGAAAAAGCTGATACGACAGTTCCGGGTACCTTTGAGGAGTACGGAAATTGTCCTGCAGATCTCAAGCATGAAAAGTACGGGGACATTATGCAGATTATGGAAGCTCTTCGAGATGGAAAAGGGATTGATGATATCGTACAGGACAGTCCGCAGTACGCTTTAAGGACAAAAAGCCTCCGGGATTTGAAGAAGGTTGTCGACGAAAAGTATTTGAATATGATCAGAGAAGTTACTGTTATTTTCATCAGTGATCCAAATGAAGAGTATGATGTAGGCGAGATATATAGGGAATACGGATTTCGCAACATTTGTAGGATTACCGCTTACAAGCGGCCGATGAGTTTTGATAACTATGAAGGACAGAAGGTATTATTTCTGGATGAATTCACTGAGCAGATTAAGCTCTCAGAATTGATCACTTATTGTCAGGGATTTCCGATGTATCTGCCTGCGAGATATGAGGATCGGGTGGCCGCATATGATACTGTAATCATTCACTCTAAATATCGGCCAGAAGAACTTGTTCAGGGCACTGCACGTCAGAAGTCGAAATTTATTAATTTGATCTCCAGTGTTATCAGAGTGGAAGGAGACGGGAAAGACAATGAATAGTAATGGCATGGTTCTCCGTGAAAGAATTTATGCGGGCTGTAAAAGATTTGCTGATTTGAAGCACAGGTGGCAGCTTACTATTTGTTCTGTTATGCTGTTCCTTATGTATTTTGTTTCTAAGGGTGTTGGTGAATGCGCATACAGCATGAATATACAGGGAAATGTACTGCTGTTGATGTGTATTCCTGCTGTGCTGACTATGCTGGTGATGGCAATGACTACTCTTTACATTCTGGGATTACCGCGAGGACATCGCAGTACTGATATCCGCATTGCAAGAGCTGGACTGGAAAACAGTGCTGGCGAAGAGCCAATTTTAGTTTCACGAGAAAAGATTGATGAGGACTTTTATAGGTTAACTTTCCTGAGTGTAGGTGGGAATATTGAGCGATGGAATGATCGAAAGGCACAAATTGAATCAGCTCTTAACATTTTTATAGACAGTATAAGGTACGTAGATAGTGCGCGGTATTTAATTGCTGTAATGTGTACTGACGCTGAACACGGCATTCCAAAAGAGTGTCAGTGGCATGATTACTATTTAAAAGATAGGATTAATTTTACCGTTTATCTTGGAGTTGGAATCGGAGGGGCAGTTACAGTAGAGCTGCAGATAACACCGCACATTCTGATTGGTGGCAGTACGGGATCTGGAAAAACAGTACTTCTGCGCTGCCTGCTCTGGCAATGCCATCTGCAGGGAGGTGAAATCATTTTGGGGGATTTCAAAGGTGGAATGGACTACTCGAAAAAATTTAAAGAAATAACAAAGTTGGTTACGAGCTCCGAACAGTTTGATCAGGAACTCGATAGAGTAGTCGCATTGATGAAGGAGAGAATGGAACTGTTGGCAGCGTCCGGATGCAGTAATATCTGGACGTATAATAAAAAATATCCAGATGGAAAACACCTTCCGCATATTATTGTTGCAGTTGATGAGCTGGGCGAAGTGCTTGATAAGACCGGACTTTCCAGAGAAGCAAAAAAGGATGTTGAAAGTCTTGAGTCAAAGCTATCAACGATCGCACGTTTGGGACGTGCACTGGGTGTACACCTCTTTTTGGCAACCCAGCGTCCGGATGCGAATATCTTGGCTGGACAGATCAAGTCCAATATAGATATTCGGATCTGTGGTCGGGCAGATGAGGTGCTTAGCAGAATTATTCTGGATACCAGTGATGCTGCGACTCTCATTCCAAAGGATGAGCAAGGTCTGTTTTTGCTTAGTGATGACAGGATGATTCGGGCATTTAGTTTTAATGAGGAGGATACAGAATAATGGAAAAAGAGCATGTTCCTGTATTACTGACTGTGGCAGATATTCAGGAGATTTTTAAGATGAAAAAATCAACTGCGTATAAATTTATGGATAATTCATGCCTTCCAACAATAAAGATCGGTCGTACACGCTATGTGCGTCTGGAAGATCTTAATGAGTTCCTGAAGGAGAATGTGAATAGAGAAATCATTATCTAGCAATTAAAACCGGAGAGGAAATCACCTTTTCCGGTCTCTTTTTGGATTTCACGGATTTCTCGGGTGGGACAAGTCAGTTTTGGCTATTTTTATTGCATGATGTTTTGGGCATTGAACATCCAGATCAGTTCATTGCATTTGAAAAACAAGTGCATCATGACCACACAAGTTTTAATTGATGGAGGAATCTGCCTTATTATAATATTTTCTATGTCCTGAATTTTCGTCCGTTGCTGAAGGTCACTCGCTAATGATTGTCATACCGTATGGCTTTCCTATCAATATTCTGCATATGCGTTATTTCGATATAGTATCTAATTTTGATAATTTAAATCTTGACAATATACCACGGGGAGACTGTCCGAAAACCAGTCTCTAAATAACTGAATGTCAGCAGCATCCAG
>CAJMLL010000024.1 GCA_905214225.1 uncultured bacterium | reverse complement strand
TTAACTTATATAGACCGTAGAAGCGTTGAAAAATGAACGTTTTCGGACGGTCTGCTGGGAAATGCCTTCATCGCAGAATATTCTCCGAGCCGTCTGATGGGAGTTATGCAGGCCGTATGGAGCCTGGGAATCTTCTTTGCCGCAAAACTGTATGCGAACGTTTACGCGTTTGCCTTCAACGGCAAGTTTACATTCGTTCATGCCTGCATCGGCGTTGCAGTTGTAGCATTTGCCTGCATGATCATCCTGTTCATCATGGATAAGCCGCTGCGTTCACTTGTTGAAAACAAAGATAAGGAAGCAGAGAAATAAGCAAAACTGAAAGATGTGTAAGAGACCGCTCTGCCCGAAGGGCAGGGCGGTTCTGATAAGAAGGGAGTGTGTAATAATGAGTATAATTCCAGAAAGACTGGCTGCTCTTCGTGAGCAGATGAAGAAAAACGGCATTGACTATTTTATCGTTCCGACTGCAGACTTTCATCAGGATGAGTATGTAGGCGAGCATTTCAAGGCTCGTGTATTCATTACCGGATTCACCGGTTCCGCAGGAACTGCGCTGATTTCCATGAATGACGCCCGCCTCTGGACAGACGGACGCTACTTCATCCAGGCAGGAAAGCAGCTGGAGGGAACAACGGTTCAGCTGATGAAGATGTATGAGCCTGGCGTTCCGACACTGGCAGAATATCTGAAAGATACCGTAAAAGAAGGCGAGACCATCGGTTTTGACGGCCGTGTAGTTTCCATGGATGAGGGTCAGGAGTACGCGGATGTTGCGGAGAGAAATCACGCGAAGATCGAGTACACAAAGGATCTGATCGATGTCATCTGGAAGGACCGTCCGCCGATGTCCGACAAGCCGGCCTGGGAGCTTCCTGTTAAATATGCGGGAAAGACTGCAGAAGAGAAGATTGCTGACATTCGTGAGAAAATGAAGGATGCCGGAGCAGACGTTCATGTCGAGACTACACCGGATGACATCTGCTGGACACTGAACATCAGAGGCGATGATATCGACTATTTCCCGCTGCTCCTGTCCTATGCGATCATTACACAGAATGACTATCATCTCTATGTTGATGAAAGCAAGCTGAGCGATGAGATTAAGGAACACCTCGCTGCGCTGGGCGTTACACTCCACCCGTACAACGATGTTTATGAGGACATCAAGAAGGTTCCTGTAGGACAGTCCATTATGCTGGATCCGCTGAAGATCAACTATGCTCTGTACAGCAATATTCCGGACGGCGTTGAGAAGATCAACTGCATGAGCCCGGAGGAGACCTTCAAGACCATCAAGAACCCGGTTGAGATCGAAAATATCAAGAAGGCTGAGATCAAGGACAGTGTCGCTCATATCCGCTTCATGAAGTGGCTGAAGGAGAATGTCGGAAAGATCAAGATCACAGAGATCAGCGCGTCGGATAAACTGGATGAGTTCAGAAAAGAAATGGGCAACTACATCAAGCCGAGTTTTGAGCCGATTTCTTCCTATGCAGAGCACGCAGCAATCGTTCATTATGCTCCGACACCGGAGACGGATGTTGAACTGAAGCCGGAAGGCATGCTGCTGACTGATACAGGAGCAGGCTTCTGGGAAGGATCTACAGATATTACCAGAACCTATGTCCTGGGACCGATCACACAGAAGATGAAGGACGACTTCACTCTGGTTGCCATCAGCAATCTGTCCCTTGGAAACGCTGTATTCCAGTACGGAGTAACGGGTGTTGCCGTAGATAACCTGGCAAGAAATCCGTTCTGGAAGCGCCGCATGAACTTCAATCACGGAACCGGACATGGTGTCGGTTATCTGCTGAACATCCACGAGAGCCCGGCAAGCTTCCGTTCCAGATTCATTGACGGAGATACCGCGATTATGGAAGAGGGCATGGTCATTACTGACGAGCCGGGAATCTATATTGAAGGATCCCATGGAGTACGTCTGGAGAACGAACTGCTCGTCTGCAAGGATGAAAAGAATGAATTCGGTCAGTTCATGCATCTGGAACCGATAACCTGGGTTCCGATGGACCTGGATGCGATCAACCCTGACTTCATGACGGATGAAGAACGTCAGATGCTGAACGACTACCACAAGAAGGTTTATGAGGTAACTTCTCCATATCTGAACGATGAGGAGAAAGAGTGGCTGAAGAAGTACACCAGAGCCGTATAAACTCGTCAGGATTGTCTATAAGTCAAGTCTGAGCCATTGAAAATGAATATATAGAAAATGAAAAGGACTGATGCCAGCTGCTGTGACGCGCCGGTATCAGTCTTTTTTCGGCGTTAATGTTTCAGTTCCTGTTCCTTTCTGCGCTGTTCTTCCATGGAATCATGGATGGCTTCCGTCAGACAGTCGGTAAACATTCTGGAAACCTGGGATTCACTGCTGTTCTTATGGCCGATCCAGCCGATTCGGATCGGGTCTGCGCCGGCAAAAGGAATGCTGACGAGCTGGCTCATATCCTTGGCGTGAGCGAACGGAAGACCCGTGCCGATGGTGTAGGCGTCAGACTGCAGAAAGGCGTGGCAGGCGAAGGCACTGCTGTCCGTCGTAAATGACCGGTCCGGCATTTTCAGCGACATCATCTGATACTCTTCGGAGAAATCCGCCGGCGTCCCCGGAGGAAGCTCATAACACAGGTAAGGGAATTCTCTCAGATCCTCCTCGTGAACCAGGGATTTCTCTGTCAGCGGATGTCCCTTGCGGCAGAAGATTCTCGGGTAGATTTTTGACAAAGGGTGAAAGAGCAAGTGTGCAAGCTCCAGCTGGTGAAGCAGGAACTGCTCCGCATACCTGCTGATGGAGATTACGCCGACATCGGACCGGGAGGACTGTACATCTTCGATGACCTTCTGCAGATTCGTCTCCCGGTAAATGATGTGAAATCCAGCCTCTCCGGAATTATAGGAGAGACGAAGAACGGCATCCTGGACGAAAAGAAAACGCTGAGAGGAGACGGCAAAGGAAAGCTTGTTGGATTCGCTTTCCCCGTGGCTGTACATGGACTCGATCCGTTCCTTTTCAGAAAGCAGGGAAGAGGCGTAGCTGACGAAGCGGATTCCTTCATCTGTGTACTTAATTCCGTGCGTGGTACGTTGGAACAGTTTAACCCCGAGTTCATCTTCCAGCATCTTTACAGAGGAAGAAATTGCGGTCTGAGAAACATAGAGTTTCTGGGCGGCCTTGTTCATAGAGCCGCAGTTGTAGATTTCCACGATATATTGCAGTTGTTTGAATGTCATCCCTTTACTCCTTGCATCATTCATATTTTGTCCCAAGAAAAACCTGGAACAAGTTCGCATGTATACATATTAACACATCATTGTAAAGTTATGATACGATATGTGTAAATAAAGAATACTGTTTATTCATAAAAGTTCTGAAGTTGAGAAAATGCGCAGAAAGGAGTGCTGAACATGAAAGATTTAAAGGATTTATCGTTTGCAACGAGACAGATTCATGTCGGAAAACAGAAAAATTCTGTCGGAGCACTGTGTGATCCGATCTACATGACCTCGACCTTTGCGTTTGATTCCGTGGAGCAGGGCGGACGCCGCTTTGCCGGAGAGGAAGACGGATATATTTACACGCGCCTGGGCAACCCGTCTCAGCGTGCGGTTGAGGAGAAGCTGGCCTCGCTGGAAGGCGGAGAGGATGCGGCTGTAACGGCCTCCGGAATGGGAGCGATTTCTTCCACACTGTGGAGTATTCTGAAGCAGGGCGATGAAATCATCGCGGAGGAAGCGCTGTACGGCTGCACATTCTCGCTGATGAGTCACGGACTGTCGGAGTTCGGCGTAACGGCGAAGTTCATCGATATGAGCAGTCTCGACAATCTGAAAAATGCCCTCAGTGAAAAGACAAAGGTTGTATATTTCGAAACGCCGTGCAACCCGACGCTGACGGTAATCGACATTGAAGAGGCGGCGAAGATCGCGCATGAATATAACCCGGAGATCAAAGTGATCGTAGATAATACCTTCTGCACACCGTATGTCCAGAGACCGCTGAGCAAGGGCGCGGATATCGTCGTACACAGCGCAACCAAGTATCTGAACGGACATGGAGACGTCGTTGCCGGAGCTGTTATCAGTGACGCGGAGTTTATTCAGAAGGTAAAGATGTTTGGCATGAAGGATATGACCGGTTCCATTATGAGCCCGTTCAACGCCTTCCTTCTGGCCCGCGGCATGAAGACACTGGATATCCGCATGGAGCGTCACTGTGCCAATGCCATGAAGATTGCGAAGTTCCTGGAGAGCCATCCTGCGGTAAAGAAAGTGTATTATCCGGGACTGGAGAGTTTTGAAGGTCATAAGACCGCGCTGAAGCAGATGGACCTGATGGGCGGCATGATGAGTTTTGAGCTGAAGGCAGACCGTGACCAGGTTGCTGCCGCACTGAACAAGCTGCAGCTCTGCATCGTCGCGGTATCACTGGGTGACGCAGAAACACTGGTGGAGCATCCGGCATCGATGACACATTCCACTTATTCATCGGAGGAGCTCGCTTCCGCGGGAATTTCCGAAGGCCTGGTAAGACTGAGCGTAGGACTGGAGGATCCGGATGATATCATCGCAGATCTGAAAGAGGTCCTTGATCCTCTCGCGAAATAACGGCCGGGGAATCCGGAGCGACATCCGGAATGAGTTCCAGGTAGACGCCGGTGTAGCGGGCGGAAAGCATGGCACGGAGCTTGTCCGTTGCTTCCTTGAGCTGTTTGATGTTCATGATGTTTCCCTTTGTCGTCACATAGAGGGAAATCCAGAGGCGGCGGCCGGTGCGCACGGCATCGATAAAATCAACATCGTAAGGATAATCTTTCAGGCCTTCTGCAGTGATGGCACGGATTTCCTCGATTTTCTCCGCCGGAGGTGCCATGAGGACGAGCTCGCGGATGGCATTGATAAATGCCCGGGTCGGCTCTGGCAGCATCAGGGCGGCGATAATGCAGGAAATCACGGAATCGATGTAGGGAATGGTCCATTCCAGCAGGTGGAAATAGTGGAAGGGAATCTCCAGACCGAAGCCCAGGAAGGCGCCCAGGCTCAGGAAAACGTCGATCTTCCAGGTGATGACTTCAACCTTGATCATCGGAGTTTTCAGCCGCTGTCCCAGATAGCGCATCAGCAGCCATCCGGCGACGCAGAACATGGTCAGGGCAAATTCGAAATACAAGATCAGTCCGGTATCGAGATGGGATCCGCCGTGAAGGATGACCTGGATATTATCGTAAATGACCAGCAGGGTGACAAGAATAAGGATGGAACCTTTAATCAGAATGAAGAGGGATTCCACCTGCGCGAATCCATAGGGGATTTTTTCGCTGACCGGTTTATAGAGCAGCGGGATCAGAAGCTGGTAGATCACCAGGATCACCACGTCCATGCTGTCGTAAATTCCGTCGATCAGAATGGCCTGAGAGTGGGTCGCTAAATACATGAGAACTTCCGCAATGGCGACGATGACACCGAGGGTGCTGGATACACGGATGGCCTTCTTTTCATCCCGGATGCGCAGTTTGCTGTTTTGGGTACTGATAGTTTCACACCTTTCTGTTGCGTGTATGATGGTAAAATGATTTTTATAAGTATACCATAAATCTGCAGAGGGAAGAAGAAGGAAAGGTAAAATCCGGGGTAAATCTGTTTCCGCGAAAGGGTAGAAAGTGCCGGGGAAGATGTCGGCAGACTGAAGTTAAGAAAAAACGGTTCCGCAGCTGCATGGTGCAGGCGGAACCGTTTTCTGTATGGCGGAGAGATCGGGATTCGAACCCGAGGCCCGGTGAAGGGCACGGCATTTCGAGTGCCGCACGATCGACCACTCTGACATCTCTCCGTAAAGTTTTGGTGAAGACCACAACATAGATATTATAACGTCAGAAGCGGGCAACTGCAAGGAAAAATTGGGCTGAACCGCTTTGACAGAATGCGGCATAAAAAGGGAGTGCGGGGAAACACGGATTCGTTTCCCCGCACTCTCCACTGCTATGGTCATGACGCTATGGTCATTTTTGGAATTCCTGCGGCCGGGAGGCCCTGGATTGCGGGCGCGCGTCCATACAGGAATAACCGGCATTTTTCTCTGCAGATATTCTGTCTCTCTGAATAAAATAGAGGAGCAGGCCTGCAGATGTTGTCGGGCGCGGACTTTCAGCCTTCCGCATCGATGAACACCATCCATGCAGAATGTTCTGCCCCACGCCTGACGGGTGATATCCTTGATGCTGTTAGTCCAGCAGGAAGTCTGTAATATTGGTTCCGCCGTTAACCATCGGGCGTACCAGTTCTTCTTTCGGGATGATGCAGTCTACGACATATCCCTTTCCTTTTTTATGTTCTTCAAGAGCTTCTGCAAGCGCGTCTTTCAGTTCTTCTGTGCTGGAAACGCGTCTGCCCTTCAGTCCGTAAGCATCTGCCAGCTTGACGAAATCCGGGCCTCTGTCCAGAGTTGTCTCGCTGTAACGCTTGTCATACATCAGTTTCTGCCACTGGTGAACCATTCCCATGCAGCCGTTGTTGAAGATGATGGTGACAATCGGCAGGTTATAGTGCTCTTCCGTCGCGAGTTCATTGCAGTTCATGCGGAAAGAACCGTCGCCGGTAATGTGCAGAACCATCTTGTCCGGGTTTCCGACCTGCGCGCCGATTGCAGCGCCGAGTCCGAAGCCCATCGTTCCGAATCCGCCAGAAGTAAGCAGCTGTCCCGGATAATGGAAGTGGAAGTGCTGGATCGCCCACATCTGATGTTCGCCGACATCGGTTGTGACCATGACATCGTCCGGGAAGGTCTTCTGAATCGTGCTCAAAGCTTGCTTTGGCGTCAGTGTGCCCGGAACGTCATCGTATTTCGTCTCCGTCGGGAAAGAGAATACGTAAGATTTCCAATCCTCATGATGGTACTGCGGAAGTCTCTCGTTCAGCAGTTCCAGCACGCGCTTTGCGTCGCCGAGGATGTAGTGGTCCGTCTGGACGTTTTTATTGATTTCCTTCGGATCTACATCGATCTGGACCAGTTTTGCCGTTGCGGCAAAGGTTGAAGGCTTCAGGGCAACACGGTCACTGAAACGGCATCCTACAGCGATGAGCAGGTCGCATCCTGCGCAGGCTCTGTTGGAAGCCTGGCTTCCATGCATTCCGATCATTCCTGTAGCAAGCTGGTCAGAACCGTCCATAGCACCGCCGCCCATCAGAGTGATGGCTGTCGGCGCATCGACTTTGCGGGCAAACTCACGGAATTCTTCTGTGGCTTTTCCGCGTGTAACACCGCCGCCGCAGATCAGCATCGGCTTCTCCGCCTTGGAAATCATTTCAAGAAGCGTATCCAGATCTTCTTTTTCCGGTTCCGGTGCGCGGAAAGTATGCTTTCTCTTATCGACAGCTTTTGGTGTCAGGCGGGTGTACTCTGTCTTGGCTGCAGTGACATCCTTCGGGATATCGATCAGAACCGGACCCGGGCGGCCGCTTTCTGCGGTTGCAAATGCGTCGCGGATCGTCTCTGCCAGCTGGTCAACGTTCTGAACCTGGTAATTCTTCTTCGTGATCGGTTTCGTGATGCCCTTGATGTCTACTTCCTGGAAAGAGTCCTTTCCGAGAAGCGGCTTGGCAACATTGCAGGTGATGAAAACAACAGGGGAAGAGTCAAGATAGGATGTTGCAATTCCTGTCGTCAGGTTGGTTGCTCCCGGTCCGGAAGTCGCAAAACATACACCGGTCTTTCCGGTGGATCTCGCATATCCGTCTGCAGCGTGAGCGGCACCCTGTTCATGAGATGTGGTGATGTGTCGGATCAGCCCCTTTGCCTTGTAGCGGTAGAGTTCATCGTAGATATTCAGAATTGCTCCGCCAGGGTATCCGAACACCGTATCACATCCCTGTTCTAGCAAACACTCCATTAAAACCTTGGCTCCTGTCATTTCCATAGCTTTTCTCCTTCCTCAGCTCCCGCAGAATAAATATCCAATCCAATATATTTCCGTCGGCTCTCATCCAGTTCCAATCAATCCAATCCTGAAATCCTGCACGTACGCTCCGGAAGCTCTTCCGTTATACATTCAACATTTTTCCAATTGGCAGATTTCCATGTCAATCCATTCATGGAAATCCGCTCTGCGGGATTCTCCGGGTCCCGCAGAAGCAGAGGCTCCAATCCAAGGCCCCGTGCTTCTTAAGCTCTCCATTTTCATCCAAAGTAAGTGGTCCGTCATACCAGGCTCAATCCAATCCACAAGGCCCGGGCTGTCCGGCGTCCGGTATCCGGCCGTCCGCCTTCTGACGTATTCACGGTTTTACGCATGCATGCCATAAAAAAACTGCAGCTGATGTTCCGGACATCAAACTGCAGTCAGTGTTTCCTGTTTCTATCGGAAGGAATGTTTCCAGGCATCCTTCCTAACAACTCAAGGTATTTACAGTCTGTTTCATCCGGCATTCTGTGGGCGCGTCAATAATGACCGCCTTAATAATGACGATCGCGACGACTAGAATGACGATGTTCAGTACTGCGTTCAGCATACCTTAGTCTCCTTTAATCACTTGCTTTAATGAACGGTTCTAGAATAACACCCTGCTTTGCGTTTGTCAATGTATAATAAAAAGAATTACAGAAAATTATTGTACGATCATAAAATACGTTGAGCTTTTGTCAAACAGATTTTCCAATGGTATAATAACTCATCAGATGTTATTACACACAGCAAGGAGGCAGAAATGGCATTCGTACGCAATATCGGTGAACCGGCAGCCGTTGAGGGATTTAAGGGCGGCAAGGGTCATGTCCTGGTAAGAAAGATCCTGAAGACCGATGAGGAAATGTATAACAAGGGACGTGTGTTCAATCACATGGTTCTGGAGAAGGGCTGCGAGGTAGGAAAGCACACTCATGAAGGTGATGCAGAGACCTATTATGTCCTGAGCGGTCACGGCAAGTATCTGAACAACGACGGAACGGTTGTTGATGTAGCTCCTGGAGACGTTATGTTCACCGGAGACGGCGAAACACACGCACTCTGGAATGAAGAGGATGAGCCTCTGGAGTTCATTGCCCTCGTTCTGTATAAGTAGTTTTGATTTGCGTTTTCCGCTGCAGCTGGCGGGAAATCCATAGAGCCCGGGTTCCGGAAAGTCACGTTTTCTGGAAAATCCGGGCTTTTTCCTTGGTGAAGAAGACAGGAAGGCGGAGTACTTTTTGTCTGCGGCTTATAGAACGCATTGTAAAATCATTGGAAATATTAATAGAGGTGTTTAACTCCAGCGCTGCGATGCTATATAATATCTGTAAACAAAAATATTAAAACTCTGCACTCGGGTGAGTGCACGCAAGAGAAGGAAATCGGCAGAATATGAAAAATTTAAGAGAGCTGGAAATCGGCGAAAGCGCGAGAATCCGGTCCGTTGGAGGACAGGGCGCGCTGCGCCAGCATTTCCTGGATATGGGTCTGATACCGGGCGCAGTGGTCCGGCTGATCAAGTATGCCCCGATGGGCGATCCGATGGAACTGCAGATTCACAGTTATGAGCTGACCCTCAGGCTGGACGACGCGGAGAAGATCGAGATTGAGCCGGTGACGGCGGACGCTGAGAAAGTCCGTGAGGACCGGGCAGAGAAGAAACAGACAAAAGAGATTCAGCAAGAGGAAGAAAAGGATCAGGAGTTCCTGGATCATCCAGGCCTCGGTGAAGGCGGAAAATACCACACCCGCGCAGGTGAGCATCCGCTTCCTGATGATGAGCGGCTGACATTCGCCCTGGCGGGCAACCAGAACTGCGGAAAGACAACGCTGTTCAATCAGCTGACCGGATCCAACCAGCACGTGGGAAATTTCCCGGGCGTAACGGTGGACCGGAAAAGCGGCGCGATTCTGGGACAGAAAAATACGGAAATCACGGATCTTCCGGGAATTTACTCGATGTCGCCCTACAGCAGTGAGGAAATTGTCACCCGTCAGTACATAATCGGTGAAAAGCCGCGCGGCATCATTAATATCGTTGACGCGACCAATATTGAGAGAAATCTCTACCTGACGATGCAGCTGATGGAGCTGGACGTTCCGATGGTTCTGGCGCTGAATATGATGGATGAGCTGACTGGAAACGGCGGGTCCATCCGCATCAATGAGATGGAGGAAGAACTGGGAATTCCGGTTGTTCCGATCTCGGCGGTAAAAGGGCAGGGCATTCAGGAACTGGCAGATCATGCGATTCACGTGGCGCATTATCAGGAGCGGCCGGGCAGACTGGATTTCTGCAGTCCGGATGAGCACGGCGGCGCGGTGCACAGATGCCTGCACAGCATCATGCATCTGATCGAGGATCATGCGGAGAATGCCGGAATTCCGATCCGGTTTGCGGCAACCAAGCTGGTGGAGGGAGACCAGAATATCCTTGAAGCTCTCCATTTGTCGCAGAATGAGAAGGAGACCATCGAGCATATCATCGTGCAGATGGAGGATGAACGCGGACTGGACCGTGCCGCTGCGATTGCGGACATGCGATTCTCCTTCATTGAGAAACTGGTAGAGAAAACGGTGGTCATGCCGCATGAGAGCAAGGAGCATGAGAGAAGCCGGAAGATCGATAAAATCCTGACGGGAAAGTACACGGCGATTCCGGCATTTATCGGGATTATGGCCGCGGTGTTCTATCTGACCTTTAATGTCATCGGCGCGGGCCTGCAGAATCTGATGGCGATGGGGGTGGATGCCCTGACGAATCTTCTGGACCGGGGGCTGACCGCGGCAAATGTGACCGGTGCGGTGCATTCACTGATTATCGACGGCATATGCAAGGGTGTTGGAAGCGTCATCAGTTTCCTTCCGATCATCGTCACCCTGTTTTTCTTCCTGTCGCTGCTGGAAGATACCGGATATATGGCACGTGTGGCATTTGTCATGGACAAGCAGCTGCGAAAACTCGGCCTGTCGGGACGAAGTATCGTGCCGATGCTGCTGGGATTCGGCTGCAGTGTGCCGGCGGTCATGTCCACCAGGACGCTGCCGTCGGAGCGTGACCGTAAAATGACGATCATGATGACGCCGTTCATGAGCTGCTCGGCAAAACTTCCGATTTACGGATTCTTCACGGCGGCCTTCTTCCCGGGGAAGGGCGGTCTGATCATGGTCTGCCTGTATTTTATCGGCATTCTGGTCGGCATCCTCATGGCGCTTCTGAGTAAGCGGACCCTGTTTAAAGGCGAGGCTGTGCCGTTCGTCATGGAACTTCCGAACTACCGTCTGCCATCGGCCAAGACCGTGCTGCAGCTTCTCTGGGATAAGGCCAGGGATTTCCTGGAGCGTGCGTTCTCCGTCATTTTCGTGGCGACGATCGTGATCTGGTTCCTGCAGCATTTCAACCCGCAGCTTCATATGGTCAGTGACTCAGAAAACAGCATGCTGGCTATGCTGGGCGGCCTGATTGCGCCGATTTTTGCGCCGATGGGCTTTGGAAACTGGAAGATTTCCACGGCGCTGATCACTGGCTTTATGGCCAAGGAAAGTGTAGTCGCAACCCTGAACGTTCTGGTGGGAACCTCGCAGAATCTGGTCCACATGCTGACACCGCTGTCCGCACTGGCCCTTCTGGTCTTCTGTCTGCTTTATACACCGTGCGTTGCGGCCATCGCTTCCATCAGAAGAGAACTCGGCAGCCGCTGGGCAGCCGGAATCGTGGTCTGGCAGTGCGTGATTGCCTGGATTGTTTCCTTTATCGTGTACGCGGTAGGAAGCATTCTGTAAAGGAATATACATGGAGAGAAATGCGGTCTGTTATTTACTGAGTTTCTGTTTGTGTATTTTTTGCCGAAATTCGTTCATCGTTTGCGGTTCGTGCAGATAGTAATGAATGGGATAAAGGAGAGTGCGGCGTTGCGATTCAGATTTTTTCCTGTAGTTTCAAAACGTCAGGGAGGAGTTTCAAAAAATCTGTTGCAGATAATATTATTTTTGCCATTTCAGAAACAAAAATCTCAGAAGTGATCATACCCCATAAAGTTGGACGTACAGTCCTGCTTGAGGAGGGAAGATCATCATGCACAAGGAATATGATTTAGAATTTAAGCTAAAAATTGTACAAGAACACATTAATCGTCAGGTATGAATTATTACGACGCAATTGAAAATGACGGCCGGAAATGGAGCCTCTCGAAAGCCCGCAGGCGCAGTCCGAGAGATGAGAGGACCACTGTGGGGCATGATGCACCAATTTGCATCATGCCCCACAGTTTCTCTAATTTCTCTGAAACTGCGCCCGGTCTGAAGAGTCAGCTTCATTTCCGGCCATCTAATGGAAATGCGTTGTTTTCACCTGTTAACTGCCGGCTGTTTTCTGTCTGTGTAGTTTATTCGTCTCTAAACATATCGTGCAGAATCTGAAGACCGGTTTCTGTTTTGAAGATCTTCTTTTCTGCGCTTTCGATCGCAGCCTTGTCGAGCTTGTCTTCATAGATGTTGACGAGGAAGTCTGCTTCTACCAGAATCTGGTAGTCATCGCCATCGATGGAATCATAGGTGTGATGATGACCGACCAGGTATTTTACACGGGAAATCTGGTCTTCTGAATATCCGCCGACCTTGCGCAGCAGTTTCTCTGCTTCTGCAGGTCCTTCTTCTTCCTGGTATTTTCCATTGCTGCTTCCGTATTTCTCTTCACTGACGTGGATGCCGATGTCATGAACGATGGCGGCAGTCTCAAGAACGTGCTTTTCATTCGGGTCGATGCCTTCACGTCCTGCGATCAGTGTCGCGAATGTATATACTTTAATAAAATGCTGAATACGCTGCGGATCTCCCTGATCATAGTTGATCATAGCGAGGATGAGGCGCTCATCTGGTCTGTTCATTTCTGCTGTTCCTCCTGCAATTTTCCGGACTTTCCCGGTGCATCTGCGCCGCGGAAGCGCGGAACTGAAATTTCAATAACACTATCAGTATAACAGAAAAATAATTTTCAGAAGGGCTTTCTTCAAAAATATATCCCTAACGTGTATAATAATATGAATGGCTGTGTATCGCTGAACATCTTCAGCCGATACGTCAGCAGCGGCAGAATGTGAACGAACGAGAGGGATGAGAGCGTGACAGAGGACAGCAGAATAAAGAAAAAAGTTTCCGGTCCGGAGATCCCGGAAGCTGTCTATAAGAATTTTGAAAAACTGTTCAGCGATCAGTACCGGTATTTTGACTACCCAAGCATGCTCAGAAAGCTGAAGATTCCGATGCAGCTCTGGACGGAGGGCATGAATCTGGCAAAATCCGGGCAGTTTGAGCTGGAATCTGTAGATATCCGTTTTTTCCGGCGCATGGGCGGTGTGCAGTCCGGTGTCGCAACCGGAATCCTGCATAAGAAGCGCAGGGATATCAGTGTGTTTGTCTGGTTTACGCAGGACACGGTCACGGAAATGTCCTGTTATGACGACGACTGCATGCTTTCCTATTTTGATTCCAGTGATCATTGGAACAACCAGATCTGTGTGCATATGGCGGCGCTTATCTACTTGATGGGAAGCTATTTGTACGATCATAACCCGGGAGACGCAACGGATTCCGGGGCCAGCCGCCTGGTGGATAATTTCCGGAAAGACTATCTGCAGTCCTATTCCCGTCAGGAGCGGACGGCAGCAGAAAGTCAGCTGATTTCCACACAGCCGCTTCTGGATCTGGAGCCTTATGTCATGCTGAAGAACGGCACTCTTCAGATGATGATGCGTGTGGGAGCCGGAAGAAAGTATAAGATCAAGGACCTGCAGGAATTCTGCACATCGGTGGAGCAGCATCAGTCCATGCGTTTTGGAAGTAAAACGGAGTTTCTACTGGGGGATGACCGGTTTACCTCCAGAGGGCTGGAATATTACCGTTTTCTTCACCGCATTATCCGGCAGCACAATGCCGCGGATGAAAATGGGGCGGATTTTTCTGACCTGAGTGCGTCGGTACTTCTCTACGGAAGTATTCTGGATGATTTTTACGATATTCTGAAGGGTGATTCTGTCGAGTATAAGGTGTATGGCGGTGAGAAGTACAGGATTACACCGGATACCGGCGACCTGCATGTAAAGGTTCTCCTTCAGCCGGTCACTTCTGGAAGCGGGGTGCTGCAGGGCGTGAGAATGGAAGGCACCTGTCCTCTGATTTTCAAGGGACAGAACTATGCCTACCGTTTCGGCCAGCACCACCTGCGGAGAATCGGTCTGGATGCCGTAGAAGCCATGCAGCCGCTCTGGGACAGTCTGCGCAGAAACGGCGATCTGAGAAGCTTCGATTATGTATTCGGCAGACAGAATCTGGCGGTTCTGATGTATGATATTCTGCCCTGGATGCGCCGTTACGCAGCTGTGGAAGTGGAAGAGGAAGAAAAAATACAGGAATGTCTTCCGCCGCTTCCAGAGTTTACTTTTTATCTGGACGCGCCGGGACAGGATGTGACCTGCCGCGCCGTCAGCAGTTATGGAGATGAACAGTACGATCTGCTGCAGCTTTCTTCTGCAGACACGATTTCAGAGAGCCGTGACAGAGAAAGAGAAAACCGGGTTCTGACGGAACTGAGACAGTACTTTCCGCAGAAGACGGAAGACGGCTCCATGCTTACCTGCGGAGGAGATTCCAATACGGTATACCGCTTTATGTCCGCCGGCGTAGAGCGCCTGATGGAAATCGGCGAAGTCAATGCCACGACCAGATTCCAGCGCGTCCGGATCCGGAAGAGCACCCCGGTAAAGATTGGCGTGCGTCTGACGGAAGGACATCTTCTGGACCTGAATGTAGAAGGCGACATGAGTCCGGATGAACTGACGGAAATCCTGCAGCAGTATCAGGAGAAAAAACGCTTCTACCGCCTGAAGGACGGCAGTTTTATCAATCTGAATGAAGAGAAATTCCAGCGGCTGAACGCGATTATGGAATCCCTGCAGATGAGTCCTAAGGAGTTCGTCCAGGGAAACATGCAGATCCCGGCTTACCGCACCCTCTATATCGAGAAAATGCTGGAAGATGCCGGCGATATCGAGGCCGAGCGCGACCATAAATTCAGAGAACTCGTGAAAGAGTTCAAGACCATTGACGACGCGGATTTTGCCGTTCCGGGCACACTGAAAGGCGTGCTGCGCCGCTATCAGAAGGTCGGATACCGCTGGCTGAGAACCCTGGATAAATACGGCTTCGGCGGGATTCTGGCCGATGACATGGGCCTGGGAAAGACCGTACAGGTGATCGCAGTCCTCCTCGCGGCAAAAAAAGAAGAGCAAGGACACAATGTGTCTCTGGTGGTTTCCCCGGCTTCACTGGTTTACAACTGGGAGGCAGAAGTTTCCAAGTTCGCCCCGGAGCTGCGTGCCTGCACCATTACCGGAACCTCTCCGGAAAGAGCACGGAAAATCAAGGCGGCAGAGAATTACGATGTGCTGATTACTTCTTATGATCTGCTGAAGAGGGACATCGCGGAGTATGAGGACATCCGCTTCCGCTTTGAAATCATCGATGAGGCGCAGTATATAAAGAATCACATGACGTCTGCCTCCAAGTCCGTCAAGATCATTCAGAGCCAGACCAGGTTTGCGCTGACCGGAACGCCAATTGAAAACCGTCTGAGCGAACTGTGGAGCATTTTTGATTACCTGATGCCGGGATTCCTGTACCGCTATGATACCTTCCGGAATCAGTTTGAGAAACCGATCGTCCTCCATCATGACGATGATACGATGGAAAGGCTGAAAAATATGGTTTCCCCGTTTATTCTCCGCCGCTTTAAGCAGGATGTCCTGAAAGATCTCCCGGACAAGCTGGAAGAAGTGCATTATTCCTACATGGAAAAGGAGCAGAAGGAACTGTATCAGGCACGGGTCCAGCAGATGAGGAACCGTCTGCTGGCGCAGGATGCGAAAGACTTCCAGAAGAACCGTTTCCGGATTTTTGCGGCGCTTACACAGATCCGGCAGATCTGCTGCGATCCGTCACTCTGTTATCAGAACTACAAGGGCGGATCAGCCAAGAGAGAGGCCTGCGTGGAACTGATTCAGAGCGCGGCGGAGCAGGGACATAAGATCCTGGTCTTCTCGCAGTTCGTGTCTATGTTGGATCTTCTGGAGAAGGATCTGGATGAACGGAAGATTCCGTATTACAAGATTGTCGGAAAGACACCGAAACTGGAGCGTCTGGAACTGGTAGACCGATTTAACGAGGGGGACACGCCGGTCTTTCTGATTTCCCTCCGTGCGGGCGGAACGGGACTGAATCTGACCGGTGCCGACGTGGTCATCCATTATGATCCATGGTGGAATCTGGCGGTGCAGAATCAGGCAACCGACCGTGCCTACAGAATCGGACAGAAGCGGAAAGTGACCGTATATAAACTGATTATGAAAAATACAATTGAAGAGAGAATAATGGAAATGCAGGATGCGAAAAAGCAGCTTGCCGAAGATATCCTGAACACGGAAGGAACCGGAAGCGGGGTTATTACCAGAGACGATCTTCTGGATCTGCTGGAAGAAGAGTTTTAGCGAAAAGACAGACACAATTGAAAAAGGAGCGGATTCCGAAAGGCTTCCGCTCCCTTTTCAATTGCATTTTGATTCTTTTGTAAACAGGAGGTTCCACAGATCAGACTGCAGATTTTCTGCCTGCCGCCCTGAACGGCATGAATGAACAGGACGAGTCTGATTGGAACCGCCGGATCCTTACCGGCGTTGGACTTAGTATACGCTCTACAAGAATAATAATCAAGCGATTTTTGTAATTTTAATGAAATTATTTATCATAATTTGTGTTCATTAAACAGTTTAATCCACTTTTGATTTATCGTGGTAAAGTTCACAGGGGTTTTCAGCAGGGCTGGATCAGTGGTGACGGCCCCCGGAAATCATGGTCAGATCCCGAATTGACCAGAACCCTCTGCCTGTAAAACGAGGATCAGGCCTTGCGCTTATCCGCGGCGATGGCGTGTCCTTCCAGACCTTCTCCTCTTGCCATTCTGGCCGTGAGAGGGGCAATCTTCTGAGAGGCTTCTCTGGTCATGCTCTGGTGTGTGCAGACCTTCAGGAACATGCCTGTCCAGACACCTCCGGTGTAGCGGGCAGCCCGCATGGTCGGAAGAGTGTGGTTGGTGCCGGATGCGTAATCTCCGAAGACTTCTGCAGTATTTCCGCCGATGAACATGGATCCGTAGTTGACGAACTTTTCGCGGATGGCTTCCGGATCAGCGACATTGATTTCCAGGTGCTCCGGCGCGATCTCATTGGCAATTTCAACGGCATCCTCCAGCTTGTCCAGAACACGGATTTCTCCGTAGTCCTGCCAGGAAGCGGATGCATTGGCACGGTTTGCTTCTGGAAGAATCTTCAGTTCTTCATCTACATACTTCATGACGGCACGTCCCAGTTCTTCACTGTCAGTCAGCAGAATTCCCTTGGCATTCGGGTCATGTTCAGACTGCGCCATCAGGTCAGCGGCCAGAACATCAGGGCGGGCATTTTTATCCGCGACCACCAGAACTTCACTCGGGCCGGCGACAAAGTCGATGCCGACCTGTCCGTAGCACTGGCGTTTTGCTTCTGCAACGTACTGATTTCCCGGGCCGACAATCATATCTACCGGTTTGATGTTTTCTGTTCCATAGGAGAATGCGGCGATGGCCTGGGCACCGGATACGGCATAGATTTCATCGGCTCCTGCAAGATCCATGGCAACCAGGGTCTTCGGATTGATCTTTCCCGTTCCTCTCATGGCAGGAGAACAGGAGACGATACGCCTTACGCCGGCTTCTTTGGCTGGGGTGATCAGCATCAGCGCGCTGGAGTAGAGGGGAAAGCGTCCTCCCGGCACGTAGCAGAGGCAGGAACGGACCGGAATGACTCGGTCGCTTAAGTAAATGCCTTCTCTCGGGCTGAAGTCATGAACCTCGGTCAGTGTCTTTCTCTGGGCAGCCGCGAATGCCTGGATGTTTGCGTGTGCGGCCTTCAGATCAGAGAGTTCCTGCTCGGAAACCGCATTATAGGCTTCCTGGATTTCCTCTTTTGTTACACGGAAATCTTCCCTGTTATTATCGTCGAACTTTCTGCAGTATTTCTGAAGAGCGTCATCACCGTTTTCGATCACATCATCGATGATGTCTGAAACAGCGGTTCTGACGGCGCGGCGGTCCTGCGCGGTTCTCTGTTTTGACTCTTTGATAATCTTCATATATGTACACCTCTTGCTTATTTCTTTTGTCCGATCCTGACGGATTGTGTCCACTTTAATGCTTTATCGCTTTAACGCATGATAACATAAAACTATTGAACCGCAGAATCAGGATTCTGTCAAGTTATTTTACAACATATCTTTCGATAGTTTGTATATTAAAAACAAAAAAACATATAAAATTTGTGAAAAGGTACTGGACGAATCGGGAAAAACGTGTTAACCTAGCAATGTCATCAAGATAGTGACAGTAGTCATTAGTATAATGACAGAAATGGAAAGGAATTCATTTACGATGAGAAACTTCTGGTTTGCAGCAGAATACTATTATTATTACTTTTTCTTTAACAAAAGAAGAAGCTGTTTTGCTGCAATCGCCAATCGGGCGTAAATCGGAATGAACTCATCACAGAAGTGATTGAAATCAAGCCTCGCAGCAAAGTCTGCGGGGCTGTTTTTTTAGGAACGCGGCTGGCTGCCGGATGAAATCAAAAAGCCTTACGCAGAAATCTGCAGGAAGTAAAGAAGAAGGATGTGCGCAAAAGCGCAGGGAGGATGAAATGATTGTAGTACTGAAACACGACACACCGAAGGAACAGCAGAATCAGCTGGTAGAATGGCTCGAGCAGCAGGGTGTCAAGGCAGACGTTTCTGAGGGCACATACCAGACTATTATCGGATTGGTGGGTGACGTCAGCAGAATCGATGTAGAAATGCTCTCCATGCTCGATATCGTTCAGGATGTCAAGCGTGTTACAGAACCATATAAGAAGGCAAACAGAGCCTTCCATCCGGAAGACACCGTCATCGATGTCAATGGAGTCAAGATAGGCGGCGGCAACTTCGCCGTTATCGCAGGACCGTGTTCCGTAGAGTCTGAAGAGCAGATCGTCGAGGTTGCGAAGCGTGTCAAGGCCGCAGGTGCCAACCTCCTCAGAGGCGGTGCCTTCAAGCCGAGAACTTCGCCTTACTCCTTCCAGGGAAAGCGCGCAGAAGGTCTGGAACTGCTGGAAAAGGCCAAGGAAGCAACCGGACTTCCGATCGTTTCCGAGATCATGAATGAAAACCACATTCCACTGTTCGAGAACGTTGATATCATTCAGGTTGGTGCCAGAAACATGCAGAACTTCGAACTGCTGAAGGCACTCGGAAAGCTCGACAAGCCGATCATGCTGAAGAGAGGACTTGCCAATACGCTGCAGGAGCTCCTGATGAGCGCGGAGTACATCATGGCAGGCGGAAATGAGAAGGTCATCCTCTGCGAGAGAGGAATCCGCACTTTTGAGTCCTACACTAGAAACACCCTGGACCTGTCTGCGGTTGTCGCACTTCACGAGAAGAGCCACCTTCCTGTTGTCGTAGACCCGAGCCATGCAACGGGCCGCAGAAACTTCGTTAAGCCGATGGCTCTGGCCGCAGCAGCATGCGGAGCAGACGGACTCATGATCGAGGTTCACAATAATCCGTCCAAGGCACTCTGCGATGGCGCACAGTCCCAGACCCCGGATATGTTCGATGACACCATGAACGCGGTAAGACGTGTCCGTGCAGCAGCATTGGAAGACTAATTATTACTATATAGATGTAATTTTTCGCGGCGCATCACTGCCGCAGGACAAAATACAACATGCAAGAAAAAACGCGCGGCCGGAAGGTCCGGCTGCGTGAGGATCAGGAAGCATCTGATCGGAAAGGAGTAAGACAATGAAGGTTGGAATCGTAGGACTTGGGCTGATCGGAGGATCTCTGGCAAGAGCATTGAAGGCATCCGGAGCTGAGGTCTACGGCTATGATGTACAGCCGCTGACGCTTCAGTTCGTTCAGATGCAGGGAAGCTGTGATGAGGTTCTGGACGAGAATAACGTCAATGAATGTGATTACATCTTCCTGGCCATTCCACCGAAAGCGGCGGAAGACTGGCTGAAGGATCACGCAGAAAAGATCGGAAAGCGTGAAAAGCAGCCGGTTATCATGGACTGCTGCGGCGTCAAGCGCAGTATCTGCAAGATTGGATTCGAGCTGGAAAAGACAGCAGGAATCACCTTTGTCAGCACCCACCCGATGGCAGGACGCGAAAACTGGGGATTCAAGAACAGTGAAGAGGATATGTTTGAAGGTGCGGTCTGTGCAGTCATCCCGAGCGACCGGGACAGAAACAATCTGGATCTGATGGGAGAAGTCAAGGATGTCCTCAGAAAAGCGGGATTCAGCAGATTCTCTGTCATGACTCCGGATGAGCATGATGAGGTCATCGCCTTTACTTCCCAGCTGTCTCACCTGGTTTCCAGCTCCTTCGTCAAGTGTGATGACGGAATCCGTGAAGAGGCAGAGGTTGCCGGAGGCAGCTTCCGGGATATGACCAGAGTCGCCTTCCTGAATGAGCATGTCTGGGCGGACCTCTTCCTGGAGAACAGGGATAACCTCCTTGACAAGCTGAACCTTTTGATCGGGGAACTGCAGAAATATAAGGAAGCGCTGGAAAACAACGACCGCGATGAGCTTACCGATCTTCTGGCAGAAGGAAGAGAAGAAAAGGAAATTCTCGCAGCCAATGCGCAGTAGTTCATAATAACAGAAGAAAAAGCGGAGAACGGAAGGGAGCAGAAAATGAAACTGGAGGAAATCGGCAGTCGTGTGAAAAAGATTCAGGACGGCGGGAAACTGGCGGTGATCACGGATGAAAACGTGGGGCCGCGATACCTGCTGGACTGCACCAAATCGCTGAAGGAAGCGGGATTTCAGGTATACACATTTACTGTTCCTGCAGGAGAAGAGTCGAAGAGCGGAAGGGTTTACCTGGAGATGCTGAATAAGCTGGCAGAGATTCCGCTGACGCGCTCTGACGGTGTCGTGGCACTGGGCGGCGGAATGGTCGGCGATCTGGCCGGATTTACCGCAGCCACCTATCTCCGCGGCATCCGCGTGATTCAGGTCCCGACCACTCTTCTTGCGGCTGTAGATTCCTCGGTCGGGGGGAAGACCGCCATCAACCTTCCGGAGGGGAAAAACCTTGCCGGAGCCTTCCATCAGCCGGAACTGGTTCTGCAGGACGCGGAGCTTCTGAACTCACTGCCGAAGAGCGTTCTGCTGGATGGCATGGCAGAAGTCATCAAGTACGGCATGATCGCCGATGAAAAATTGTTTGCCGAGCTGAAGGATGTGGAAGCATCGTGGAAGAATCTGGAAAACATCGTAGAGACCTGTGTCTCCATCAAGAAGAAGTTCGTTGAGGAAGATGAATTCGACTACGGTGTCCGCCATCTTCTGAATTTCGGTCACACCATCGGCCATGCAATTGAGAAATGCAGTGATTTCCGCTTCAGCCACGGTCTTTCCGTAGCTAAAGGCATGAATTACATCACCGCCATTGCTGTGAAAAAGGGCTGGTGTGAGCAGTCTGTTTTCGATGAGCTTCATGCCATGTTGAAAGAATACGGATTTGATCTTTCCGTTCCTTACGATAACGATTCTTTATATGATATTATGTGTTCAGACAAGAAGCGGGAGAAAAACTCGATCGATCTGGTGATTCCAAAGCGTATCGGCAAGTGTGTCCGCAAGACGGTTCCGGTGGAAGATCTGAAGGAACTGCTTGAGATCGGCCGGCCGGCTGTCGACCGGGAAGGAAATGGAGCGGAGTAAGGGAAATGAAAGAAATTACCATTACAGCAAGCAAATCGGATGCGCACCGGGCGTGGATCTGCGCCTGTCTTTCCGGGATGGCCGGCCATCCCTGCCGGGTGTCTCTTGAAGGCGGGTCCGATGATATTTCCGCAACCGTTTCCTGCATGGAGGCTCTGAAGAACGCCGGACGGGGCGGAGAGGCAGAGCTGCACTGCCGCGAAAGCGGTTCGACACTCCGCTTTCTGCTTCCGGTTACAGCGGCTCTGGGCGTGCACGGAAAATTCTATCCGGAGGGAAGACTTCCGCAGCGGCCCCTTTCTCCTCTCTATGAAGAGCTGGAAAAACACGGCTGCAGGCTGAGCGCACCGGGAACTGTGCCTTTTGAGATTGAGGGACAGCTGACCCCGGGAACCCTCACCATTCCGGGAAATGTGTCCTCCCAGTACATCAGCGGCTTATTATTCGCCCTTCCTCTTCTGGAGGAAGACAGCGTCATTGAAATCCCGGGCGGTCTTCAGTCTGCCGGATACGTAAAGATGACGGAACGGACACTTCAGCGTTTCGGAATTCAGTTTAAGGATTCCGGCAGCCGGATTGAAATTCCGGGAAAACAGACCTATTCTGGTCCTGACATCTATAAAGTAGAAGGCGACTGGTCCAATGCAGCCTTCTGGATGACCATGGGAGCGATCGGTGAAGAGCCGGTTTCCGTGCACGGCCTCCAGAGCGGCACCGCCCAGGGGGATTCTGCGATGCTGGCGCTGCTTCAGAAGTTCGGAGCCGACGCGCAGATGCAGGGAGATACCGTGACCGTCCGTCCGTCGTGCGGGAAGCTGCAGGGCATGGAAATCGATGCCGGAAACATCCCGGACATTGTTCCGGAGCTGGCGCTGACGGCCTGTCTGGCAGAGGGAACCACGGTGATTTCCCACGCAGAGCGTCTGCGGATGAAGGAAAGCGACCGCCTGACGGCTGTGTCCGCTGTACTGAACGGACTGGGTGCAGATATTGAAGAAAAGCCGGACGGCCTTGTGATCCACGGCAGCGGAGGACAAAAACTGACCGGCGGCGAGGCAGACGGTTTTCATGACCACCGCATCGTCATGATGGCAGCCGCAGCTTCGACGGCCTGCCAGAATCCGGTGACCATTCTTGGATCCGAGGCGGCATCCAAGTCCTATCCGACCTTCTTTGAGGAAATGAAAAAGGCGGGACTGGACGGAAAGGTCATCAGAAAATAGTAGAAAGGAAAGCTCTTGCCGGGTGGATTTTGTCCGGAGGAGCAGAAAATAACAGAGAAAAAGAAAGGAAATCAATCCTATGTCTTCATCATATGGAAAATGGGTGAGGATCTCAATCTTCGGTCAGTCGCATTCGGAGGCGATCGGCGTCACGATTGACGGACTGCCGGCCGGGATAAGGATCGACATGGCGGAGCTTCAGCGATTTATGAACCGTCGGGCTCCGGGACAGAGCCGGTATTCTACCCCGAGAAAGGAAGCGGACCGTCCGGAATTTATCAGCGGACTGGTGGAGGATATCACCTGTGGAGCGCCGCTTACAGCGCTGATCCGTAACACCAATACCAAGTCTAAGGATTACAATAATATCCGGGATATTCCGCGTCCTGGTCACGCAGATCTGACCGCCCACATTAAATACAGAGGCTTTGAGGATGTTCGTGGAGGAGGTCACTTCTCCGGACGTCTGACGGCGCCGCTGTGCGTTGCGGGAGGAATTTTCAAGCAGATTCTGCAGCGGAAAGGGATAGAAATCGACGCGCGGATTGTGGAGATCGGCGGAAACAGTGAGGATCCGTACGCAGAAATTGACCGGGCCAGAGAGGATCTGGATTCGGTCGGAGGTATTGTAGAATGCAGAGTAACCGGCGTGCCGGCGGGAATCGGAGATCCGATGTTCGATGGTGTGGAAAATACCATTGCGCAGACCGTGTTCGCGATTCCGGCGGTAAAAGGAATTGAATTCGGCGCGGGATTCTCTGCAGCCGGAATGAGAGGCAGTCAGAACAACGACCCGTTTTACATGGATGAGGACGGAAAAATCCGTACCCGTTCCAATAACAGTGGAGGAATCTTAGGCGGAATCACGAACGGAATGGAGATCGTATTCCGCTGCGCATTCAAGCCGACACCGTCCATCGCAAAGCCGCAGGACAGCATCAGCTGGTCCACGGGAAAAGATGCGGTGCTGGAAATCAAAGGGCGCCACGACCCGTGCATTGTGCCGAGAGCCCTTCCTTGTGTCGAGTCTGCCGCTGCGCTGGCTCTGATCAATTTAATGAATCCGGCAGACTTAATTTAAAGGACAGGAGACAGAATGGATATTCAGGACTATAGAAAGCAGATTGATGCTATTGACCGTGAACTGGTAGAGAAAATCGAAGAGAGAATGCGTATTTCGGAAAAAATCGCCGAATACAAGGAGGAAAAGGGTGTAAGAATTCTGGACCCGATAAGAGAACGCACACTTCTGGATCATATTCAGGAGATTTCCTCTCCGGATCTGGCTTACTACAACCGTCTTCTCTTCTCTTCCATTATGGAGATGAGCAGAGACCACCAGGTCAGGACCCTTGATAAGCCGTCCCCGCTGGTTGAGCAGATCATGGGCGCGATTAACAATACACCGAAGAAATTCCCGGATGCACCGGCCGTTGCCTGCCAGGGCGTGCAGGGTGCGTATTCCCAGCAGGCCTGCGATAAGATGTTCAAGATGCCGGTGATCATGTACATGAAGAATTTCCGAGGCGTATTCGCGGCCATCGATTCAGGTCTCTGCCACTACGGCGTTCTTCCGATTGAAAACAGCACGGCAGGATCTGTCAACCAGGTTTACGACCTCATGCAGGAATACCATTTCCATATCGTAAGAAGCATGAGAATCAGAATTGACCACTGCCTTCTGGTCAACCCGGGAACCAATAAGGAAGAGATCAAAGATATTTATTCCCATGAACAGGCTCTTTCCCAGTGCGAGGACTATCTGAAGCATTTCCCGATGGCAACCCTCCACGTCTGCGAGAACACCGCGCAGGCAGCCAAAATGGTTGCTGAGTCCGGGAGGAAGGACGCGGCTGCAATCGGCTCTGTGGAAAACGGTGAGCTTTACGGACTGGAGTGCCTGGAAGAATCCATTCAGGACAGAGACAATAACTACACACGCTTCATCTGCATCGCCAAGGATCTTGAGATCTATCCGGGCGCAGACAGAACCAGCATCATGATCGTCCTGAAACATGAGCCGGGCTCCCTCTATCAGGTCATGGCAAGATTCAACGCCATGGGCATCAACCTGCTGAAGCTGGAGAGCCGTCCGCTTCCGAGCAGAGAATTCGAGTTCATGTTCTATTTCGATATCGAGGAATCCGTGTACTCGGAAGAGTTCGCACAAATGATCAACCAGCTGCAGGAAATGAGTCTGGAGTTCAGATATCTGGGAAGCTATGAAGAATATTAAAGAAAAACCATCCGTAATTGTTGTGGGCGGCGGCCCGGCAGGCATGACGGCGGCAATTGCCGCCGGCCGGGCCGGCTGCCGTGTTTTGCTTCTGGAGAGAAATCCTGTTCTCGGGAAAAAGCTTCTGATTACGGGAAACGGGCGCTGCAACCTGACCAACAGCCGGGACATGGAGGAGATCCGCGGACACGTGATCTCGAATCCGAGATTCCTGTATTCTGCCTTTCAGACATTTTCGAATCAGGACCTGCTGGAGCTTCTTGGAAGCGCGGGCCTGAAAACCAGAGAAGAAGACGACGGAAGGATTTTTCCGGCATCCGGCCGCGCGGAAGACGTCCGGGACGCGCTGATTACCCTCCTGAAGAGGTATTCCGTGGATATCCGCTGCTCCTGCCGGGCGGAAGAATTGCTGCTGGAAGAAAAGCAGCCGGAAGAGCAGACTGGAAAGAACTCTGTAAGGCTGCGCTGCAGCGGGGTGAGAACAGAATCCGGAAAAGAATATTATGCGGACTGGGTGATCGTAACGACCGGCGGTCTGGCCGCACCGGCCCTTGGTTCGGATGGCGACGGCTGCCGCATGGCCAGCTCCTGCGGACACAGGATTACGCCCTGCCGCCCGGCGCTGGTTCCCCTGATTCTTCAGGAAGATCTGAGCGGCCTTCAGGGGGTCAGCTTTCCGGATGTCCGCCTTCAGGTAAGAAGCGGCAAAAAGAAACTGGCCGAGGGGAAAGGCCCGGTCATGGTGACGCATTACGGTCTGAGCGGCCCCGCCGTTCTGAACTTGTCCAGTCATTTTTTGTCCGCGCTGAAGGGAAAAAGCCCGGAGGGCGCGCGCCTGATTCTGGACCTGCTGCCGGAGGAGAGCCGGGAAGAGACGGATAATTTTCTGCAGGAAGAGCAGAAGAAACAGCCCCACCGGAGGATGAAGAACGTGAAGTTCACCGGGATTCCGCAGGCAGCAGTAAGGGATCTGCTGGAGAAGAGCGGGATCGGTCCGGATGAAGAGGCCGGGATGCTGAAGAAAAAGGAGCGGAAGCGGCTGCTTGAGAATCTTCATAATCTGGAGCTGACAATTACCGGAAGCCAGGGTTTCCGGGATGCCGTGATTACGCAGGGCGGAATCCGGACACAGGAGATCGACCAGAAGACGATGGCGTCGAAGAAATGCGCCGGGCTGAAGTTTGCCGGCGAGCTTCTGGACCTGGACGCGGAAACGGGCGGATACAATCTGCAGATTGCCTGGTCCACCGGATGGACGGCGGGAAGCACGATCTGCGGAAGGGATGTCCGATAGATTTCACGAATTTATGTATACAATATAATTCAATACATCTATACCAGAAAGACGGGTGTTTTATAGTGAGAGGACATGATAATTTGTTATCAATCTATAGAAAATCCGCCTTTTCTTGTGCGTTATCATAAATTTACAATGGTCCAAAAAAAGTACTTGAATAAAAGCTTATTTCACTGTACATTCCAATCGAAGATTGATACGATGATGAAAGAGTTAAGTCGGATACTGTATACCAGATTAAGATATGGAGGATAAAATGCGTGCAGATGAGAGTATTTTGGACCTGAAGCGTGACGTCATGTATGAGGTTGCCAAACTCGCCTTCGCGGGGGAGCTCGAGGAGAAGGCGGAGTTTATTCCGCAGAAGATCATCCCGGGTACCATTCCTCACTGGAGATGCTGCGTGTATAAGGAAAGAGAAATCGTAAGGGGCAGAGTACGTCTGGCTCTGGGCAAGGCACCTGGTCCTGAGGATAATGGAAATGTCATTCAGGTTATCGAGGCGGCATGCGCAGACTGCCCGATTTCCAGCTACGTGGTTACCGACAACTGCCAGAACTGTGTCGGCAAGTCCTGTGTAAAGAGCTGCCGTTTTGACGCGATTCATCCGGGAAAAGAACGTTCGGTCATCGACCCGAATAAGTGCAAGGAGTGCGGAATGTGCGCGAGATCATGTCCGTACAATGCCATCGTGCATTTAAAGCGTCCGTGCAAGGCAAGCTGCCCGGTTAATGCTCTGACTTATGATGAGAACGGACTTTCCGTCATCGATGAGGAAAAATGCATCCGCTGCGGTCAGTGCATCCACCACTGCCCGTTCGCAGCAATCGGAAGTAAGGATTCCATCGTTCCGGTCATCGAAGCAATCAAGTCCGATAAGGAAGTTTACGCCGTTGCCGCTCCTGCAACAGAAGGACAGTTCGGCAAGGGCATCAACATGGCATCCTGGAAGAAGGCCATGAAGGAAGTCGGATTCACAGACTTTATCGAGGTCGGCCTGGGTGCTGACCTGACCACATCTGCAGAGGCAGATGAGTGGGCCGAGGCTGCAGAAAAAGGTGAAATGAGAACCACATCCTGCTGCCCGGGATTTGTAAACATGATCGTTCGTCATTATCCGAAGCTGAGAGATGCCGTGTCTACGGCAGTCAGCCCGATGTGCGAGATTTCCCGTTATCTGAAGGCCCGTCATCCGGGATGTGTCGTTGTCTTCATTGGACCTTGCGTAGCAAAGAAGTCGGAGATCGTCGATCAGCAGATCGAAGGAAATGCAGATTATGCCCTGATCTACAGTGAGATCGAAGCCATCATGAGAGCTAAGGACGTCAAGCTGGAGCCGGTTGAGACCGAATACCAGGAGTCCAGTGTTTACGGAAAGAAATATGCGACATCCGGCGGTGTTTCCGGATCCTGCCTGGAGTATCTGAAGGAAACCGGAAAGAACAGCGATCTGAAGGTTGCCAGAGTCAGCGGCGGCGCAGAACTGAAGAAGACCCTTCTTCTGGCTGAGCGCGGAAAACTCCCTGAGGAGTTCATCGAGGGAATGTGCTGTGAAGGCGGATGCTTCCACGGACCGAGCAGCCGTGACGACAGCCCGAAGGCTCTGCATACACGTAAGGAAATTCTGGACAAGGCAGATACACGTTCTATCGTAGAGAACCTGGAGAAGTTCGACCTGTCCGGATTCTCCCGTCACAGAGAGCAGCCGCTCTACGATCCGCTGGAAAAGGAAGCGGAAGCCGACGAGCAGATTCAGGAGTAGATGGAAGTCAGTTCCTGATGCATCAGACAGATGCTCAGCTGCAGGTTTGTTAATCAGAAATAAAATACCAGGGGACTTTTGCGGTGATCTCACAAAAATCACTGCAGAAGTCCTTTTCTTTTGATATAATGGCAGTACGTTTTGAGTAAAGAAGGGAGACTGCTATGATTTCGGCAAGACTGACCGATCTGAATGAGAATGAAATACTGAAATATCTGGGCTACCGCGGACAGGAGATCGATGATGCCCTGCACAGCCAGATCAGAAGCTGCATTGCAGAGGTTATGCGCGCATCTGTTCCGCGGATCGTCTGGAAGCGTCTTCCGATTGAAGCAAGCGGCGGCCGGCGTCATGTGGAGGGGCTGACCCTTGCAGGAGACGACATGGCCCATCTTCTGGAAAACTGTCAGGAGGCCGTCCTGCTGGGGGCAACCATCGGAGCCATGGTGGAGCGTCTGCTCATGCGCTATGAAGTAAAGAGCATGTCCGATGCGCTGATTATGGATGCCTGCGCCAGCACTGCCGTTGAGAACGTCTGTAACAATTTTGAGCAGGATCTGAGGACAAAAATTGAAGAGCAAGGCATGTTCCTGTCTGACCGCTACAGTCCGGGCTATGGCGATCTCCCATTTTCCGAGAATCCGGATTTCTGTTCGATGCTGAATGCAGAAAAACGCATCGGTGTCACCCAGAGCCCGACGCATCTGATGATTCCGAGAAAATCGGTTATGGCCATCATGGGAATTTCCGATCATCCGCTGAAACTGAGAGGAAAGAGCTGTGAAAACTGCCCGATGTTCAGGCACTGCAGATTCCGGGAGAAAGGCGTGACCTGCACGGGAGAGCCGCTGTAAGAGTGCGTGATAACGGAGAAATACGGAGCAGAAAATGAGGCTTGAAGAGCCGGAAAACAGAGAACAGGGAAAGAGAGAATATAACAATGAGTCAGGTAATTATTCTGGATGGAGCGATGGGCACCGAGCTGCAGCAGAGAGGGCTGAAAACCGGAGAAAATCCGGAGGTTTTCGCCATGCAGCATCCTGAGCTGCTCAGCTCCATTCACCAGAACTATATCGATGCGGGAAGCCGGGTAATCTACGCCTGCACCTTCGGGGCCAACCGGAGGAAACTGGAGGGAACGGGTCATTCCGCGGCAGAAGTCATTACGGAAAATGTAAAAACCGCAAAGGCCGCTGCAGCGGGCCGTGCGAAAACGGCGCTTGATATCGGACCGATCGGAGAACTTCTGTCGCCCCTTGGAACACTTCGCTTTGAAGAGGCTTATGATATCTTTAAAGAGGAGGCAGAAGCCGGAGAACAGGCCGGTGCAGATCTGGCGGTCGTCGAGACGCTGACCGACCTATATGAGGCGAAGGCGGCTCTTCTGGCCATTAAAGAAAACACCGATCTTCCGGTCTGGATAACCATGACTTTCGAAGAAAACGGAAGAACCTTCCTGGGCGCATCCGTGCCCTGTGCGGCGCAGACGCTGACCTCACTCGGTGCCGATGCCATCGGCATCAACTGCTCGCTGGGGCCGGAGGAGATCTACCCTCTGATTAAGGAAATGAGAGACTGGACCGATCTTCCGCTGATCGTAAAACCGAACGCCGGACTGCCAGACCCGAAAACAGGAGAATATGCCATCGACGCAGCGGAGTTTGCGGAGCAGATGAGTCAATATAAAGAGCTTCAGGTCAGCGCAGTTGGAGGCTGCTGCGGGACGACGCCGGAGTTTATCGAAAGGCTGGCAGAGGCATTCCGCGGGGCAGAAGGGCCTTCTGAAGAGGAGAGAAGGACAGAACGTGCAGGCCGCAGAGGAATCTGTTCTGCAGGGAATATGGCAGAATTGAATGGAAAGGTTCACGTTGTCGGAGAGAGAATCAATCCGACAGGAAAGAAGCGTTTTCAGCAGGCGCTGAAAGACCATGATCTGGATTATATCATGGAGACGGCGATTGCCGAACAGGATGCCGGAGCAGAAATTCTGGACATCAATGTCGGCGTTCCGGGGCTGGATGAGGCGGCCCTGATGAAGGAAGTCGTGGAAGCTGTGCAGAGCGTCGTTTCCATTCCTCTTCAGATCGACTCCCCTGAGCCGGAGGCTGTAGAGGCCGGCCTGAGAGCCGTCAACGGGCGTGCCATCGTCAATTCCGTGAACGGAGAACCGGAAAAACAGGCGTCCATTCTTCCGATCGTAAAGAAATACGGAGCAGCGGTTATCGGCCTGACCATGGACAAGGGGGGCCTGCCGAAGACATCCGACGACCGCCTGCGGATTGCGGAAAATATTCAGAAAGCATGTATCTCTTACGGCATTCCGAGCGAAGATCTGATTATCGACTGCCTTACCCTGACCGTTTCTGCGCAGCAGGATCAGGCAAAGGAGACTCTGGACGGGGTACGCCGCGTCACACAGGAACTGGGCCTTCACACGGCACTGGGCGTCAGCAATATTTCCTTCGGTCTTCCGGAAAGAACGCACGTGACAGAGAGTTTCCTGACCCAGGCTATGTACTGCGGTCTGGATTTTCCGATCATCAACCCGAACAGCCGTGCCATCATGGACGCAGTCGCATCTTTCCGCGCCCTCTCCGGACAGGATGAAAACTGCATGTCTTACATCGCGCGCATGTCCGACCCGGAAAGAAAGAAGGAGATGGAGAGGCAGACTGCGAAATCCGCTTCACCGGCAGCAGGACATGCAGCGCAGGCTGCCGGTGCATCCGCAGGGCTGTCCGATTCCGACCAGTCGCCAAAAGCCAGAATCGAAAGGGCAATTCTCAAGGGCCTGAAGAAGGAGACAAAGGATATTACCGTCGAGCTGATGAAAAGCATGGAAGGCATGGACATCATCAACCAGATGATCATTCCGGCTCTGGATATCGTCGGCGACCAGTATGAGAAGCAGATCCTCTTCCTTCCGCAGCTGATCAACGCTGCCGATGCCGCCTGCGCGGGACTGGACTACATTAAATCGAAGATCGCCGGAAGCGGGGACTCTGTCAGCAAAGGAAAAATCATCGTGGCAACCGTAGAAGGAGACATTCACGATATCGGAAAAAATATCGTAAAAGTTGTTCTGGAAAATTACGGCTATCAGGTCATCGACCTGGGACGCGATGTTCCGGTGCAGAAAGTCGTGGACACGGCAATCGAGCAGGATGTTCATCTGATCGGCCTGTCCGCCCTGATGACGACCACCGTGGTCTCCATGCGGAAAACCGTAGACGCCCTTCACGCCTCCGGCCACCCGTGTAAAATCATGGTAGGAGGAGCCGTCATGACCCAGGAATACGCCGATGAGATGGGCGCCGATTACTACGTCCGTGATGCCAAGGCATCTGCCGATGCCGCAAAAGAAGTGCTGGGCTGATCAGAGAGGAAAAGGAGAACTGCGATGAACCACGTAAAAGAAATACTGAAAAAGGGAAGGCTGCTGTTTGACGGCGGCATGGGCACATACATTTCCGCAAAGGAGCACACTTCCGGCCAGGGCTGTGAACTGGCCTCTGTCGATAAGCCGGTCCTGGTCTCCGCCATTCACAGAGAATATCTGGAAGCCGGCGCCCGCGCCCTGAAAACTAACACCTTTGCAGCAAACCGCACCATCTATGATGAGGAGACCTGCGGAAAAATCCTTCATGCTTCCTGGAATCTCGCGGTGAAAGCTGCAGAGCCCTTTCAGGCAGAAGTTTTCGCAGATTTCGGCCCGGTGACCGGGCGCTCTGCAGAAGAGGCGGCAGAAGAATACCGCTGGACAGCCGGAAAATTTATCGACATGGGCGCGGAGAACTTTTTGTTTGAGACACTTCCGTCACTGGACGGAGTGAAAGAAGCCGCTGCCTATATCCGCAGCCGCGTTTCCGATCCCTTTATCGTGGTGTCCTTTGCGCTGCTTCCGGAGGGATATACCAGGGACGGCCAGTTTGGAAATGATCTGATCAATGAAGCTGCAGAGAGCGGGCTCTTCGATGCAGTTGGCATGAACTGCGTGGTCGGTGTCCGTCAGATGGCGAAACTGCTTTCCGATATGACCTTGCCGGATCTGCCTTTGTCCATCATGCCAAACGCTGGCTATCCAACGGTTATCGACAACCGGACCTTCTATGACAGCGACCCGGTGTATTTCGGTGATGGCATGGCGCAGCTGGCGGCAGACGGGGTGAAGATTCTGGGCGGCTGCTGCGGCACGACACCACGGCATATCGAGGCGGTCCGGAAAGCGCTTGAGGCAGGCGGATTCACCCCTCAGACAAAACACAAAGCGGCAAGGGAGAAAAAAACAGACCCGGATGACAGTCTGTTCTGGAGAAAGCTGAAACGCGGAGAAAAAGTGATCGCGGTGGAGCTGGACCCTCCGGCGGATACAAATCTGCTGAAATACATGGCCGGAGCCGCGCAGCTGGGTGTTGCGGGGACGGATATTGTGACGATTGCTGACTGCCCGGTGGCCAGGGCCCGGATGGATTCCTCGCTTTTGGCTTGTAAAATCAGGTCAGATCTGGGCATGGAAGCGCTTCCGCATATGACCTGCCGGGACCGCAATCTGAACGCCACCAAGGGCCTTCTGCTGGGCCTCAGCGCGGTTGGGGTGAGAAATGTACTGGTGGTGACCGGAGACCCGATTCCGACGGCGGAGCGCGATGAAGTGAAGAGCGTCTTCCAGTTCAATTCCAGAAAGATGGCGTCGTTCATTCAGGGCCTTGGAAAAACCGAGCTGCCTGCGCCTTTCCACGTTTTCGGCGCTCTGAACCTGAACGCCAGAAATTTTGAAGTAGAGCTGAACCGCGCAAAGGAAAAACTGCAGCGCGGGATGGTGGGCTTTCTCACCCAGCCGGTACTGAGTGATCAGGCCCTGGAAAATCTGAAACTGGCCAGAAAGGAACTGAATGGCGGCTACATCCTGGGCGGCATCATTCCGATCGTCAGCGAGCGGAATGCGCGTTTTATGGACGCTGAGATCAGCGGCATCAGCGTAGCGCCGGAGATCATCGAAAAGTATCACGGCCTGTCTAAGGAAGAGGCGGCAGAACTTGCTGTTTCCCTCTCCACAGACATCGCAGAAAAGATCGCGCCTTACACGGACGGATGGTATCTGATTACGCCGTTTGGACGCGTGGGGCTGATGAAGAAGATCATTGCGAAAATAAAAGGATAGAGATAGTAAATATAACCGCTGCACGAAATTGCAGGAATACAATTCGTGCAGTGGTTTTTTTGATCGTCTTGCCGTTTATTTACTGGCCGTTGGGAAATGCCGGAGCCGGGAGAAGAAAAGCTGACGAGTAACGTAAGCATAGAGGATAATAAAAGGCCGCCGGGAAAAACTGGGCCGCCGGGAAAAACTGGGCCGCCGAAAATGCCGGCTGCGGGAAAATGCGAGACAGGCATGTGCAGAAGAATGCGAGGCAGCCGGGCGAGGGAAGGGAGAAGTGACGATGCGGGTATACTGTATACACATACTGGCGCAATTCCTGGAGATTTGTTCCCAGCTTCGTCTATTCATCATTTATGCAGGAGTCACGGGTAGGATTTCCGGTGATTTTGGATTTAATACGGGCAGGGAGTTGGTAAAATCGCTGAATAATCGTCGATCATACCAAATGTGCGGTGTCATTTGGTATAATTGGGCAAAATTGATGTTTCTTACCTAAAACTTACTTTACTGGTCGGGATGTATGTTGGTAAAAATGCGTAATTTGGAGGGCTTTTGCCCAAACACTTTGCAATTTATTCTGAAAAATCGTTCGTCATGTTATATTTTATGCGAGCCAGATGTATGTAATAGTGTATATGTATACGCGAAATTTTATAATCACAGATTTCGAAAAACAGACATTTGGCATGTGCTAAAAATTGTACAATTTGTTGGGATGAATCATGATTATTATTCAATTTTACCAAAATATTTTCCGCGTTGGTACAGGATATCGTTTTTCTTGATTTTTACCAACGAATTTCTGTGATTAGAGGCTTATCCGTGCTGTGAGAAATGCTGGGGGAATTTTTAGAGAAAAAGATGGGAGAAAATTTCCATATGTCTCGAGATATTTGACACCCATGGAATCTGGTAATAGGAAAACGGGCCGCCGCGCCATTGTTCGTTCATGTCTGGCGCGGCGGCCCTTGCTGTTCTTTATAGGTGTTTCTATTTTACTCGGACAGATTTTACCTTACTGTACTTCGTCCAGATGGTTTTGCCATTAACTTTCTTATAGCCGCGGACTTTAAAGTAAAAAATACCGACGCAAGAGCACATGCTCTTTGATATGCTCCCTTTATGAGAGACAGTGAAAAAATAAAACACTGTTGATCAT
>CAJMLL010000023.1 GCA_905214225.1 uncultured bacterium | reverse complement strand
TCACTGGTCAAAAATATTATATTTTTTCACTGTCTTCTTGACGGGGAGCAGTTCATAGCAGGGGGGAGACTTATGAAGACTATCTTCGATTTTTTGCTGCGCTGACGGGTCAGGAACTTCAGATTCTGAGAATGATGGATCTGATGCAGATCAACATGCAGTATGGATGGTATGAGGATTTTCTTCTGCGGGATCATTACAGCGGGATTGAAGCGGTGTTTAAGCTGAATGGAAAAGAATATACGTCCCGCCGTGAATATTTCCCGGAGAAAATGAAGGGATAAGGGATGAGGATGCACAGAGACAAGAAAACGGAAAAAACTTCCGGGCTGACGGTTTTCCGGAAGCTGAGGGAGAAAAAAGGCGGCTATATTGCAGAAGCAGCCATCATCGTTCCGGTATTCATTCTGGCGGTGACCGCCCTGATCGGCATTATTCCGGTAATTGCGATGGCGGAGAATCTGGTGTTTGCCTCTTCCGATGAGCTCAGGCGGGAGATGCTGCTGTGCGGGCTTCAGCCGTCTGCTTCCAGAATGCCGGTTCTTCTTGAGGCCCGTGTACACCGGGAAAACAGAGAGCTTCGCCATCTGTATATTACCGGCTATCAGTACAGGTTTTCTCACGGGACGATGGAGGATCTGATTGAAGTGCGGATGCTGGCAAAGGGCGGCGTGCATGATCCGCTTGGCCAATTCGATGATATCCGTTTCCCGGCACTGGTGACGGGAAGGGCCTTCACTGGACGGGTGAGAAGGGGCAGCGCAAGAGGAAGCTTCACGGATGAGGAGAGGCTGGTCTGGATCTTCCCGGAGGACGGGATCCGGTATCATCAGGAAAACTGTCAGCACGTCCGGGCCTGCTGTAAGATGCGGCCCTTGTCAGATGCCATAAAGAAGAAGTATCATCCATGCCCGAACTGTAAAGCCTCCTCTGCGTCTCTGGGAACGCCGGTGTACGTATTTGAGAGCGCGGGAGAGGCTTATCATTACGGGAGCTGCAGGTCAGTTACCAGGTGGTGTTCGCAGATGAGTCTGAATGAAGCGAAGAAGCTGGGCTATACGGCCTGCCGGACCTGCGGGGGATAATGCGGAAATATAAACAATATGCAGAAAAGGAAAGAAAAGAAGAAAGGAGGCCAGCAATGGAAGAACGGCTGGAAATCGAATATGGGCAGAGTGATCTTATGGAATATCAGAGGCAGATTCTGGAGACCGGATATACCGGCTTATTTCTGCCGGTTTCATTTTTGTCGGTGATGGAGCAGGACGGCTCCATGCGGCTTTCCGGGATGTTTCAGACGGAAGGTTATGTGAGCCTGCGGGACTTTCACGCGCGGGATGTCTGTGAGGCGCTGGATGTGGTGCTCTCGCTTCTTGAGAAAATGGTGAGGGCAGAGGATGTGTTCCTGTTTATCGGGGACTACCTGATCCATCCAGATCTGGTGTTTGTGAAGAGGCCGAAACAGGGCGGGGAGCTCGAGGCGGCCCTGGCCTGGACGGGAACGGACCGGGAATATGCCAGCTACATCTGCACCATGAATCAGTTCCATGATGGAATCTGCAGTGTCATTGATGTGCTGGAGGAGAACCTTCAGGGAGACGGAGCAGGATATCTGCGTCACGCCTGGAATATTTCGGCGGGGGAAGGCCTCCACGCCGGCGCTCTGAGGCGGAGAATCTACCGGGTGCGGTCCGAGGCTTTTGACTGTGGATACAGCAGAGGGGATGACCGGATGGAGCGAACGAGGAAATTCTATCGGGATCCCCTGGATGTGGCAGAAGAAACTGCGGAATATGCGAAGTAACTACTCTATTCTTCCTCTGTCACAAGCTGAAAGTCGATCTGCCGTTCTTCCGGGCGGGCATCCGTAACCCGGATCCGGACCGGATCGCCCAGTGCGTAGATTTTATTCGTTGCAGACCCGATCAGCCGGTAGCGGCTTTCCTCGAAGTTGTAGAAGTCGTCATTCATGGTGGAGATCGGAACCAGGCCTTCCACGGTGTTTTCCAGCTGGACGTAGATACCGAATTCGGTAACGCCGCTGATGATGCCGTCGTATTCTTCATCGATGAACTTCTTCATGTACTGCGCCATCTTCAGCTTGTCCACATCACGTTCGAGCTCCTGGGCGGCGCGCTCGGTATCTGAAGAATGTACAGAAGCGTCTTCAACGGCGGAAATCCAGAATTTTCTGCGCAGCTCATTCTTATTTCCGTTCAGGATGAGCTTGATGATGCGGTGGATCATCAGGTCCGGATATCTTCTGATCGGGGAGGTGAAGTGGCAGTAATACTTGAATGCAAGGGCGTAGTGGCCGGTGCAGTCCGGGCTGTAATAGGCCTTGGTCATCGAACGCAGGAGCACGGTGCTGACGATGTTCTCATAGGGCTTTCCCTCAGCAAGTTTCAGGATACGGCTGAGTTCCTCCGGAGGCAGCGTATCCTTTTTTGTATGAAGGGTGATCCCGAAGAAGGCCAGGAAGTGCTTCATTTCCTCGATTTTGACCGCTTCCGGCTGCTCATGGACTCGGTAGACAAAGGGAATGTGCATGCGGCAGAAATGCTCGGCTACGGTCCTGTTTGCAGCGAGCATGAATTCTTCAATCAGACGGTTTGCAACGCGGCGGTCGGCGGGGTGGATATCGACAGGATTTTCCTGATTGTCCAGAATGATCTCTGCTTCTTCGTGCTCAAAATCGATGCTGCCGCTGTTCATTCTGCTTTTGTTCAGAATTGCTGCGAGTTCTGCCATGTCTTTCAGTGCGGAGTAGATGTCGAAGCCGTGGTAATCAGAATACTGGCTGATCAAGGGGCTCTTGTCATCCTCCAGCATATCCGAGACGTCGTCGTAGACCATGCGGGCTTTTGAACGGATTACGCTCTCAAAAATCTCATGGCTCAGGATCTCTCCGGAAGGACTGATTTTCATCTCGCAGGACAGGGTCAGCCGGTCTGCACCTTCAAACAGGCTGCAGACGCCGTTGGAGAGGGATTTCGGAAGCATAGGAATGACGCGAGTCAGGAGGTAAACACTGTTTCCGCGCTTTTTTGCTTCCTTGTCCAGCCGGCTTCCCTCGGTGACAAAGTGTGCGACATCGGCGATATGGACGCCGAGCAGCCAGTTTCCATCCGGGAGCTTCTTTACGGAGACGGCATCATCCAGATCCTTGGAATCTGCACCGTCGATGGTCAGGATCAGTTCGTTCCGCAGATCCTTCCTTCTGGCCAGATCTTCTTCTGAGAGCGTTTCTGAAGCGCATCTTGCGGCTTCAGCTTCAACAGGGGACGGGAACTGTTCATGCAGGCCTGCAGAACGGATCAGGGCTTTGATTTCTGCTCCGGCTGCCCCTTTCCTGGCAATGATGTCGATGATTTTTCCTTCGGCATTTTCGTCCGGGCGGGAAGGGTAGCGGGTGATCCTGGCAAGTACCTTGTCTCCGTCTTTTGCTTTCCCGTTTGCGTGTCCGCGGATGAATACGCACTCCTTGTCGTTTTTCGCGACCGGTGCAACGAATCCGTTCTTTCCGCTGCGGTGGTAGGTACCGATGACTTCTTCGCGTCCCCGGTCGAGAACCCGGTCGATGATTCCTTCCGGTCTTCTGTCCCAGTAGATCTCCGGGAGCAGGTCAACCTGAACCAGATCGCCGTTCATCGCGCCTCTCATGTTCTCCTGATCAATAAAAATATCGTCTCCGTCTTCCATGACGACGAATCCGTTTCCGGATTTTGTTTTATCCAGACGTCCCTGGATGGCGGGTGTATGTTTGCGTTTACTCATAATTCTCCTTAGCTGTTAATGATTTCGGTTCTAGATGATTTCGGATGAAAAGCCTCTGTATTTCCCGAAGGGAAGGGCAGCCGGCGCTTCAACAGATTTCTTCAGAAATTATATCCGCTGCGAAACTGTATTTATTCGTACCTGTATGCAGATAAAAAAAGGGCAAGCACGTTACGCGCTTGCCCGAAATAGCTTTTGTCAGAACTACTCAGCGTCCTCAGCAGACTCTTCTGCAGGTGCTTCCTCAGCATCAGCAGCTTCTTCCTCTTCCGGCTTGTAGTCTTCCGGAACCTGCTTCATGGAGAGGCTGATTCTTCTTCTCTCTGTATCGATGTCCAGGATCTTTGTGTAGACTTCCTGACCTACAGTCAGCTCATCACTGATGTTGTTAACGTGCTTGTTTGCAACCTCAGAGATGTGTACCAGTCCGTCCAGGCCCGGCTTCAGCTCTACGAATGCACCGTACTCCTTCAGCTGAACAACCTTGCCCTTGACGATCTGATCAACATGATAAGTCTCGTTAATTACAGACCATGGCTCCGGTGTTGTCTGCTTCAGGCCGAGGGAAATCTTTCCTTTCTCGCGGTTCATGTTCAGGATCTTGACGTTGATCTTTTCGCCGATGCTCAGAACCTCGTCAGGATGCTTCAGCTTGCCCCAGGAAATTTCGGAAATGTGGAGCAGTCCGTCGATTCCGCCCAGGTCTACGAATGCGCCGTAGTCGGTGAATCTCATAACGGTTCCCTCTACGATGTCGCCAACCTTCAGAGTATCCCAGATCAGGTCCAGTTTCTTCTGTCTCTCCTCAGCCAGTACAGCCTTGTGGGAGAATACAGCTCTGCCTCTTCTCTGATCAACACGGGAAACCTTTACAGTCAGAACCTGTCCCAGGAACTCATCTGCGCTCTCAACATATCTGTTGGACAGCTGGGAGAGTGGAATGAATCCGGATACTTCCTTGTAAGCTGCGATTACGCCGCCCTTAACAACACGGACAACCTTGACCTCAATATTTGACTTATTTTCAAGTGCTTCATTGATTTCATCCCAGTGCTTGTTGACTTCCAGTCTCTTCTTGGACAGCAGAATTCCGCCGTCGTTGTCGTCAGTCTTGATGACCTTGGCCTGGACCTCATCGCCGACATGGAACATGTCTGTCAGTGTCTGTCCTTCTTCCAGCGTAACCTCGCGCGCTGTCAGGATTCCATCTTTCTTGCAGCCCAGGTTGACGATGACCTCGTCGTCATTTACCTGATCAACCTTACCGGTTACGATCTCGCCGGTGTGTGGGAGTCTCAAAGATGCATCGATTTCGTCCATGAAAGCTTCCATCGAATTTGCAGTTTCGTTAGTGATATTGTCACTCATAACAGTAGTAACCTCCTTGATAGTACGTTCAGGCGTCGATGCACCTGCCGCAACACCTATTTTATTACAATTTCTCAATTGTTTCAATGGCAAATCATTAATATTTTCGGCAAAAAACGAGTTTGGGCAGTATTTCTGGCAGATTTCGTAAAGTTTTCTTGAGTTGGATGAATTTCTGCCCCCTAAAACCACCATCGCATCGCATTTTTTCGCGAGTTCCGCCGCCGCTTTCTGTCTCTGGGCCGTGGCGCTGCAGATGGTGTTGTGTATTTCAAGTTCCACATTCTGGCGCTTCAGTTCTTCGATGACAGAATCGAAGGTCTCTTCACGCAGGGTGGTCTGACAGACGACAAAGGCTGATCTGCAAGGGAAATCCTCAGCATCCTCCGCGCTGCCTAATATCATCCCCTGGTTCTCACACCATCCGTTGGTTCCGATGACCTCCGGGTGTTTTTTATCTCCGATAATCACGACATTTTTCCCATCCTTCCAGGCGTCCTGCACCAGCTGGTGAATCCGGGAAACAAAGGGGCAGGTGGTGTCCACCAGACGGATTCCGTCCTTTTCAGCCTCTTGGTAGAATTCTTTTGTCTCTCCATGGGAGCGGACGATTACCGTTGACCCTTCTGGGACCTCAGAGAGATCCTCGATGATCTGCGCGCCTCTTTTTTCCAGTTCGTCGGTAACGTCGCGGTTGTGAATCAGCTGGCCGTGGGTGAAGAGCCGGCCGGGATGATCCTTCAGCTTTTCTGTCTCTTGATAGGCAGTTTCTACGGCCTTCTTGACACCGAAGCAGAAGCCGCTGTGCTGCGCTCTGATGATTTCCATTTATCTCTTTCCTTTCTTATTCCCCAGCTTCTCGTCCAGCTGCCGGAGAAAATGTTTAAACTGTTTTTCTGATCCATTTTCCGTCGGATGGTAATAGGACACGCCTGCCTTTTCCAGATTGTCCGGGAGATACTGCTGCTTTACATAGCCGCCGAAATCATGCGGATAGAGATAGTCCTTTCCGTAACCGAGTTTCTCTGCTCCGCTGTAATGCGCGTCCCGCAGATGAGCAGGAATCGGGTCTGCTTCTCTGGTTCTCACGTCATTTAAGGACTCCTGATAGGCCTTCACAACCGAGTTGGACTTCGGTGAAGAAGCCAGAAGAATTACGGCCTGGCTTAAATTGATTCCGGCTTCCGGCCAGCCGACCATCTGGGCAGCCTGCACGCAGGAGGTGACGATGGATACTGCGGAAGGGTAGGCCATGCCGATGTCCTCAGAAGCGATCACCATGAGCCTTCTTCCGATTGTCATCAGATCGCAGCGCGCGTCCGCCATACGGGAGAAATAGTAGATCGCGGCGTCCGGGTCGCTGCCCCGGATGGATTTCTGAAGCGCGGAAAGAAGATCATATTCCGTGGACTCATCGTAATTGTTGACCTTCCGCTGGAGAGCCTCCCCGACAGCCTTTTTTGTTATTCTCCGGTCATCTTCGGGAAGATTCTCTGCAATGAAGCCGAGGGTATCCAGTGCGGCCCTGGCATCTCCCTGAGAAAATTCTGCGAGAAGAGAAAGTGCATCTTCCTCTGCAGAAAGCGGCGGATCCATGCTGCCCAGCCCCTTTCTCGGATCCTTCAGCGCTCGTTTCATCAGGATCACAAGATCCTCTTTTTTCAGCGGATAAAATTCATAAATATTTCTTACACGGCTTAAGATCGCTTTATTCACAGAAAAATACGGATTTTCCGTGGTGCTTCCGATCAGGTGGATGACGCCTTCTTCCAATGCTTTCAGAAGGGCGTCCTGCTGAAGCTTGTTCCAGCGGTGGATTTCATCCACGTACAAAACCGTGGACCGGCGCTGCAGTCCGTAGAACTTCAGGCGGGCGCCGTCCAGGATTTCCTTCAGCTCTCTGGTTCCGGAGACAGACGCGTTGATCTCATGGAACTCGCTGTCCATCGTCCTGGCGATGATGCGGGCAAGGGTGGTTTTTCCCGTTCCCGGAGGGCCGAAGAATATCGCGGAATGAAAGTTATGGTTTTTCACTGCCCGGACAAAAAGCGAGCCCGGATAGAGGAAATGCCGCTGTCCGGCAAACTCTTCCAGGCTGTCCGGGCGCATCCGTACAGATAATGGCTGCATGATATGCTCCTTGCTTTATATATTTTGTCTACTTCTCTCTCCAGAAAGAAGTTGAGAACAGCACAACGACCGGGTAGATTCCGAAACGTCCGATGATCATCAGAAGGGACAGGAAGAAGCGGATCGGCATGCTGAAGATGCTGTAGTCTCCGGACGCGAGCTTTCCGGCAAAGGCGCCGGAGTTGGTCAGCGATGCGATGACGGCGTAGAAGGTGGTGTCCAGACTCTGGTTATCCAGGCTGACAACCACTGCCGCGACGATCACGATCAGGAAAAACAGCATGATGAACACCGTGATGGAGGAAGCCTTGCTTGCAGGAATTTTATGTCCGTGGACAATGACCGCCCTGGTTGACCGCGGATGAATACGTTTGTAAATCCCTCGCATGATCAGCTTCCAGAAGACGACCGCTCTGGTGACCTTGATTCCGCTGGCCGCAGAGATGCTGCATCCTCCGATCATCATGAGGAACAGAAGAATGAAGATGCTGGTCGTCGGCCAGGAACTGGAAAGGGAAGCCGCGTAACCGGAGGTCGATGAAGTGGAGACGCAGACGGTCAGCGCGTCTCTCAATGCATTGACTACATTATGATATTTTCCTGTAATCATCAGATCTGCGGTGATCACAATGACCGCAACGGCGATGATGGACAGGTAGGAACGGACTTCATAGTTCTTCGACACGTGATGCCGGGTCAGGACGTAATAGTATTCGAAGAAGTTGATGGACGCCAGCAGAGCAAAAACGGTCATGACGATCCGGATATAGGACGTGTCTGCAGACTTCGAAATTCCGATCATTCCCGAAGTGCTGACATTGCTGAGGGTGTTCAGCAGGGCACTGAAAAAGGTCATGTCAGAAAAGGCGAGAAAAACCAGTTCTGCCGCAGTCATCGCAATATAGAAGTAGAGCAGGATCTTTACGGTTCCGGTAAAGTGCGCGGTCAGCTTGGCACTCTGTTTGCTGATTGCAGAAGGACCGCTGAGCAGTCCCTGTTCATTGATTCCCAGTTTCTGGAAAATCGTGATTGCGACAGCCAGCATCACGAATCCGCCCATCCAGCAGTTCATGCTGCGCCAGAGCATCAGGGCATCTGTCAGGTCTCCGCAGGGAACCGAATAGGTTCCTGTAGTTGTCCAGGAGGATACGGACATGAACCAGCCGTCAACGAAACCGATGTGTTTTCCGCAGATCCAGTAAGGCAGGGCGGACAGAAGAAGAAGGATCAGCGCGCCGGAAGCGACCATCAGGTAACCGTCCCTGATCAGCATTTTCCGTTCCGAGAGAGTCTTGCTCTTCTTCAGCACCAGCATGCAGAATCCGCCGATTAGAAGGCAGAGAACCGCCGGAATAAGAAAGGCGGTCAGGCTGCTGCTGTCTTTTTGAATCACTGCCAGCAGCAGTGGAATCAGCATGGAACAGCCCAGCGGAATATATACTGCCGAAAATGTTTTATAGAGCAGTCGATTATTGATTTTCATCATTGAACCTCATATTTTCATTCAGCATTACGGACAAAATACACATCGGCAAGGGGACGCCTGCCGGACTGTGCTTAGTTTTTGTTCGAATTCCAGTAGCGCGGCGAAAGCAGGGTCAGAACCGTGAACAGTTCCAGACGTCCGGCGATCATCAGCACAGAAAGAACAATTTTTGCCCATGGCGCAAAAAATCCGAAGTTGTAAATCGGGCCGACTTTATTAAATCCAGGCCCCACATTTCCCAGACAGGTCAGTACCGAGGAAAATGTCGTCATGACATCGTAGCCGTTCAGTCCGACGATGATGCAGCCGATGAACAGAACTGCGATGTAGAAAAAGATAAAGTTGGAAATGTTGGTCAGCACTTCCCGCTCAACCGGCTTTCCGTTTACCTTGATGGTGTAGACTCTGGACGGATGAATTTTCAGCGCAATGCTTCGTCTGATCATTTTCAGGGCTACCAGAACACGGATGATCTTCGGGCCGCCTCCGGTTGAAGAGGCGCAGGCTCCGGTCAGGAAGGTGATCATCAGCATCATCTTGGAGAAGGTAGGCCACAGGTCATAATTCTTGGTTGCATAGCCGGTTGTGGTGATCAGCGAAGACACCTGGAAGGCCGCCGCGGTCAGGCTCTTGAAAGGACTTTTGATGATTCCGCAGGCGATCAGGTTGATGGTGATTCCTGCCGTCGTCGCCAGAACGACCGCCATGTAGAGACGGAATTCAGAGTCCTTCAGCAGGGCCTTCGGTCCGTATTTTGGAATGCCGAAATACAGGTTGAAGTTGGTTCCGCACATCAGCATAAAGATGATGATAACCCACTGAATATACGGGCTGGTGAAGTGCGCGATACTGTCGCCGTAGTTGGAGAAGCCTCCTGTTCCGACTGTACCGAATGTTTGAACCAGAGCATCATAGAGATTCATGCCTCCCAGCATCAGCAGGATGGTCTCTGCAATCGTAATGCCGAAGTAGAGGAGGTATAAGTTCTTTGCGGTATCGGTATATCTTGCGGTCAGTTTATCCATGGTCGGGCCAGGCGCCTCAGCCTCTGCGATAGACTGTCCGGAAATTCCCAGGTTCGGCATGATGGCCGCTGTGAAGACGATGATTCCCATTCCTCCCAGCCAATGGGTGAAAGAGCGCCAGAACAGCATCGACTTCGGCAGGGCTTCTACATTCGAAAGAATGGTAGATCCAGTGGTTGAAAATCCCGAGCACATTTCAAAAAATGCATCGTAGTAATGAGGAATCGCTCCGGAAGCGGTCAGAGGAACGGCGGCGACCAGAGAGACGATGAACCAGGTCAGGGTGACATACAGATAGCTGTCACGCTGATGCATTTTAAAGGATTCTGCAGGGAGGGCCTTCATGATGATAAGGCCCGGAAGGATGCAGATACCCATCGTTGCGCCGAAGCAGACCGCAGATTTCATTTCATGGTAGATGAATGCCGTGATCAGAGACGGAAAGATCGCGAGACCTGTTACAAATATGATTACGCCGATCAGTCGGACGATGTTTTTCATGGTGATATTCATTGCAGTAAGTTCAATCCCATTTCTATATATATTCAAGTGCCCCGCGAAAAATTCGCGAGGCAGAATAAGTTTCTGTTAAACAGCCGCAGATCTTATCTTTTTGGCTTGAGCAGTTTTTCCAGACTGCTGATGCTGGAAAGAAGCGAAAGCATGATCACATGATCGTTCCGCTTGATTTTCGTATCTCCGTCCGGGATGATCAGCTGTCCTTCGCGGTCGATGGCAGCGATAAGGATGCTGTCCGGAAGAGGAAGTTCGGAAATCGGCTTTCCGAGGAAGTTCATGCCGCTCTGGGCACGGACTTCAATCAGTTCTGCCTGACCCTGAATCAGTACAGAAGTAATGATTCTGCTGGTTCCCTGAATTTCACGCAGGATATTGCTTGCGGTGATGTCCAGCGGATTCAGCACCATATCGACACCCATTTCCTCGATCAGGTCCACGTAGTTTTCGTGGCTGACCTTGGCGATAACATCCGGAATACCGCGTCTCTTGGCAGTCAGAGCCAGGAGCAGGTTTTCTTCATCATATCCGGTTGCGGTGACGAATGCGTCCATGCCGTCCATGTTCTCATCTTCCAGCGTGGAAATGTCTGTTCCGTCAACATGCAGAACCATGACATTCTGAAGCTGCGTGGCCAGATACTGGCAGCGGGCAAGATCCTGCTCGACCAGCTTTACGGCAGCGCCGAAATCAGCCAGCTTCTGAGACAGGTAATAGCCGGTCTTTCCTCCGCCAATGATCATCACCTTGCGGAGCTGCGTGGAGCGCTTTTTATTGACTTTCCTGTGCAGGGAGCCGATTTTATCCCTTTCTCCGAGCATGTACAGAAGATCAGACTGCTCGACTGTGTCATTTCCGTGAGGGATGATGACCTTGCCATTGCGGGACAGTGCCAGGACCAGGAAGTCCGGGAAAATAGAGCGGATTTCCGTGATAGAGCAGCCGATCAGCTTGGAATAATTCTTCGCCTCAAACTCAATCATGGAGATTTTTCCTGTGGTGAAGATTCCGTTCTGCAGCGTGTATTTTTCTGCCAGATATTTATAAATCTCTTCCGTAATCGCAAGATCCGGGTTAACGATCACATCCAGATTGAAGGTTTCACGGAGAAGATCGATCTGGTTCATGTGCTCCGGGTCTCTGACTCTGGCGATAACGTGGCGGCATCCGAGTTTCTTTGCCATAGCGGCGATGACGATGTTCATTTCATCGTTCGATGTTGCCGTCAGCAGATAGTCAAAGTGTTCAATGCCGATATCCTGAAGGACTGACATTCTCCGCGCATCTTCATTGATGGTCATCACATCCAGATGCTGAGAAATTTTATCCAGCAGGGCTTCTTTTCTGTCAATGATCGTAACGGAATAGTCACCGTTGGAAAGCGCTTCTGCAACCTTGTAGCCAAGCTTGCCGGCACCTACGATTGCTACATCCATTTCAAGCTCCTTTTAGAAGGCAGCAGCTTGATTACTGCTGCCGGTTAATCTGCAATATTAATACTGAGTATTTTTGTCTCAGTTATTGTTAATCTGGCCTCTTGTATATCCATTTTGTCAAAAAACCAGACAAAATAAAGAATGGCGGAAATCATGTTCATGCACGCCTGCATCACAGAGATAAAGACGACGGTGAACAGCGTTTTCCAGCCATCAACATTCTATGACAGACGGTGTAAATTTGCAAGTGAATATTGGATACATGAGAAGAAAATTACTCGGGGTGACAAATGCAATAAAACGTTGAAAATCAGCAGAATTCCGCCGTTGTTTCAAGCGGCGGGCGCGTCTGGCCCACATTGTGCTTATGAATCTGAGCAAGCCAAAAGATTTCACGAATGAAGAAATATGGGATATACTATAGGAAATAAGGCAATTCATCGTGGGATTGCAACAAACCCTGTTGAAACAACTGCTTTTGGAGAGGAGCTGGAAAATGAAAATCAAGAGATTTCAGTGCGGACCGATTCTGGAAAACGGCTATCTGATTTATCAGCGAGACGGCGGCAAGTGCTGGATTATCGATCCGGGATACTGTCCGGAGCTGTACGTAAGGTTTATGGAAGAGCATCAGCTCAGGCTGGAGGAAATTCTGCTGACCCACTGCCACGATGATCACATCGGCGCGGCGGCAGCTCTGATGAAGAAATATAAATGCCCGGCGGCCATGCATGAGGAGGACATGATGCGCTGCAGTCTTCCGATCGACGATCTGTTTGAAGAGGGCGACGTGTATTCCATCAGCGACGGCCCGGAAGAGGAATTTTTCCTGGTCCTTCACACACCAGGTCATACCCCTGGCTCTGTCTGCTTTTTGTCGAAAAAGAGCAGGGTCTGCTTCACGGGCGACACGCTGTTCGACACGGATCTGGGCCGGACCGACCTTCCGGGCGGAAATGAAGAGGAAATGGTGAAGTCGGTGAAGCTTCTGAACGATCAGCTCGGCGATGACATCCACATTTACCCGGGCCACGAGGGAGACAGCAGCATGAAGGATGTCCGGAAGTACAACTCGGAATTTCTGGCTCTGCTGGCCGGAAAGAGCAGATAGAAGGGACAAAATATGAAGGAGCAAGAGGAAAATCAGTATAAGGATAAAGAATATAATAGTAGAAAAAAGATAAAAATGACGGCTCTGGATCTGGACGGGACGACGCTCCGGCCGGATAAATCCCTGTCGGATGTGACGAGAAAGGCGCTTCAGCAGGCCAGCCGGGAAGGGGTGCATGTGGTTGTGACGACGGGAAGAGTCTTTTCCGCCGCGCCGGACGAGCTGAAAAACATGGAGGGACTGGAGTACATGATCAATTCCAACGGGGCTGTCATTACGAGGCTGTGCGACCGGAAAATCCTCTATACCAGCTTTCTTACGCCGGATGCTGTGGACGAACTGGCGGATTTTCTGAGGGGAAAGAAGCTCGATGTGGAAGTGTTCACCGGCGGAATGGCCTATATGAATGAGGATTCCTACCGGGAACTTCAGGAAGGAAAGGCGGATTACCGCTCGGAAGTGAGCCGGCAGTATGTTCTCAGAACCAGAAAGCCGGTTTCTGACATTCTCGCTCTGCTTGTTGAAAATCATGATAAGATTGAAAACATCAGCCTGAATTTCCGGGACATGGACCAGAGAGAGGCCATGTTTGATTTTCTTGGTAAACGGAGCGATGTGACCCTGACATCTTCCGTCTGGTATAACATGGAAATCGGCGGAAAGGGCACGAGCAAGGCATCGGCGCTGAAGGTTCTGATGGAGCGTCTCGGAGTGAAGAAGGAAGAGCTGATGGCCTGCGGAGACAGCATGAACGATGCGAAGATGATCCAGCTGGCGGAAATCGGCGTGGCTATGGAGAATGCCTGTGAAGAGGTGAAGGAAATGGCGGATTACGTGACGGAAAGCAATGCTGAAGACGGCGTCGCGAAGGCCTTTGCGAAGTTTGTGATCCAGGGGTGAAGGTTTCCGGTGAGGAAATCGTCAGCCGGGTCGTTCTGCTGATTCTGAGGATACCGATTCTGTATTACGATTATCAGATCGTCTGGATTTCAGGCTGTTAGAATTGAAAACAAGGAAAAACAGACCGGATTCTGGAAAGCCATGCAGCTTTCACAGGATCCGGCCTTTTGCGTTTTCTGCGTCGAATTTTCTCGAAAAACGTCGAAAAACGTTGAAAAACGTTGAAAAAAGCCGAAAAAAGTTGATGGAATCGACGGCATGGCCTGGCGCATAATGAAAAGCAGGAGGTGAGCGGCATGACGAGGGACCGGAAACTTCTGGGAAGTCTGGGTGAACGCTTTGCGGAGGCCGTTCTGTTCTCTGAAGGCTGGCACATCCGGGAAAGAAATTACAGCTGCGTCCTGGGAGAGATCGACCTGATCATTGAGCGGGGAATCGAGCTGTGTTTTGTCGAAGTGAAAACCAGGATGAACGCACGGATGTGCCGGCCTGCCGAGGCTGTGGACCGGAGGAAACAGAGAAGAATCCGCGCCGCGGCGCAGTGGTATATGACAGAAAACCGGATTCCGGATAAAAGGGTCCGCTTCATGGTCTTTGAAGTTACCGGTTCGGAAACCAGCGCGTCATTCAGCTGAACAGAACGATATTGAGATTATTCAGGAGGAACGAAAAATGCTTTCAACAATCAGAACTGCGGTTCTGCAGGGAATTGAGGGGCAGCCGGTGCTGCTGGAGACGGATATTTCTTATGGCCTTCCATCCGTGACCATCGTCGGTATGGCGGATACTTCGGTAAAAGAAGCCCGGGACAGAGTACGGCCAGCCTTGGTCAACAGCGGCTTCCGTTTCCCTTCCCACAGAATTACCATGAATATTTCTCCGGCAGACGTGCATAAGCACGGGAGTCATCTGGATCTTCCCATGGCTATGGGAATTCTGCTGTCCAGTGGTGAAATAGAATGTCCGGAGGCAGACCGCTACGCGTATTTCGGGGAACTGTCGCTGGACGGGCAGCTGCGCCCGGTCAGAGGGATCCTTCCGATGGTCCGCGTGCTGAAAGAATCCGGCGTAAAGAAGGCCGTAGTCCCGGCGGAAAATGCAGGCGAGGCGGCACTGATTGAGGGAATAGAAGTGTACGGCGCAGAAAATCTTCGGCAGCTTGCGCGTTTCTTTTGTCAGGGCGGACTGCTTCAGCCCTGCATCCGCGGCAAAAGCAATGAGCAAGAGGCCGGCCCATTGAAAGACTTCCGGGATGTCTGCGGTCAGGAAGCCGCCAAAAGAGCGCTGACGGTGGCGGTAGCAGGCGGGCACGGCATTCTGATGACTGGAAGCCCGGCGACGGGAAAAACCATGCTGGCGGAACGGATTCCCGGGATTCTCCCGCCAATGAACAGGGAGGAAAAGCTGCGTCTGACAGAGATTTACTCTATCGCGGGACTTCTGGATCAGGACGATCCGATTGTCCGGCACCGTCCCTTCCGGCATCCGCACTCCAGCACCAGCCGGGCAGGGCTGATCGGAGGCGGACAGGAACCGTGGCCGGGGGAGGTGACGCTGGCCCATCACGGGGTGCTGTTTCTCGATGAAATGCCGGAATTTCCGTCTTCTGCACTTGAGAGCCTGAGGGTTCCGCTGGAAGAAAAGGAAGTCCGCCTCAACCGCAATGGCAGGACATACCATTTTCCTGCAGACTTTCTGCTGGCTGCTGCGGCAAATCCCTGCCCCTGCGGATATTATGGAGACAGCGCCCACGAGTGCAGCTGCAGTGAGTCGGAAATCAGACGCTACCAGAAGAGAATTTCCGGCCCGCTCTTAAGCCGGATCGATATGCAGATCCATCTTCCGTCTCTGACCTATGAAGAGGTGACCGGGGAGGGCATTCTGGATACAGAAACCATGAAACATCAGGTGATTTCTGCCAGAGAAATCCAGAGGAGCCGCTTCCGGGGGAGCCCGATCCAGTTCAACAGTCAGATGGACCGGAAGCAGATTCAGAGATGGGCTGCCCTGGATAAGGCGTCAGAACTGATCCTGAAAGATGCCTATGAGAAACTGAATATGGATCCCCGTATGCTGGACAAGACCGTGCGGACGGCAAGGACCATTGCGGATATCGAGGGCAGCCATGAAATCAGAATGGAGCATCTGACGGAAGCACTGGCCTACCGCAGAAAGAATACGATTTAATGCAGGAGGAAAAATTGATTCGGAAATACAGAAATAAAGAAGCGGGTTTTCCGGAGCAGTTTCAGAGCCCGTCTCTGAAAGACCAGCCGGAGACCGTATATATGGAAGGAAAGACGGAGCTGTTAAACGGGCCGGTGCTTGCTGTGGTCGGAAGCAGGAAGTGCAGTCCCTATGGCGCTTCGGTCAGCAGAGAGATCGGCCGGCAGGCGGCAAAATGCGGTGTCGCGGTTGTCAGCGGGCTCGCCGCAGGAATTGATTCTTCTGCGCAGCGCGCCTGCCTGCACCATGGAGGAAAGGTCATAGCCGTCCTGGGAAACGGACTTGATCAGTGCTACCCTGCGGAAAACAAAGGGCTGATGGAAGAAATCCGGAACAGAGGGCTTCTGATCTCCGAATATCCGCCTGGTTTTGAGGCAAAGCCCTGGACCTTTCCAAGGAGAAACCGGCTGATTGCAGCCCTGGCGGACGCAGTTACGGTAGTCGAGGCATCCTTTCACAGCGGGGCGCTGACTACGGCAGAATACGCGGTGGAACAGAATAAACCCCTGATGGTCGTTCCGGGGAATATCACAAGCCGCTGCAGTGTTGGGACGAACCGTCTTCTGGCCTTTGCCGGGACCGGCGATATTATGCCGGTCTGCAGCGTGAGTGAAATCTTTCAGTTTTTCGGGAAGGATGCCGCAAAGGAAAAACGGGAGGCTCTTGGAAGCGATGAACAGAAAATCATGGATGCTGTGGCATCAGAAAGCGAAATCATGGTAGAAAAGATCAGTGCCAAAACCGGCTTTTCTCCTCAGTATGTGAACAGTCTCGTTACGATATTAGAAATGAAAGGATGGGTACAGACCAGCATGGGAAGAGTATTTGCCGCAGATAATAATTGAAAGAAAAATCCGGACAGTCCGGCTGTCTGTGTAAAATTTTCGTGAACTTCTGGTGAAATGTTGAGTGATTTTGACCAGGTTTGAAAGGTTTTCCTTGACAAGTGTTTATCTATATGATACAAAAGAGAACAAAACGCCCAGGATTATGAATAGGAAAATATATCGCAATAAGGTGTAATAATCAGATATGTTTGACAGGTTCATAGGATGTGCTATAATACATCCTTGCTGAGTTTTGAGAAAAAAGGGGTATTTTTATATGGACATGGTTAAGGCATCAGCCGCAGAGGCTGAGGTTAAAGATAAAGCAGTGTCTTCATCTGGAGCAGCAGAGAAATCTGCATCTTCTGAGAAGAATGCAGAGGAGAAGACCACTGCAAAAAGGAAAACTTCAACAAAGAAAAAGACAACTGCCCGGAAGACAGCCTCCAGGGCTAAGAAGACGACGACTAAAAAGACAGCTGCGCGTAAGAAGAAGCTGGTTATCGTAGAGTCTCCGTCCAAGGCGAAGACAATCGGCAAATTCTTAGGGTCAACATACAAGGTGGTAGCGTCTGTCGGACACGTCAGAGACCTTCCGAAGAGCAAGCTGGGGATTGACATCGACAACGATTTTGAGCCGCAGTATATTTCGATCCGGGGCAAAGGTGACCTGATCAAGGAACTGAAACGGGAAGCGAAAAAGGCATCCCGTGTCTATCTCGCAACCGACCCGGACCGCGAGGGAGAAGCAATTTCCTGGCATCTGGCATATCTGCTCGGAATCGATCCGGATGAACCCTGCCGAGTGACCTTCAATGAGATCACAAAGCCGGTTGTAAAGGAAGCCATCAAGCATCCGCGTCCGATTGACCAGAGTCTGGTGGACGCACAGCAGGCAAGACGTGTATTGGACCGTCTGGTAGGATATCAGATCAGCCCGCTGCTCTGGAGAAAGGTAAAGCGGGGACTTTCCGCAGGACGTGTACAGTCTGCCGCACTGAAAATCATCTGCGACAGAGAAAAAGAAATCCAGAACTTCATTCCGGAAGAATACTGGACAGTAACGGCGTCCTTTAAAAAGGGAATCGTTTTCCAGGCAAAACTGAACAACAAAGCCGGAAAGAAGATCACGCTTCATAATGAACAGGAAAAAGATGGAGTCCTGAAAGAGCTTGAAGGGAAACCCTATCTGGTTGACAAGCTGACGAGAAGGGAAACGGTCAGAAACCCGTATCCGCCGTACACTACATCAAGTCTTCAGCAGGATGCGTCCAACCGTATTAATTTCAATACCAGAAAGACCATGATGATCGCGCAGCAGCTGTATGAAGGTGTTGACGTCAAAGGTCACGGCACGATCGGTCTGATTACCTACCTGCGTACAGACTCTGTCCGTGTTTCTGAAGAGGCGAGAAGCGCATCTAAAACATTCATTTCTGATCGTTTTGGAGATGAATACTACGGCGGGAAAGTCTATTCCAATAAGAAAAAGGATATTCAGGACGCACACGAGGCAATCCGTCCTGCTGATGTGACTCTGGCGCCGGAAGACGTCAAAGATTCACTGTCCACCGATCAGTTCAAGCTGTACAACCTCATCTGGACCAGGTTTATTGCCAGCCAGATGGCGCCTGCCCGCTATGACAGCATGCAGGCGGTCATCTCCTGCGGAGAATATGGATTCCGTGCATCCGGATCAAGAATGATCTTCGACGGATGCCGAAGAGTTTATCACGTATCTGCGGATGACGGCAGCAAACAGCTTCCAGAGCTTCAGGAAGGCGAGCAGCTGGATCTTCAGAAACTGGAGGGCGAGCAGAATTTTACTCAGCCGCCGGCAAGATTTACGGAAGCCAGCCTTGTAAAAGAGCTGGAAACAAGAGATATCGGCCGTCCGAGTACATACGCGCCGATCGTAAACACACTGACCGGAAGAAGATACGTTAAAAGAGAAAAGAAAAGCCTGGTTCCTACAGATCTTGGATTTATTGTCGATGACCTTCTGGAAAAGTACTTCAAGGATATCGTTGATTCAGGATTCACCGCAGAAATGGAGAATACCCTCGATGATGTCGAAGTCAAGGGAACAGAGTGGAAACAGGTTATCCGGGACTTCTACGGCCCGTTTAAGAAGGAACTGGACGTCGCAGATTCTGAGATTCAGAAGGTTGAAGTTCAGGATCGTCCTACCGGCGAGGTCTGTGAACTTTGCGGCCGCCCGATGGTCATTAAGAGCGGCAGATTCGGAGACTTTATCGCCTGCAGTGGTTATCCGGAGTGTAAAAACACCAAGCCGCTGGTCGTCAAGATCGGTGTGAAATGCCCGGCCTGCGGAAGAGACATTGTCGAAAAGCATTCCCGCAAGGGCCGCGTTTTCTACGGCTGCAGCGGATGGCCGGAGTGCAAACAGTCTTACTGGAACAAGCCGGTCAATAAAAAGTGTCCGGTCTGCGGAAGTCTTCTGGTTGAAAAGAAAACAAAAACAACAACACTGGCATGCTCCAATCCGGAATGCAAGTATAAAGAGTAACAGCAGCATTTCTGCACGAAAAACGGAATGAAGAAAAGCCTGCTCTGGCGGAAGGCGGATCTGTTTCTGCCGCCGGCCCGGGCAGACTGACCTTCATCTGTGTATACAATACGTAGTTCTGAGTTTCAGTTCTAAGGTGAATTTTCTGCGAAGTTTTGCAAGATGCATTGCGAATTGTTTTAACAATGGTAATAATGGATAAGATATACCAGGGGAATTACTGCGCCGGTATATTTGTGCATGGCTGCAGTTCACCGAAAATATTGAGAAAATAAGGAGGCAGAGAAGTTATGGCGGAATTTCACGCAACGACGATTTGTGCCGTAAGAAGAGGCCCGGATGATGTGGCTATCGGAGGCGATGGCCAGGTAACAATGGGTAAAACCGCAATTATGAAAAATGGCGCGGTTAAGGTCAAGAAGATTTTCCATGGTCAGGTTCTCACCGGTTTTGCCGGATCAGTAGCTGACGCATTTACACTTACCGAAAAATTTGAGAGCAAGCTTGAAGAGCATGACGGAAACCTGAGACGTGCTGCCGTTGATCTTGCGCAGATGTGGAGATCGGACAAGGGCATGAGAAGCCTGGAAGCACTGATGATCGTCATGGATAAAGACGATATGCTGGTCCTTTCCGGAAATGGTGAGATTATCGAGCCAGATGAGCAGTTTGTTGCCATTGGATCCGGCGGTAATTACGCATATTCTGCGGCAAATGCTCTGTACAATCATACAGACATGGGTGCAGAGGACATCGTAAGAGAATCGTTGAAAATTGCGTCTTCTATCTGTGTTTATACGAATGATCATATTACCGTGGAGAAGCTTGGAAAATAGCTGATGCAGGTTTCTGATAGCACAATAGAAATCGATAATTATAAACAGTACTTTTAAGAGTTGTGTATTGTCAGTAATGTTATAAAGTTAAAACAGAACAAAATTGTTTGACATTTTCGAGAAAAAGTTGTATATAATAGAGGAGGATAAATAATCATGGCGGATAAGATCCAAGGTTTGACTCCGAAAGAGATTGTTGCCGAACTGGATAAATACATCATCGGTCAGGACAAGGCAAAACGTTCCGTTGCCGTAGCACTGAGAAACCGCTACAGACGGAATCTTGTCCCGGATGAGATGCGGGAAGAAATCACCCCGAAGAACATTCTGATGATGGGACCTACCGGCTGCGGAAAGACAGAAATTGCAAGACGTCTGGCCAGGCTGATGAAGGCTCCGTTTGTAAAAGTCGAGGCAACTAAATTTACAGAAGTCGGTTATGTAGGAAGAGATGTCGACTCCATGGTTCGTGATCTGGTGGAAGCGTCTATGCGGATTACCAAGCAGAGCGCGATGCAGGAGAAATACGACATCGCAGATAAGATGGCTGAAGACAGAATTGTCGAGGCGATGGTTCCTGGTAAAGCACAGGCCGTGCAGAACCAGCAGAATCAGGACAATAGTCCGTTTGATTTTCTCCGCAACAGCGGGGGCTATCCAAGCCAGAAGCAGCTGTATGAGCAGAGTCAGCAGAAGCGTGCCGAGGAGACAGAGTCTTCTGATGTGAAGATGGCAAGAGACCAGGTGCGTGATCAGCTCAGAAAGGGACTTCTGGAAGATCAGTTTATTGAGATTCAGGTGGAAGAAGCACCGAGAAGCAATGAACTGGACATGAGTAATGAAGGAATGAGTATCGCCATCGGAAACATTTTCGGCGATATGATGCCAAAGAAAAAGAAAACAAGAAAGGTCAAGGTTAAGGACGCAAGAAAGATTCTGCGGGAGCAGGAAGCGTCCAAACTGCTGGACATGGATGCCGTTACCGATGACGCGGTAGAGAACGCGGAGCAGAATGGTATCATTTTCATCGATGAGATCGATAAGATCGCTGCCGGAAACAATTACGGATCCGGTGCAGATGTATCCCGTGAGGGAGTTCAGAGAGACATTCTTCCGATCGTAGAGGGAAGCGTTGTCAATACCAAATACGGACCGGTAAAAACCGATCATATTCTGTTTATCGGCGCCGGCGCCTTCAGCGTCTCCAAGCCGACAGATCTGATTCCGGAACTGCAGGGACGTTTCCCGATCCGTGTGGAACTGCAGAATCTGACGAAGGATGATCTGATGAAGATTCTGACGGTTCCTAAGAATGCCATTGTTAAGCAGCATCAGGCTCTTCTGGCGACAGAAGGAATTCATCTGGAGTTTACAGACGATGCCATCGAGGAAATCGCAGAAATTGCGTCTCTGATGAATCAGCAGCATGAGAATATCGGCGCGCGCCGCCTGTCCACGATTCTGGAGCGTCTTCTGGAAGACATTTCCTATGAGATTCCGGAAGAGGGACCAGAGGGAAAGACCGTGATCGACAAGGAATTCGTCAAGAGCAAGTTTGCTGATACGATTGAGAAGGACGATATTCAGAAATATATTCTGTAATGCTGATGCAGGATATATCAGGCAGATGCCGTCTGCAGGAAGATACAGTCCGGATTATAAATACGTTAAAAATGCCGCAGCAGGAACGGACAGAAGAGCCTGCCTGTTCCTGAGCAGTGTTTTTATATAAAGAATCATTTTATCTAATTGTGTGTGTGGTAAGAGAAAGGCTGATGAAACTATGAGTAAGAGATTATTGTCGAGAATCCGAGAGCTAAACAGAATGCTGTCAGAGAGCACAACCGGTTACGTAGCTTTTGATGAGCTGTGCGATTCCATCGGAGAAATGCTGGAGTCCGAAGTTCTGGTTATGAGCAAGAGAGGAAAGATCCTGGCTTCCAGAAGCAGTGAAGCTGATACTCTCGTCACCAAAGATGAATCTGGTGCGGAGGTGCTGAAGCCGGAAATCAATTCCCGTCTCCTGAAAATCACAACAACCAGAGAAAACGTCACAGGAGATGACATTACCAAGATCATCGGAGATGACTATAATAAGTATGAATACTATCATATCATCGTTCCGGTAATCTTCGGCGGAAACCGTGTTGCTACAGTTGTTCTGCTTCGTGAGAACGAGCCTTACGATGAGGAAGATATTGCCATTACAGAGTATGGCGCAACCGTTGTAGGACTGGAAGTTTCCAGAAGCATTGCGCTTGAAGAAGAGGCAGACAGCAGAGAAAAGAACGCTGTTGACATGGCTCTTGAGACACTGTCCTACTCTGAGCTTGATGCAGTCGTTAAGATTTTTGGAGAGCTTGAAGGAAACGAGGGACTCCTGGTTGCCAGCAAGGTAGCAGATAAGTTCAACATCACCCGTTCCGTAATCGTCAATGCACTCCGCAAGCTGGAGAGTGCCGGAGTTATCGAATCCAGATCTCTGGGCATGAAGGGAACAAGAATCAAGATTACAAACAATTTCCTGCGTGACCAGATCGCAAAAATCGATATCTAATCCGCGTCTGCAGGGCTTGGCCTGTAATAATTCATCATGGGCATAGTCCATGGTAAACGAATACAGTTAGGAAAGAATAGATAATGATATTCCTCTGTATGTCCTGTGCCTTCCTGCACAGGACCGGCGAGAGGGATTCAGTAAGAATAAGGTGTTGTATGATCATGGCAAGAAGATGCAGTACCGGATCTGCCTTTGCGGGAGCAGATTTCTGCAAAGTGTTTTCGGCGGAAGATGACGGGTTTTCCTTTCATCTTCTGCTTTCTTTTGTTTTTTGTCGGGTTTTTCTTCAGGCAGATCCGAAAAGCTGTGTTATGATCATTAAGGAGTCATGAAAAAGGCCTGCGGGGAAGTACTGCAGCCTTAAATATCGGAATATTTTCGGAAAAAAACGGAAAACAGCAGAGAAGCAGGAAAGAAAAATAACTAAGGGGGAGAATGGATGGAACAGTACCGGACGGTTACCGAGCAGGGAAGTGATGAAATTGTCATTCAGAAATCAAAGTTTATCGCTTACGCATCACCAGCAGAAAGCCGGGAGGAGGCGGAGGAATTTATCCGCAGCATCAGAAAAAAACACTATAACGCGACGCATAACGTACCGGCAATGGTGATCGGCGATCAGTTTCAGCTGCAGTGGGGAAGTGATGATGGTGAACCGCAGGGAACATCCGGCGCCCCGATCGTGCAGATGCTGGTAAAAGAACGCTTTTCCAACCTGGTCATAGTTGTGACCAGATATTTTGGCGGAATCAAGCTGGGAACCGGCGGGCTGGTCAGAGCCTACACACAGGCCGCAAAAGCGGGCCTGCGCGCATCTTCGCCAGCTGCGATGACGGATAAGCTTGCCATCTCATTTGAGACGGACTACAGCACATTTAACCGGATTTCCGCCTTCCCGTTTGACGGAAAGGCAGAAATCAGCAATATCCAGTACACCGATAAAGTCGGTTTTGATCTGTATCTGGAAGAATCCGACAGAGAGGATGTCCTGCAGGTCATGGCCGGGCTCACAAACGGCAGCATCCATCCTCTGAGGGAAGAGCATAAGCTTTTCGCGCTGCCGCTGGACCCGGAATCGCTCTAGTCCTCTGTGTAAGTGATCTTCGGATCACCGACGGTGAAATTGTCGATCAGGCGCGTTCCGTCGATTCTTACGGCCATAGCGACCAGATCGCCCTTCTTGAAGGTTTCAACCGGCTGCATGTTCTCGCCGTTGACGACCTCCACGTACTCCGGATCAGCCATCGGCTCTTCAGCGAGCTTCTTTTTCATGGCGTCTGTCAGCTGCGAGCTTCTGTATTCACCCTTTTCTACCAGGTCCTGACCGAGGCGGACGGCTCTGGAGAGAATGACAGCGGCTTTTCTTGCCTCTGGGCTGAGGTAGGTGTTGCGGGAACTCTTGGCGAGGCCGTCAGCTTCTCTGACAATCGGGCAGCCGATGACTTCAACGCTGAAGTTCAGGTCTCTGACCATTCTTCTGATGATGGCCAGCTGCTGGGCATCTTTCTGACCGAAGAAGATGCAGTCCGGCTCAACGATGTGAAGCAGCTTGGTTATTACGGTGCAGACACCGCGGAAGTGAATCGGGCGGGTCTTTCCGCAGAGTGTCTTGGAAAGTACGTCGATGTCAACATAAGTGCAGAAATCATCGAAATACATCTCAGACGGGTCTGGATGGAAAACCATGTCAACGCCGTGCTTCTCCAGAAGGTCGCAGTCGTGCTTGAAATCACGCGGATAGTCAGCCAGATCCTCCGTCGGACCGAACTGAATCGGGTTGACGAACACAGACGCAACCGTCTTATCACAGCGCTTTACCGACGCATCCATCAGCGATGCGTGGCCCTCGTGCAGAAATCCCATCGTCGGGCAGAGGCCGATCGTCAGTCCTTCAGCCTTCCACTCCGCAATCTGCTCCCGTACTTCTTCAATCGTCTTTGCAATTTTCATGATTCTTTCTCCTCTGATATTTTGTTTTTCTGCTTACGCAGTATTATTTCTCTGAATCCGCTTGAGATGCCCGTCCTCTGCGTCAGGACAAAAGCCTTACGCGCCAGTGAACCTCTGCACTGCCGGCATCCCTGTTTCATAAACCTGCAGCCGGTTAAATCCTTTTCGTCCAGATGGACCAGACTAGAACATCTTCTGCCGGCTGCATAATCCTTTTTAGAGATCCTTTAATTCATCCAGAACCTCAGGATTGCTCATCTTATGGAACTCGTGGTCCTTGTCCGGGAATGCCGTGCTCTTGACCTCCCTGTCGTACTGGGTGAAGGCGTCCGTCATTTCGCGGCCGAGATTGGCGAACTTCTTTACGAATTTTGGGACGTAGTCGCTGAACATTCCCAGCATGTCCTGATAGACGAGGATCTGTCCGTCCGTTTCATTTCCGGCTCCGATTCCGATCGTCGGGATGGTCAGCTTCTCTGTGATCAGCGCGGCGAGCGGGGCAGGAACGCATTCCAGTACAACGGCAAAGGCGCCGGCTTCCTGAATCTTATACGCATCGTCCAGCATGCGCTTTGCGGCATCGGCGGTTTTTCCCTGTACCTTGTTTCCGCCGAAGGCGTTGACCGACTGCGGCGTCATGCCCAGATGCGCCATAACCGGAATTCCCACGCTGGTCATAGCCTTGATCTGCGGGCAGACTGCGGCGCCTCCTTCCAGTTTGACGGCGTTTCCATGTGCTTCCTTCATGAGTCTTCCGGCATTGGTCAGTGCCTGCTCGACAGAGACCTGATAGGACATAAACGGCATGTCCATGACCACCATGGTGTCGTGGGTGGCTCTTGCTACCGAGCGGCCGTAGATGATCGACTCTTCCATCGTTACCGGAAGGGTGTCCTCATAGCCCTGCATGACGTTTCCGAGAGAATCGCCAACCAGAATGCCGTTGATTCCGGCGGCTTCCATCAGTTTTGCCGTCGAGTAGTCGTAACAGGTCAGCATGGAAATCTTCTCGTGCTTTTCTTTCATCTTTTGAAATGTCGCGGTTGTATTTTTCATTTCAGCCCATCCTTTCCTTGTGTAGTGCTTTTTGACAAAACAGAGCCGGCAAGAGGATTTCCTTCCTCTGCGTCTGGCCCGCTCTGTGCACCTGAACGGATATCCTGCATGGCCGGCGTCTCCGGTATACCGGAAAGCGCTTTCTGCAGAAGTGTTTTGATGGACTGGTAATTTCTGTCAGGATGTTTCTCCTGCGCGGCAGGAATCAGGATCTCGGAAAGCAGGCAGTAGACCTGTTTTTCTTTGCCTTCAAGGCAGCTGAGATGTCTTCTGATGGTTTCTTCATCGGCACGCTCTACAGGTCCGGTGAGGCTGGCGGGAACACCGTTTTTCAGGGCATTCTTCACGTTCAGCGTAACCAGTGGAGTCAGAGCGGCACGCGCGCGTTCTTCCGTAAAGCCGCAGCTTCTGAGAAGGTCGATGCTCGTCAGAAGGAGTGCGTTTACGAGATTGCTGGCGATGGCGGCTGCGCAGTGGTAGCGGACTTTTGCCTTCGGGTCGATTTTCTGCAGATGAAGGCCGATTCCTTCAAGCCCGGGAATCAGAACTTCCAGAGCCTGGTCTGCACCTTCAATGGCAAAAAAAACATCCGGCATCTGCACGTAAGCGTGATAACGATCGCTTACTGCAGACATCGGATGAACGGAAAAGGCATAAGCCCCTGTATCTTCAATGTCAGGAAACGCTTCTTCTGAGGAAAGCGCTCCGCTTGTATGACCGATCAGTTTTCCCTGGAGCAGGGCGGGGTCAATCTGCTGATAAACAGAAGTGATTTTCCCGTCCGGGACCGTCAGAAACAGCACGTCACTTTCCCGGGCAAGCTCGTTGATATTTGTAAAGCTTCTGCTGCCTGTAAAATGTGCTGCCTCAATCGAGGATTCCGCGGTGCGGCTGTAATAACCGGACAGCTGCAGACCGTGGGTACTGAAATATTTACCGATGGTGAAGCCGACCTTGCCGGCTCCGATGATTCCTGTTTTCATAATCTACACCTCCCGGCGCTTCCCGGGATGGCGTGCTGAATCAGATCCATTAAAAATGTTCCAGAGCATCAGTCATATCATGTTATTGAATTTATCTCGTGCGCATTTCAACGCCGGTACAGTTTCCCTTGAGGAATACCGTCCATCGGTAAAAGTTTAACACGCGGCTCGTTTTCTGTAAAGACAGTAATGCTAAATCAGATTCGTGTAGCCCAGAAGATAGCGGTCTGCTTCCGCAGCTGCCGCGCGGCCGTCCGCAATGGCAGAGACGACAAGTGACGCCCCTGTCCGCATATCGCCTGCAGTGAAGACCTTTTCGACAGAGGACGCATGGGCATCTTCCTCGGTGCTGACGGTGCGGTCACGGTCCACGTGGAAGGCGCTGCAGATGTCTTCTCTGCAGCCAGTAAATCCCATGGCGCAGATCAGAAGGGAGCATTCCAGAGTGTCTCCGGCTGTCGTCTTTACGGCAGTCAGATGGTGGTCGGAATCTGTTTCTACGGATTCTGTCTGAACAGAGAAGCGGCGGATATCCGCTCCTGTAACCGCCTGTAATTCTTCGTGGGCATAATCCATCGGAAGCTTTCCGTTTTTGTCTGTGTAATGGTCTTTCGGCTTTCTGACGAGCTGGACGATGGAAGATGCACCCTGCCTCAGGGCAGCTGCCGCGCAGTCGCTCGCGGTGTCTCCGCTTCCGACGATGATGACATTTCTTCCTTCTGCATTGAGATTGCGCGCGCGGCCGGAAGAGGATTCCGGGGTTTCTGCGGCAATGATGTCAGAAGTCGGGAAAGCCGCCGGCAGGGAAGACCCCTTGCCCGGGTAATTTATGTCAGAAGATGGATCTACGCGGCGGAGCTGCGCCTCTGCGGAGGCCTTCAGAAATTCTGTTCCGGTGCAGATGCCGGAAACGCTACCGTCGTCAAGGGGCAGACGTCTTGCTTCTTCAGCGCCGCAGCAGAGGATGACGGCATCGTATTCCTCGAGAATGCGGGCGGCGGAGGCGGTGTCTGCGCAGTCGCAGCCGGTCCGGAAGACCACGCCTTCCTGCTCCATGAGGCGGATTCTTCTGAAGACGATGTCTTTCTCCAGCTTCATGCTCGGAATGCCGTAGGTCAGGAGGCCTCCAGGGTGGCGTTCCCGCTCAAACACCGTCACACTGTGTCCGCGATGATTCAGCTGGTCGGCTGCGGCCAGGCCGGAAGGACCTGATCCGATGACTGCAACGGTCTTTCCGGAGCGCTGAAGAGGAATGTGTGGCTTGATTTTTCCGTTCCGGAAAGCCTGCTCGATGATGTACAGTTCGTTTTCACGGATGGTGACCGGCTGGTCGTTCTGTCCGCAGAGGCAGGCGTGTTCGCAGGGAGCCGGGCAGACTCTTCCGGTAAACTCCGGGAAATTATTGGTTTTCAGGAGGCGGGAGAGGGCATGGGTCAGGTTGCCCTGACAGACCATGTCGTTCCATTCCGGAATGAGGTTGTGAAGCGGGCAGCCAAAGAGTTTTCCTTCCCAGATCATGCCAGTCTGACAGAAGGGCGTGCCGCAGTTCATGCAGCGTGCGCCCTGACGCATCCGGTCTTCCCGGGACAGGGGCAGGTGAAATTCCTGCCAGTCCCGGACGCGTTCTTCAGGAGGACGGACAGAGTTTTCCTCCCGGTTATATTCCATAAATCCTGTCGGTTTTCCCATATCTATCGAACCTCCTTATGATGGATGCAGGCGAAGGCTTCCAGCTCTGCCTGATCTCTGGACAGGCCTTTTTCTTCAAAGTGAGCGATGGTCTTCAGCATCTTGTCGTAATCGATCGGCATGATCTTCTTAAAGCACGGAATGTAGGACTTGAAGGCGGCGAGAATCTTCTTTCCTTTTGCGGAGCCTGTGGCGGCCACGTGCTGCTCGATCAGTGTTCTCAGCTCGTCGATGTCGTGCTTTTCCGTGAGAGTATCGGTCATGACCTGGTCCTTGTTCAGGCGCAGGTAGAGGCTGTGGCTCTCATCCAGGACATAGGCGATGCCTCCGGACATTCCGGCCGCGAAATTCTTTCCGGTCGGTCCCAGAACGACGACCCGTCCGCCTGTCATGTATTCACATCCGTGGTCGCCGACGCCTTCTACAACGGCGGTTGCGCCGGAATTTCTGACGCAGAAGCGTTCACCGGCAATTCCGCTGATAAAGGCGGAGCCGCTGGTTGCGCCGTAGAGGGCGACGTTTCCGCAGATGATGTTTTCCGATGCGTTGTATCTTGCGGATTCCGGCGGATAGAGGATCAGCTTTCCGCCGGAAAGGCCTTTGCCGAATCCGTCGTTGCAGTCTCCCTCCAGGCGCAGGGTGAGCCCCTTCGGAATGAAGGAACCGAAGGACTGTCCGCCGCCGCCCCTGCAGTTGATGACGTAGCTGTCGTCTGGCAGATCGTTTCCGCATTGGCGGCTGATCTCGGAGCCGAACAGCGTTCCGAAACAGCGGTCGGTGGAGGACACGGATACATCCAGAGAGCCGGATCTCTTCTTATTCAGGGATTTCCCGAATTTCTTCATCAGGATGCGGCTGTCTGCGGTTTTCTCCAGGTGGAAGTCGTGGACGCACTCCGGATTGAAGTGGCAGTCAGCTCCTGCGTCGTGCTGCAGGACGGCGCTCATGTCCACGGTCTCTGCGCGGTGGGTGTTCATATGGTCTCTGAACTTGAGAAGGTCGCTCCTTCCGATGAGTTCGTCGACCGTCCGGATGCCCAGACGCGCCATGTGCTGCCGCAGTTCCTCCGCGACGAAGAACATGAAGTTGATGACATGTTCCGGTTTCCCGCGGAAGCGTTTTCTCAGCTTCGGATTCTGTGTGGCAATGCCGAATGGGCAGGTGTCCAGACTGCAGACACGCATCATACAGCATCCCATGGCAACCAGCGGGGCAGTCGCGAAACCGAATTCCTCGGCGCCGAGCATGCAGGCGATGGCCACGTCGCGGCCGGTCATGAGCTTTCCGTCGGCTTCGATGACGATCTGCTGCCGCAGGCCGTTCTGAATCAGCGTCTGATGTGCTTCCGCGACGCCCAGTTCCCACGGAAGGCCCGCGTTGTGAATGGAGGTCATCGGCGCGGCGCCGGTTCCGCCATCGTATCCGGAAATCAGGACAACCTGGGCGCCGGCCTTTGCGACGCCGGCTGCGATGGTGCCGACACCGGCCTCAGACACCAGCTTGATGGCGATCCTGGCCTTTGGATTGGCGTTTTTCAGGTCAAAAATCAACTCAGCAAGGTCCTCAATGGAGTAAATATCGTGATGCGGCGGGGGAGAAATCAGGGACACACCAGGTGTGGAGCAGCGGGTTCTCGCAATCCACGGGTAGACCTTTCCGCCCGGAAGATTTCCGCCTTCGCCAGGCTTTGCACCCTGCGCCATCTTGATCTGAATCTCTCTGGCGCTGATCAGGTAATCGCTGGTCACGCCGAAGCGTCCGGATGCCACCTGCTTGATGGCGGAGTTTTTCGTCGTTCCATAGCGGGAAGGGTTTTCTCCGCCTTCTCCGGAATTGGATTTTCCGCCGATTCGGTTCATCGCCTCCGCCATGCATTCATGGGCTTCCTCGGAAATCGAGCCGTAGCTCATGGCGCCGGTCTTGAAGCGCTTCACGATCTCAGACGCCGGCTCCACCTCGTCCAGAGGGATTCCTCCGTCCGGATCATAACGGAACTCCAGCAGTCCTCTTAAGGTATGCGGCTTCTTGGCGTAGTCCACCAGGCGGGAGTACTCGTGAAAAGCCTCCTCGTCATTGTCTTGGCAGGCTTTCTGAAGGAGCAGAATCGTCCTTGGGTTGTACATGTGGTCTTCTTTGTCCGGGCCGGAACGCAGGCGGTGGTCGCCCAGGCTGTTCAGGCGGGAGTCAAATCCGAGCCCCAGAGGGTCGAAGGCCTGATTGTGGTTCCATTCCACGCACTCTTCGATTTCCTGCAGTCCGATTCCTTCTACCCGGCTTGTCGTATTGGTGAAGTACTCATCAATGACTTCATGATTGATGCCGACGCATTCGAAGATCTGCGCGCCCATGTAGGATTGAATGGTGGAAATTCCCATTTTAGACGCAATCTTCACGATGCCGTGCAGCACCGCGTCGTTATAGTCATTGATCGCGGCAGACGGCTCCTTGTCCAGAAGTCCCAGGGAAACCATCTCCTCGATGCATTCGTGAGCCAGATAAGGGTTGACGGCCTGCGCGCCGTAACCGAGAAGGGTCGCGAAGTGGTGAATCGTCCTCGGCTCAGCGCTCTCCAGAATAATCGACACCGTCGTGCTCTTTTTTGTGCGCACCAGATAGTGCTGCAGGGCAGAAACCGCCAGAAGCGATGGAATCGCCGCGTGGTTCTCATCTACACCGCGGTCGGACAGAATCAGGATATTTGCCCCGTTCCGGTAGGCCCGGTCGCTGTCGACAAACAGGCGGTCCAGGGCGTTTTTCAGCGGCGACCCTTTATAGTAAAGAATTGGAATCGTCGCCACATGGAATCCCGGCTGGTCGATGTAGCGGATCTTCATCAGATCCATGGAGGTCAGAATCGGGTTGTGAATCTGCAGCTTTCTGCAGTTTTCCGGCTCTTCCTCCAGAAGATTTCCGTCCGTTCCGACATAAACCGTTGTATCCGTGATGATTTCCTCGCGGATTGCGTCAATCGGCGGGTTGGTGACCTGCGCGAAAAGCTGCTTGAAGTAATTAAACAGCGGCTGGTGCTTCTCCGACAGAACCGCAAGCGGCGTGTCCACACCCATTGCTGTGGTTGGCTCTGCGCCGTTTTCCGCCATCGGCAGCATGCACGCTGTTACTTCCTCATAGGTGTATCCAAAGGCTTTATACAGCCGGTCCCTGAGCTTCTGCGGCGATTTTTCGATCTTGCGGTTCGGGATCGGAAGATCCTTCAGGTAAATCAGATTCGCATCCAGCCATTCTCCGTAGGGCTTGCGGTGGGCGTAGTAGGATTTCAGATCCTCATCCTCGATGATTTTTTGCTTCAGTGTGTCCACCAGCAGCATTCTGCCCGGCTTCAGCCGGGACTTCTTCACGATTTTCTCTTCCGGAATGTCCAGAACGCCGACCTCGGAGGACAGGATCAGCGTGTCATCGTTGGTCAAATACCACCTGCAAGGACGCAGCCCGTTTCTGTCCAGCACGGCACCGACGCTGTCCCCGTCAGAGAATACAACGGCTGCAGGGCCGTCCCATGGCTCCATCATGGTCGCATAGTAATGATAGAAATCCCGCTTGGACCGGCTGATCTTCCGTTCATTGGCCCAAGGCTCGGGAAGAGTCATCATCACAGCCTGTGGAAGATCGATGCCGTTCATCATGAGAAATTCCAGCGTGTTATCCAGCATGGCCGAGTCTGATCCGTCGGGATCGATGACTGGAAGAATCTTATCCATATCCGTATCGGAAAGAACACTGCTGTGCATGGTCTCTTCACGGGCCAGCATACGGTCGATGTTGCCTCTGATGGTGTTGATTTCACCATTGTGCATGATGTAGCGGTAAGGATGCGCCCGCTCCCAGCTCGGGTTGGTGTTGGTCGAAAAACGGGAATGAACCAGGGCGATGGCGCTTCTGCAGTCCGGATCCGTCAGATCCGGGTAGAACTTTCTCAGCTGAGAGACAAGGAACATTCCTTTGTACACAATGGTCCGGCTGGAAAATGACGGAATATAGGTGTTGTTATTGGAATGCTCAAAAACTCTCCTTACAACGTAGAGCTTCCGGTCGAAATCCAGTCCCCGCTTTACATCTGGCGGGCGCTTTACGAAGCACTGCATAATGACCGGCATGCAGGAACGGGCACGATCTCCAAGCACAGAAGGGTTGACCGGAACCTTTCTCCAGCCCAGGAAATCCATGCCTTCTTTATCCACGATGATCTCCAGCATCTTCATGGCCTGGGCGCGTTTCAGATCGTTCTGCGGGAGAAACAGCATGCCGACGCCGTAATCCCGTTCCTGGCCGAGATAAAAGCCCTCTTCTTCAGCAGCCTTCTTCATCAGAAGGTGGGGGATCTGCAGCTGGATTCCGACGCCGTCGCCGGTTTTTCCGGAGGCGTCTTTACCTGCCCGGTGTTCCAGTTTTTCCACGATTTTCAGTGCGTCATCGACGGTCTTCGATGTCTTCTCCCCATGGATATTGACGATGGCGCCGATTCCGCAGGAGTCATGTTCAAATGACGGATCATACAGCCGGCTCTGGAAGCGGCCCTGATCCATCTGTCCGGACGCTTTTCCGTCCTGGTGGTGGGAATCCCTGACATCCGCTCCGGGACCGGATGAAAGGTGATTGTCTATCTGATTATTCTGATGATATTGCATCATATTCTGTACAGCTCCTTCCTGTCTGCAATGGAGTGTTTGGAGAAAAGTATAGCACAGCAGGGGAAGAATGTGAATATATATTTATTATCTTGAACGAAAATGCGAAATATTAATTAAGCGGCATGCCATGATGCCGGAACTTGAAAAGGGAAAAACTGGAAATGCAGACGGAGGCTGATGAGAAAAGAATATGCTTTGAATGCTGCAAAAATGTAGAAATAATTGTATAGCAGATGATACTTAAATTGAATGTGTTTTGATTCACAAATAATATTGTATATTTTATTGACTATAAACAAGTAACGGCGTATGATAATAGCATCCGAACAGGCAATGGTAAGATTGAAGTGTGTTGTGAATACACGAGGAGTGTTGGTGCCGTTCGTGATAATCTTCAGTTATATTTATAACAATGTGAATAAATATTCAGCTGTGCAGAAAGGGGAGCATGACTGAAGCGGATTCACCAGGGAGGTGTATAGAAGGGAAAACAAGCGGACAGCTTTGAGCCATGAGGGAATGGTTTGAAAGCTGAGTAAAAAAGATTAGAGATTTTGAGTTCATGAAAGGGGAGCATAAAATGAAAATTAACGTCACCACCGTAGGATGGGTGTTAATTGCAGCAGCGCTGGTCTACTTCATGCAGGCGGGATTCGCCTTATGTGAAGCGGGACTGACCCGTGCAAAAAACACCGGCAACATCCTGATGAAGAATATGATGGATTTCTGTATTGGAACGCCGTGCTTCTGGCTTCTTGGTTTCGGACTGATGTTCGGAGGAACCGGAAAACTGATCGGAAGTTTTGATCCATTGATCAGAGGAACATATACCGCCGCAAACAGCGTGGTTCCACAGACTATGCCGTTATGGTGCTACGTCATCTTCCAGACCGTGTTCTGCGCAACTGCAGCAACCATCGTGTCCGGATCCATGGCAGAGCGTACCAATTTCAAGGCATACTGCGTTTATTCCGCCGTCATTTCACTTTTTGTCTATCCGATCAGCGGCCACTGGATCTGGGGCGGAGGCTGGCTCGGACAGCTGGGATTCCACGACTTCGCAGGAAGCACCTGCGTACACATGGTTGGAGGCGTGATTGCCTGTCTCGGCGCCGCAATACTTGGACCTCGTATCGGAAAGTATGACAAAGACGGAAATGCAAGGGCGATTCCGGGCCACAACATGACGGCCTGCGCACTGGGTGTATTCATCCTCTGGTTCGCATGGTTCGGATTCAACGGAGGATCTACTGTCGCCATGGACAAGGCCGGCGCCATCTCCGCGAGTCTGGTATTTATGAACACCAACCTCGCTGCAGCCGTTGCGACATGCACAACCATGATTCTCACCTGGATCCGTTACGGAAAGCCGGATGTTTCCATGACTTTCAACGCTGCACTTGCAGGACTGGTTGCCATCACAGCACCGTGCGACTGCGTATCACCGGTGGGAAGCTTCTTCATCGGCCTCGTCGCAGGAATCCTGGTGGTATTCAGCGTAGAATTCTTCGATAATAAAGTGAAGATCGATGATCCGGTCGGAGCAATCTCCGTACACGGAGCCAACGGAATCTGGGGAACACTTTCTGCAGGACTCTTCTCCACAGGCGCAGACGGCGTCGGAAAAGGACTCTTCTACGGAGGCGGATTCCACCAGCTCGGCATCCAGGCACTGGGAATTGTCAGTGTATTAGCTTACGTACTTATCGTTATGTTTATCGCATTCAAGATCATCGACAAGAGCATCGGACTCCGTGTCCCGGCAGAAGTCGAGATCGACGGACTGGACATCCACGAACATGGACTTGCTTCCGCATACTCCGGATTCGCCATTACGGACGCCACCGACTACACCATGGACGTCAACGAAAACACCGACCTCGGTGAAGAAGACTATGAGAATGCATCCGACGCGCAGATCAACGCCGCTGTCAAAGTGCAGAAAATCAACTCGCAGGCAGCCGCCGCGGCAGGAGCAGAATCCGCCGTTACCGGCATGCATAAGGTGACGATTATCTGCAGAATGGAGCGCTTCGACCGCCTGAAGAAGGCATTGAACGAACTGGGCGTAACCGGCATGACCATGACCCAGGTCATGGGTTCCGGCATCCAGAAAGGCTCCACCGAACGTTACCGTGGCGCCGTCGTCGACAACACCCTGCTGCCGAAGATCAAGATCGACGTCATCGTCGGAAAGATCCCGGTCGACAAGGTCGTAGAGACCGCCAAGAAGTCCCTCTACACCGGCCATATCGGAGACGGAAAGATCTTCGTTTACAACGTCCTTCATGTTGTTAAGGTAAGGACCGGAGAAGAAGACATGGCCGCTCTGCAGGACGTAGAATAAGTCCTTCATGGACAAAAAACAAACAGCAAGGGATCATCCGGCATATCCGGATCATGGGAATAGTTTCTAAATAAACATTCTCTATTAACTCTCAAAACATAGATATCTTACCCAGTCCTTTGCGGTCAAGATAATCCTGCCCATCTTGTTAATCATAGGGACAGGCAAAAAGCTGAACAGGACGGAGCGGCCGGCATATGCGAAACTGGCGCTCTGTCCTGTTTCTTTATGGTTTGTTTGGGACGGCTGCCCTGCGCATGGATGCGAACAGGGCAGCGGTCCCTTTTTCTTTCAGCTGCGTGACTAGAGGAAAAGCTCTGCAAGCGCAGCAGCACGGATGCTGAGCAAGCAGCTCCGGGAACTGGAAAGAGATGAAGTCATATCGCGGAAAGTCTATCCTGTTGTATCAAACAATAATAGCGGGGAATCTTGACAATCCCCGCTATTTTCATGCTTTTTAACTGTTCATGTACGTGCAATTAAAATGTGCACGTTTCAATCCGTTGAGGAACCACGATTATTTTATAATTCCGAAACTGTTTTTTCTAAACTCCTGGCGGGCGTTTTGAAAACACTGGTAAAATCCCAAATGGCAACGCGCGGTTTTCCGTCTCTTGACCGGGTAAATTTTGTCCCTAAGCCCAGCCAGGGAAAATCGTCAGCAGGGTCGCGACGAGGAAGGCCGTAATCGCTGTGTTTAAAACGGTGCTGATGAATACGTATTTATAGGATTCCTTAATGGATACCTCCGCAATGCCTGTGGAGATGATGTAGCCCGGGTTGGTCGGCAGGGTATCCAGGGTCTGGCTGGAGAATACCGCAACGCGGTGCAGGGTGTTCATGCTGATTCCCATCTGCGCGAAGGTCTGCTTCATATATGGAAGGGACGCAGTAAGGCCGGCAGGACCGGATCCTCCGACTCCGGTGATGATGGAAATTACGATGACGACCTTATAGAGGCCCGGGAAACTGCTGTGGAGCAGACCGTGGGTTAATACCGGGAAGGCCGGGGACGCGGATGCAACGGCACCGATGCTTCCCAGAATGCCGACCTGAAGCACCAGCTGGGCAAACTGCATCGGAACCGGCTCCAGGAGCTTCACGAAGCCGTTGAGTCCGCCCAGATATCTCCAGAAGAGGACCAGGCAGAGAACGACGTTCAGAGCCAGAGCGGCGAGAATATTCCATTTAAACGCGTTGTAGCCGATGATGGTGGAAGTCATCGGGATGATGGAAATCAGCCAGTGCGGCTTTCTGCTGTCATCAGTCATTTTCAGCTCACGCTGCTGCGGTGTGTAGAGATGACCCCTTGCGATTTCCTTTTTTGCCAGATGGTTCATGACGGTGATGTTCAGAGCCAGAACGAAGGCGCCGCCGATAAATCCAGGAATCGGAGCAGCCATCGCCGAGGTGTGCAGGAACTGCGAAGCGATGATATTCTGATCGGACGTGGTGCCAGGCATGCTGCAGGAAGCTGTGGCCAGAGCACCCAGGACGATTCCGGGAAGCATGCTGCGCGGGATGCCGGACTTCTCGAATACGTCGGAAGCCACTGGCATAAGGATGAAGAGGATGACCACCGGGTTCAGGCCGCCGTAAGACAGGGTGACACCGATGGCGTAGACGATGAGGATGGAAAGCAGCGGGCTGAGCATGACAGGCTCGCTGCCGCCGGATTCTCTCTGACGTCTGCGCGCGCTGATGGTGAAGAGGCGGTACAGAGCATCCGCCACCGACCGCGCTGCGCCGCTGGTTTCATAGAAGGCCGCGATCAGACATCCCATGAGAGTCGGGCCCGCCATCGCCGTGATGTAGGTACAGACACCGGGAAGCATGACCTTGTTGACCGATTTAATGACCGGCATGCCGTTGAAAACCATGATGATCAGACAGCTGATCACGCCCAGCAGAATCACGTTGATTCCTTTGTAGGCAAAATAAATCAGGAAGGCGACTGCAAGGATAATACCGATAATTCCTAATGCAGAAGACATAAAATCTCCTTTCATAACCAAAAAATGTGATAATAATTTGTGAATACGCACAATAAATGACGCGTTTTCAGTATAACGTATAAACAGCTTGTGCGTAAAGGAAAATTGTTTGAAAAGAATATGAAAAAATCTGTTGACATCGGAGCTGATACGCGGTAGTATAAATAACGTTCCAAGCGCAAGGGTGTTCGGGACACAGGAAATCGCTTCTGTTTTTACAGAATTTCTTCAGACCACATGATGCGGATGAAAAAAGTTCTTGACAAGCTGATCGATTTCATGTAAACTTAATAAATGTGTTCAGGAGTTCAGATCCTGACAATGAAGATGGGCGCTTAGCTCAGCTGGGAGAGCATCTGCCTTACAAGCAGGAGGTCATAGG
>CAJMLL010000022.1 GCA_905214225.1 uncultured bacterium | reverse complement strand
ATTAGTTTCTCAGTAAATACTGCTGCAGTCAACGTGCATTAGCTTTGACGCTTACAGGAAATCAACCTCTTCCGAATATCCGCGCATGATTCTGCGCCGCCGGTCGCGGTAGACCAGTTCGCCTCCGCAGAAAGGGCAAATCGATTTTTCCAGAGATATGACGGTGAATGTGGAATTATTCTGGTTGCGGCGGAGCCGATAGTTTGATACAATAATCATGGTTTGAGGAGATCTCAGAGAGAAACGATGGGTTTAGAATGTTACTCTCTGGGGTCTTTTCTTTTTTGAAAAATGAAGTTCAGGTTTCTATGGACATTGTATCGGGCAGTTCCTGGACATGCAAGCGAGTCAGATCATGGACGTTTTAATAGAGGCGAAACAGCTTACGGTAAATCGTGTAATCCATGAATATGTGATTCATAAATAACGTTCAGAGAATCTTATGAAAACTGGACATCTTAGCTGCTGCCAATCGCGGAATTTAGCGGGTTATCAAATCTACAGATGCGGGCTGGCTGTTAGCTCTGTATGCCCCTTTCACATCACCCTGTAAATTCTTGTAACATTTTGTTGACAGCATTTTACAGGGCTCTTGACTGGAGTAGCAGACATTACAGTATACCGCTTACCGTCTTTCTTGGTGATCTGCTGCTGACTGAGGGAGCAAACACATATTACTGCTAAAGTCAAATACTCCCACAGGCGGTCATGATCGATCACCTCATGGGAGTATTTTCTCAAACTTTAACAGTGTATGTTAGGTGCATTAGCTTTGACGCTTACATTGTAAAGTAAGATTCCCAGAGAATGGTGATGTTACACCCCGGGAGATGCCCTGCGTCTTCCGGGGTTTTTCTGTGTCTACAGTCACAATAGTTAGCAGGATCTAACTCGTTTACAAAGTTATATAATCCGTTGCTTCGTGCCAGCATTTTTGCACACTAAAAAACCGGGCGGAAAACCGCCCGGAATGGATATCACAACTGATATTACTTTGATTAAGCACCGATTGCATTAGCTGTTGTAGCTGTCAGTGTAGAACCAGCATAGTCTCCCATACCAGTTACAGTAGCCTTAATCTTATATCCAGCTGCAGTTGCAGGTACCGTAACATTTGTCTTGTTTGCACCGTCTGCGATATCAGCAATCTTTGTTCCATTGGCATCAACAATTGTCCAATCAATTGAGTAAGCAACACCAATATTGGAAGCATTAACACCATTCAGTGTCAGTGTGCTGCCAACACTAGTTGTTCCTGTAATAGTAACTGTACCAGTCAGTTTCTTACCAGTTACCTTATACTCAGATGTTGTAGCCTTGGCTCCATCATAGTTTCCGCCTTTGCCTACAACCTTTGCATAAATAGTCTTACCATTATCAGCATCTTTTACTGTGTAAGAAGCACCATTAGTGTTTGCATCAGCGGTAACTTCCTTATCAGTTCCGTCAGTGTTTCCACCCTTGATGTACCACTTAACTGTGTAATCATTACCAGCAGCCAGTCCTGGTACGCTTACTGTAAGCTGATCTCCTACCAGAGTAGTTGAACGTGCTTCCTTTACAGCAGCACTGTTAACTACAGATACTGCAGGCAGCTGAGCCTTCGGTGCATCCTTTACTGTGAAAGTAAGGGAAGCATCGCCAGTATACTTATAATATGTTTCTGACTTGCTCAAAGCAATATAAACGATATAAGATCCAGCCTTGTCAGCCTTGTATGTTGCAGATGTTGCACCAGAAATTGCTGTGTATGGATCGGAATCTTTTGCTCTATAAGCCCACTGATATGTCAGTGCAGAAGAAGCAGCTGTCGGGTTTGTAACAACCTGCAGAGTATCTCCTACTGTAGCAGTAGAATCCTTCTGTGTTGCTGTTACATTAGCAGAATTTGATACTTTTACAGCTTCAGTTCCGGCAAATGCTGTACGTGCGATTCCCAGGACACCAGCCTTCGGAGTAACCTTTACTTTCAGGCTATAGTCCTTATCAGCAGCAGTTACAGTATAATCAGCAGATGTAGCTCCGGAGATTGCTGTGTCAACTTTCTGATCGTTTCCAGCCTTGCTTACTCTATACCACTGAACGTCAGCGATATCGGAAAGCTTAGCATTTTCAGGATCAGTTTCAGGAACTGCTCTCAGAACATCTCCTACTGCAAGTGTAGAAATAGCATTTTTACTAACAGTTTCCTTTCCTGATGCATCCTTTGTTACTTTACTTACTGCAACATTCTTCAGAGTTACTGTAGCAACCTTAGCTGTAGCTGTGGAAGCAACTTCGTTCTGGCTTGTAGCCTTAACTGTGATTGTCTTTCCGGACTCAGCAGCAGTTACTGTGTAATCAGCAGATGTAGCTCCGGAGATTGCTGTGTCGTTTGCATACCACTGGTATGTAACGTCCTTAGCGTCTGTAGGAGCAACACTTGCGTGCAGAGTTGTTCCAACCTTGACTTCCTTTGCAGGATCTGCAGCGTTCGGAGCAGAAACTGTAACGCCTGTCAGAGTTGTCTTTGTCTCGGCCTTCTTAGTAACCTTGAATGTCCAGGTTGTCTTAGCCTTCTTGTTTGCCTTTGTGTAAACAGTTACCTTTGCTGTTCCTTCTGCCTTTGCCTTTACAGCTGCACGGTTGCTCTTTGTGGAATAAACCTTAACAATGCTGCTGTCGCTGGACTTCCAGACTGTCTTCTTTGCTGCGGAAGTCAGCTTGCTCGGGCTCAGCTTGTACTTCAGTACGTACTTGTTTCCAACCTTACCATAAACTTTGGCACCGGTGTGGGTCAGCTTTGTAACCTTAGTAGCCTTCTTTGCTGTTGCAGCGAAGGAGGAATACGTCAGTGCAGGCATGAAAGCTGCGACCATCAGTACTGCAAGTACAACACTGAGAAGCGCTCTAGAGCTTTTCGTTCTTGTCATGTTATACCTCCATAAAATAAAAATGAGATTTAATGTCGTGGATGTACAAACACCGTTTCCCATCGGGAATTACATACAATTTGGTGTAATTCCTGTTCGTGCCGAAAAATATCGAACAGAAAAATTAACCGTGTCGAAAGTAAACGTAACGAATGCGTTTTTTCCTAATAATTTCGATATGAATATCGAATAGAAAATTATTCGTATTGAAATAATTCGCACAGAATAGTAGAATTAAGATATAGAAACTAAAAATAACGAGGAAAGGCAGGTATGTGTATGCTTCGGGAAACGAAAAGTCTGGAGTTTAAAGAAAACATTACGAATTCATTCCTGAAAACAGTCAGTGCCTTTGCGAACTACGATGGAGGGAAAATTGTTTTTGGTGTTGATGACAGTGGAAAAACAGCTGGATTGGCGGATCCTCGTCAAAGTTGTCTGGATATTGAGAATCGTATCAACGACAGTATTTCCCCTCAGCCAGATTACACTTTGTCGGTAAACGATGAGAATCAGACGGTGACACTGGAGGTTCGAAAGGGTGTACACACACCATATCTGTATAAATCGAAAGCATATAAACGCAACGATTCAGCGACGATTGAAGTTGACACAATTGAACTAAAGAGGCTGATTCTGCAGGGTGAACATCTTCGCTTTGAAGAACTGCCGGCCAGAAATCAGGAGCTGCATTTTTCTGTTCTGGAACGTATGCTGCAGCGTGAAATCGGTGTTGCGGCAACTGAGCCGGTGCTGAAAACCCTGAATCTGTACACGGATCATCATGGATTCAACAACACAGCGGAACTGCTGTCCGACGAAAATTCATTCCCTGGAATTGATGCGGCACAGTTCGGGGAATCGATCAATATCATTCTCAAACGTAAAATTGTCGATCATCAATCTGTGCTTTCTATTCTGGATAAAGCGGTGGAAATGTATCAGGATGCTTATCAGTATGAAGAAATCAGAGGAATGTACAGAGATAAAGTCGAATTAATTCCTGAAGATGCATTCCGTGAAGTGATTGCCAATGCGCTGATGCACCGGACATGGGATTCTGCGCAGCCAATCCGGATGTATTTCTTTCCTGATCGGGCGGAAGTTGTTTCCCCGGGCGGTCTTCCGAGAGATATTTCGAGGGAACAGTATCTGCAGGGCCAGTTTTCTTCTCTCCGGAATCCGATTCTGAGCAATGTGTTTTTCCGTCTGCACCTTGTGGAAATCCTGGGAACAGGAATTCCGCGAATTCGCGAGGCTTATGCCGGAAGGATAGTCCAGCCGGCATTTCATATTTCGGAAAATGTAATCCGTGTTGCACTTCCCGTCATTCCGACAAAAACTCCACTTTCAAGGGAAGAAGAGAAATTGTATGACTTACTGGATCATGCTGAGGCCCTGTCCATGACTCAGATCGCGGAACGCAGTTCAATGAGCCGGTATAAGATCAGAAAGATTCTCAAGTCTCTGGAAGAGAAAGGATACGTGCGTGTCGAAGGCGGCGGAAGAAGTACGCGATATGTGAGAATTGGATAATAGTATTCAGGGTAACTTTAACAATCAGGCATTAAGGGGCCGTTGCACTAAGATTGAATGAGCATAGGGCGATGACCTCTTTTTTATTGTCAAAATATCAATCCTCAGTCCGTGACTTTCCCGGCATTGACCGTCTTTGCTTTGTAAATTATTTCCCACGCTGCCATTAAGAATTTCTGTTTGGAATACGTCCGTTTCAAACAGGCTGAGAATTACCGGAAAGCTGTTGGTAAATTTCATAAAATCTGCTGCGCTGTATCGCTTGCGATGTCTGCATAAACAATGGATAACATGGAAGTATGTGAGTAAGTAATTTTTCTTTGAAGAAGAGGAGGCAGCATGATGAAGAGAACAGATGCAGGAAAAACACAGAGAAAGCAGCGAGAAATCCGCAGGGTGCTGAAAGAAGAACGCCGCCGCTGGGATATGCAGGGGCAGAACTCCATGAAGCTGGACGATCTCTATCGTGAGTTCATGAGAGTTTACGCACCTTATGAGCTGAAACCATCCACCATGCGGGTGTATGAGGTAAATCTGAAAAACCACGTACTGCCGGCCTTCGGAAAGATGAAGCTGTCCGAGATCGACAACCGGATTCTGTCCCTGTATTTCTGCAAGTTCTATGAAGACCGTCCGACAATCGCCCGGAACGCCTTCCACGCCCTCTGCAGCGTCATGAAATTCGGCGTGCGGATGCACTATTTACAGGCGAACCCTTGCAGCCTGGTTATTTTGCCGAAAAAGGGCCTTCCGGAGGAAAAGCGCCGCTATCTGACGATGGAGGAGATCCCGGGCTTCCTCGCCCTGTTCCAGAAAAACGAGACGATCGACACGCTGGTTCCTTTTCTGCTGCTGACCGGCATGCGGGTGGGGGAGGCCTGTGCCCTGCAGTGGCAGGACGTGGACATCGCCGGCGGGGAAATCATGATACGCCGTTCGATTTATATGGCAAAAGGCAAAATCGCTGTAGGCCTGCCGAAAAGCAAGGGGTCAACGCGTAAGATTTCCTTCGGAAAACAGGTCCTTCAGCTGCTTCAGCATCAGTGGAAGCTGCATACGCAGGAGCAGAAGGAGGCGGAACAGACCGGCGAGCCTCTGCACCATCCGGACCTGGTCTTCTCCAGAAAACACGGCGATTACATTTGTGATTCCGCCGTCTGGCATGCCATGAAAAAACGCGTGAACGGCACGCCCTTTCATTTTATGACGCCCCACTGCCTGCGCCACACCAACGCCACCCTGCTCCTGAACCAGGGCGTGGACCTGAAAATCGTGTCCGAGCACCTGGGCCACACCAGCATCCGCGTGACCGCAGACGTCTACACCGACGTGCTGAAATCCAGCCACAGGAAAACCGCCGAGCTGGTGGAGACTGCGATTGCAGAGGCCGAGGGCGGGGCCGTTCCCGCTGAACGCCGCCATTGACAAAACACACCCGGCAAGGAGGAGCGCGGCGTGTCTCGGAGATTCCCTCTCAGCGGTCCGGTTTCCCGAATTTGGGAACTCGAAGACGAGGAAAGCTTCGGGAAACCGCCCGATCATGCGGAGATTCCCGAACATTAGAATTTCACGAGGGCGGCACACGTTCGGGAATCTCCTCCAAATGACCGATTTTCCGACGAAAAAAATTTAGTGTCGGAAAATCGATTGATATCAGGGAATCTCCAACGATAAATACATAAAGATATAAGAAGGCTGTAGCGTATACTGGTATACGGAATTCTGGAGTTTTGTAATGTTCATGTATAAATACACTAGTTCGGAGATTCCCTCTCAGCGGTCCGGTTTCCCGAATTTGGGAACTCGAAGACGAGGAAAGCTTCGGGAAACCGCCCGATCATGCGGAGATTCCCGAACATTAGAATTTCACGAGGGCGGCACACGTTCGGGAATCTCCTCCAAATGACCGATTTTCCGACGAAAAAAATTTAGTGTCGGAAAATCGATTGATATCAGGGAATCTCCAACGATAAATACATAAAGATATAAGAAGGCTGTAGCGTATACTGGTATACGGAATTCTGGAGTTTTGTAATGTTCATGTATAAATACACTAGTTCGGAGATTCCCTCTCAGCGGTCCGGTTTCCCGAATTTGGGAACTCGAAGACGAGGAAAGCTTCGGGAAACCGCCCGATCATGCGGAGATTCCCGAACATTAGAATTTCACGAGGGCGGCACACGTTCGGGAATCTCCCCCGAATGACCGATTTTCCGACAGGAAAATTTCAGTGTCGGAAAATCGTCCGATTCCATCCGGCTTCCGAACGATAATCAAATAATGAACGAGTTTGAAAACAATATACCTGTACATCTGGATTCGGTATGTTGTATACTTGATACCGACAACGTTTTCTATCCGGCTGCCTGATGCCGACAACGTCTTCTATCCGGTCGTTGGGTGCTCAGCATACCCTATCTCTTTTCCATTTGTACAGTCATCTTTCCATAACATATCTGCAGCCTATGGCATTCTGTTAAGGGCATATCCGTATTTCCTTTCCCCGAAAATCCCGAAACGTCTTGACATAATACAAAAAGAAGATGATCATATGTACTATATGGTGAAAAAGTGAAGAATTTGATTACAGGGTTATATAAATGTAATCAATATATGAACGAAAAAATAATTCCATTTTTCTTTTAAAAAAAATGAACCTCCGGCTGACTGGCTGCATCTATATAGTGTAAGGGGACAGGCAGAGGAAAAAGAGACTGACTGTCATGCTGAAGAAAAGAGAGGAGCAGCTATGAAATGTAAAAACTGTGGAATGGAGATCCCGGATCACTCTTCATTTTGCATATACTGTGGAGCATTAATTGGGGATGATCAGCCGGAAAGTGCGGATCAGAATAAGTCTGCAGCAGATACGACCGATCAGAGCACAGCGGCGCCCGAAGAAAATCTGGAAGCAGAGAAGATGGAAAATCGTCATCCTGAGAGCTGGGAAGAATACATCGATAATCAGGAAACTGATGGAGTTTTTGATGATTCTCATAAGAAAGAACCGCAGAGCGGCCATCCGGCAGCGGAAAACTATGTGCGTGCGAATCGGAGTGCTCACTACGAGAATGCAGAGCGGGATGCACAGTCGGGCCGGAATGCCGGGAACGGAAGGGCTTACGGGAATGCCGGCGGAAATGCGCGGACTGACGGAAACCCTGATGCCGATCGCAGCGTAAAAGCAGGGCAGAAGCAGAGCGCGGGCCGCCTCTTTGAGGGGGACTGGGATGAGCCGGAGAGCCGGATGGAAAGCCGGAGCCGGGCAGCGGCGGCATCCGGGTTGGTGCTGGTAAACCGTTTCCGTGCTATGGAGCCGCGGAAGCGCATCATCACCATCATCGTGATCATCTGCGTGCTGATTGCGGGAATTATCGCCTGTGTCAGGGCTTACGACTATTTCTCCCGCCAGCGGATTGACATTCTCAGCACCGTGACGATTCCGCAGAAGTCCATCGAGGGATTCAACGGTGACGCGAAGATTACAGGAGGGGCAAAATTCACGGTCAAGAATCCGAAGACCATGGGAAGTCTGGATTCTTCCGGCTATTACAGTGAATTTAAGAATGAGGCCGAGTGGAGTGATTTTAAGGACAGTCTCTACGTCACCATCGACAAAAAGAAAAATCTGAAAAACGGGGATACCATCAAGATGACCCTGAATACTCACTACTCCGAAGAGGCAGTGAAACAGGTCGAAGATGATTTCCATGTCCGTTTTGTCGGAATCGGTAAGACAAAGAAAGAAAAGATAACCAGCATTCCGAGAAGATACAAGAATGGAAAGCAGGCGGAAAAAGATGGAGGTTCCTTTGCTGAGGATGCAAGGACGAATATGGAGAGGTTTTTCCAGGAGAAAAAGTACTTCGGCTATCAGTACTACGCGAATCCGAAGCTGGTATCCACATATTTCGCAAAGAATAAGGAGAAGGATGCCGTCGATTTTCTGGTATTGATTTACAAAGCCAAGGAGCGGGACAGCGATTTGGATGATCCGGTATATCTGCGTGTCCTGGTTGGGCCGTTTAATACCAGTGTCAGTGATACCTCGTATTCTAAACTGTCTGTTGATGATGAGGATTTTGTAATAGATGCAAAATCAGAATCACAGGATCCAGTTGATAGTCATATGAACGCCTATGTCATGAAATTCGACAGCGAGAAGGATGTACTCCACTCACTCCATAACGGGGATGAATTGAGTTATCAGTATACCCTTTATAAAATGCCAAATGATATCTATTAAATAAAGAACGGAAAGGAGCAGGGGGAAGCCCGCAGAAAACAATGGAACTGAGAGATTATGTAGAGCAGTATAAAAACGGAAGAACGGATGCCTTTGATGAAATCTTTCTCCGCACCAAGGATGATTTTTACCGCTATGCCTATTTTGTGGCAGGAAAGAATGAAACACTGATTAACGACGCGATGCAGGATACCTACATCCAGATTCTGAATTCTATCGACCGGCTGGATGATCCGGATAAGTTTGTCCCTTGGGGAAAGACAATTTTGAGAAATAAGATTTATTCCTTCTACCGGAAAAACGGAAAAGAATTGACCATGACTCAGGACGAGGATGAAGAGGGCGCCAGCTTCTTCGACCGTCTGGAAGATCAGGATGAGTCGCTGATGCCGGGAAATGAACTGGATAGGGAGGAAGTCCGTTCGATTATCCGGGATGTTGTCCGCAGTCTTCCGGAAAAGCAGAGGGTGGTGGTCTGCCTCTATTATCTGGATGAAATGTCTGTAGCGGACATTGCCGCCTACCTGCAGATCAGTGAGGGAACCGTAAAGAGCCGTCTCTATAAGGCCAGAGAGGCCATCCGGGCGAGAATCGAAGGATACGAGAAGAAATACGACGTCCGTCTGCACGCTCTCGTACTTCCGTTCGCACTGCTGCATAAGTCTCTTACCCATCTGCCAAAAGATTTCCAGATGAGCGATGCCTCATCCCATGCCGTTTATCATGGCTGCAAGTCGTCCCTTGGAAAGAAAGCGGGAGCGGCGGCCGGCGCTTCCGCCCTTGGGGCCGGCGCGGCAGCTGCAGGAGCTGCGGGAAGAGGCGCGGCAGAAGCCCACAGAAGTGCTGCCGGTAAAAAATCTGATGCGGCTGGAAAAGGAAATTCCGTACATCACGCAGGAGAGCATCCGGCGCACAGGGCCGCAGAAGGACCACAGAAGGCGGTAAAGGCGGGCCACGCGGCAGAGCATCCTGCAGAACACAGAGTCGTGAATACCGAACATAAACCGTCTTCAGGAAGGCCGGAAAGAAACTCCTCGGATATTCTGGAAAGAAGAGCCGTTGGCGGACCTTCTCATACCGCAGGAAAAACGGCTTCGCCTTCGCCGGAAGACCGTCTGGTGAAAAGATCTGCAGAAGCGCCGAAACAGAACATTCAGGCCGGTCCTGCAGGCAGATCTGCCGGAGCAGGCACAAAGCCAGAGACAGCAGACCAGCTGATCAGAAGATCGGCAGGAAAAGCAGAGCCGGCGGCCGGAGCCGGATATGCTGCAGGCCATGCCGCGGACTCCAGTAACGCAGCGCCGTCTTCCGAAGACCGCTGGACGGGAGATTCCGCGCAGACCCCGGATGCAGCTTCCATGCAGGGCAGCTCCTATGCAGGCCATGCAGAGGGCGGATTCGCAGCAGGAAATCCGGCGGGCGCTCACGAGTCAGCCCCGGAAACCGTCAGCCGCCTGATGAAAGAATCCGGCGGAGTCCCTGCGCCTGAACACGTGACCGTCGGCCGGGCAGCGAGACGCGAAGCCGCAAAACGAGCCGGAAGAGCCGGTCAGACAGCGGCGAAGGGAGCCGCGAAGGCAGCCGGAAAGGCCGGAAACGGCGCAGCAAAGAAAATTATCGCCAGCGTGATCGCTCTGGCCCTGGCAGCCGGCGGCGGATTCGGCGGTTATCTCTGGCATGCCTACAGTAACGCCAAGACTCATCCGAAGCAGGGCGTTGTATCGGCAGGCAAGCATTCTGCCGTGAAGACAGACAAAAATGAGCCGGCCCAGAAGAACAGCCAGCAGACGGATAGCCAGACGTCCGAGAACAGCCAGTCCGACAGCTCTTCATCGGATAATCAGAGCGTCATGAATCAATACGACAAGGCAATCAGTGAATTGCTTAGCAATGAGGAAAAGCTGGAAAACGACTATAAGGAAGAACATCCAGATGAAGTAGATCCAGATGATGGAAGTAATACTGCTGTTACAACGCCACAGTCTTATTTCGCAAAGGATTATGATGGTGACGGAGTGCCAGATCTGATCGCAATTGATACAAAGAACTATGATGCAGATGGTACGGCTACAACGAATGTTATTTTGAATTCTCCAAGTGGTGTGCAGGTAATTCGGGATAAGCATCCGATTTATAATAATGATACAGGTGAACGAATCTCTGTTACTTCTGATAATAAAACCGTCCGTCTGGCATTTTTTGGTGACAGCGGATCGTCTGAATTGACCTACTCAGAAGGAAGAGAATATACATATCAGCTTTCGCCGAATGATCACAAGACCATGATCTACTTGAAGTCTTCCGGTACAGACTCCGATTCTTCTTCTGCAATTAAGGAGAAATATGTCAATGCGCCATATGCACATCGAATTTGCTTAGAATGGGACGGTGATTCGGAAGCCAAAGACGTGCATTCTTATAAATCCTGTGATGAACTCCGTTCACTGCTGCAGGATTCAGGATTTGACTGCTAGGATACAGAGAAAATAGAATACTTGAAATTCATCTGAGCACTATATTGATGCGAAGTAGCTGATTGGATGATTATTCTGCACAGTAGGATATCCTTATCCGATCTGTGTAAAATATATTATTTTACCTTGATATTTATGGGAGAAGGGTACAAAATAAGAAGTGTATTGAACTTCGTGTAAAATTATGATCGGAACGTGTAGAGAACAAGGAGTTTTACCGAATAATCGGATGGGAGAAAGTCTGGTCTTCGGCAGCGTTCTGAAAGGAAGGAAAATACATTTTCCCTTCTTCCGCATCTGAAAAAATTCAGAGAAAAGGAAAACGGGAGGTGGTCGTCTTGACTGAAGACCAGAAATTTGCGTGGGCGGTACACTGCTTTATGCAGGGAGATGACGACATGCTCGGCGTCATTCTGCGGATGCTGGACATCCGCGATCTTGCCGGGGAAGACTGCATCGAAGCCGATTACATTCAGCCCGATATGGTCTCCTGAATGCTTCAGGAGAAAAGAAACATATGTCAGTCATTTATTTCAAATAAAGAATTAGAGAGAAAGGATGAAAAATTATGACTAGAAAAATCAGCAGAGCAGCAGCCTGCCTGCTGCTGGCAGCGGCACTTCTCATCGCCATGATCCCGGCCACTGCGGAATCCGCACATGCAGCGTCCAAGGCCAAGAAGCCGACAACAGTAAATCTGACTGTTTTTAGAAAAGGAGCGACAACCATTAAGGTTAAGTGGGGAAAATCCCAGTACGCATCCGGCTACAAACTCTATATGAAAGCGAGCGGCGGCAGCTACAGCCTGATCAAGACCACAAGTAAGAGGTACTATACGATTTCAGGTTTAACCTTGGGAAAGGGGTATTCTTTCCGGGTACGTGGGTATAACAGCAGACGCAATGGTTCACTGTCCAATACTGGTTATATTCCATTAAACGAAGCTGTTTCTCCTAAGGATGTCAATCAGGCTCCATATAAATATAGTGAATTTGGATGGGAATCTTCAGAGTTAACTATGGCTGGTGACAATTATGCTCCTGGATTCTATATGTATGGTGAAGATAATAGTTATGCATATTTTAATCTGCATGGGAAATATTCAAAGATGACATGCTATGTCGGATATCTTGATGGTCATGATCCAGGGAATACTCGCAGTATTTCATTCTACTCCAGTGACGGCAACAACCATAATAACCTTATTAAAACTGTCTCATGTGTAAGTGCGGCTTTTCCGCAGAAGGTTGAAATTGATCTTCGTGGAGTAAACAGATTATTAATTCAGGGAGCCGAGGGTTATACATATGGAAAAATTGGACTTGGAAAAGCTATGCTTTACTTTGCCGACTAATTTATTTGAAAAATAATTAAAGAAAAAGTGAACCTGCCCCTCACCTCTTGCATCTATTAAATGAGAGGTGAGGGGCAGTTATTTTTACTGCTCCTCAGAACCGGAAAAAAACTGCGAAAAAATTTCCAAAAAAAATGAACCTGCAGCTTCCGGCATGCATCTATTAAGTGTAAGGAAGGAAAAAGCCTTGCATGAAATACGATAATCAATACTTCAGAAGAAGAGAGGAGCAGAAAAATGAAGTTCACACAGATCAGCACAGAGGAAAACAGAAAAGAAAACGCAGCAGGAAGAATCCGCAGACTGGCCGTAATCCTGGTCATGATCATGGTCTTTTCCATGTCATTGATCCCGGCACATGCGATAACCGGGAAAAAAGTGATTCAGAGAGATCATATCAGCCATACCACGATCTATGAATATCGAAAGGATCTGGGAAAGATCGACATTGACCATCACGCAGTCGTTTATATTGACCCGGAATTCTCAGGATCCTATTACATTACCAGAAGCCGTGGATATGACAGTTCGATCAGAATTAATCCGAAGTCCTGCTATAGCAGAAAGGATACATACGGCAGCGCGTCCACATATATTCAGACATTTGGCAGTCGCAGAGAGGCAGTCGTCAACGCACAGTTTTATCACGGAGTAAAGCTGGTAAAACTCACGAACGGATTCCAGAAGTATTACCTTCTGATCGCAGAGTGCAATGCCGGCGTTCCATGCAGCAGAGCAATGAAAAACTACAAGCACCGGATCAACCACGCATACAACTTTGATGTGGAAGGCGAGAACGGCTGGAGCGTGCAGGATGTACAGTTCTAGAGGAATGAGAAAATAAAGGAAAACAGAAGGCGGCGCCGGGGAAGCTTCTCCGGCTGGCCGCTTCAGGAATTATCAAATAACATCTAGCATCAAGCAAGAATAAAAAAGAGAGGAAAGAAAATGAACAGGAGATTCGACATCCGGACAATCGGAATGATGATCATCGACGGACTGATCGCCATCGCATTCTTATTTATGCCGTGGCTGAGCATAGAATCGGAAGTATTTGCAGGAGCAAAGAGTGTCACTGGCGCAAAAGGTCTTTTTATAGTCCATAGACTAGTCACTGACGCGAATGAATTGCTCGGAATGGAATTTGATAACGCGAGTACGGGTGGAGCTTACCTGACGATAGAAGTGTTTTTCTATATTCTGGCAGTTCTTCCATATGTCATGATCATCGGAATCGCGATCGCGCTGATGTATCTGTTTTTAAATCATAATCAGGATGAATTCTGCAGGCTGTCCAGGAGGTGGCTGTGGGTTGATTTTGGCATGATCATTGCGACCTGGGTAGTAATTTTTATTGGTATTGTTGCAATTACACCAAAAGATTCGTCTGATAACTATTTAACTGCTTCAATAACAGATGCTCTATTAGATATTCTTCACGGCGGAATTGGAATGAAGTTTATATTCATTATCTTCCTCATCGGAATCATCGCCCCGTGGATCATCCATCTTCTGGATAAGAACCAGATCAACCTGCCGGCAGAAATCATGGAATTCGATTCCACCGGATTCAAGAAGCCGGGCTGGGTCCCGCACGTCTATGAAGTCGCTGCTTCCAGACCAGCCGTTCACTATGAAAGACCGCAGACGCAGAGAGCACCGAGAAGATCCCGCAGTGAGGGCGGCGTCATGCCGAGTGCCCCGGCGCTCCGCCTTGAAGGAGACGGCTTCTCCATCGGCATCATGCGCTTCCCGGCAACCATCGGAAGCGACCCGCACGAGGCAGCCTACGACCTTCCGGATTCCAGCATCTCTCCGGTCCACTGCAGAATCGACCGCGTGAACGGACAGCTGGCCATCATGGACCTGGGCTCCGTCAAGGGAACCTACTTAAGCGAACACCGTCTTCCGGAAAATCAGCAGTATTACCTGATGGACGGCGACCAGATCCGTCTCGGAAACATTGAAATGACCGTCAGAATCGGCATGCGATAGGAGTTATCATGATTTGCAGAAATTGTGGAAGAGAAATTCGTGACAACTCGACCTACTGCATCTACTGCGGAGCCGTTGTCACACCCCGGACAAAAAACAATGCGCAAGACCATGATGAAAGCCCGGCCGGCCAGCATCCAGGCCAGGACCTTGGCGGGGATTTTTTGTCTGGCAGATCTGCGGAAAACACCGATAATCTGGAAAACCGCGCGGTAAAGAATCAAAACAGGGATTTCCTCGGCGGAAGGGCTGTGGGGCCGGACCACCGGGAAGAGCAGGAAGAGCAGAGGGAAGTGCGCAGAGAGGCGCATCCCTCCATCATCCGCGAGGCCCTGAAGGAGGAGCCGGCGCCGCAGAAGGATCTGTATGATTATGACGCACCGGCCGAGTCAAAGGAATGGAACCGCCGGCTGGCGAAGAAAATTCTCATGATCGTCCTGATCATCGTGCTGGCCGCTGCCGCCATCGGAGGCGGTATGTACGCGCATTCCTATTTCACGCGGGAGAAAATCGACCTGGATAAGAATCTGCATTTCCAGACGGGCTCCATCGAGGGATTCAGCGGTGAGGCGAAGATCGCACAGGAAGCTGTGGACAGTATCAAAACGCCGCAGACAGTGAAAAAGTCGGAAACCAGCGAATTCAGTGCATCCCGGGAAGAAACGGAGTGGACGGAGTTTGAAAACAGTCTTTATATGACCTACAGCAAGAAGAAGAATATCGCTAACGGAGACTCCCTGCAGGTGACGATCAAAACGCACTATGACAATCAGAAGCTCCGCCGGCTGCAGAGCGACCTGCACATCCGGATCGTCGGACTGAATAAGAGCAAATCCTTCACCGTGAAAGGACTGGACGTGCGTTATGCCGACGGGACAGAAGCGAAGCAGAAGGGCGCGCAGTTCATATCCAATGCGGAGAAGGTTGTATCGAAAGAAATACAAAATTCCGATGGTTATTTCACGGAATATAAATCAGGCAGCCTGTATTCCTCCTACTTCGCGAAGGCGGATGGGAAGAATAAGGCGGATTACCTGGTTCTGATCTATAAGATGCAGACGGATCCGGACGTCTATACGGATGATGACGGAGATACTCTGGACTCCAGTGTAACCAGGTATGTGCGCGTCCTCGTCGGGCCGTTTAATTCTACCGTCACCGATTTTACCTATAATGATGCGGATATTGAGCAGGAAACCGATGTGAACATGACCACGTCCCTGGAGCCGAAGGCAGATGCCTACACAATGTTCTGTTATGAATTCACTTCGCCGGACAAGGCCGTAGATGACTTGACGGACAGCTCCGAATATAGCGTGAAGTATACGATGTATTCCTTGAAATAGCAGGGATTGTATTGATTTTGACGAAAAGAAAAGGAGACAAGGGGAAACCTGAAAAGATATGGAACTGAGAGATTATGTCGTTCAGTATCAGAACGGAAAACCGGATGCGTTTGATGAGATCTTTATCCGCAGCAAGGATGACTTCTACCGCTATGCCTGCATGGTGGCGGGAAAAGATGAGGAGCTGATCAATGATGCGATCCAGGATACCTACATTCAGATCATCAACTCGATCAGCAGTCTGGATGATCCGGATAAGTTCATTCCATGGGGAAAGACGATTCTGAGAAACAAGATTTACGCCTTTTACCGGAAAAACGGAAAGGAAATAACCGTAACCAAGGATGACGATGAAGAGGGTGCGGATTTCTTTGACCGCATGGAAGATGACGATGAATCGCTGATGCCGGGAAATGAACTGGACAGGGAGGAAGTCCGCGCAATTATCCGCGAGGTGGTCAGAGAACTTCCGGAAAAGCAGAGGGTAGTTGTCTGCCTCTACTATCTGGATGAGATGTCGGTCGCGGATATCGCTACCTATCTGCAGATCAGTGAGGGAACGGTAAAGAGCCGTCTGTTTAAGGCCAGAGAGGCCATTCGGGCAAAAATCGAAGCATACGAGAAGAAGTACGATGTTCGTCTGCACGTTCTGGCACTTCCGTTTGCATTGCTGCATAAGTCTCTGGCAAATCTGCCGAAGGATTTCCAGATGAGCAGTGCCGCATCCCATGCGGTTTACAGAGGATGCCAGTCTGCCCTTTCCAAAGCGGCGGAGGCGATTACCGGAGCATCCGCGCTCGGAGCGGGCGCTGCATCGGCCGGAGCTGCAGGAAGAGCCGCAGAAGGAATTGAAAGCCGGGCCGTCGGCGGAGCGTCCCATGCCGTACGGGGCGGGAGCGGAAGCTCCACGCCGGATCTGGCGGACCGCATGGTGAGAAATTCTGCAATGGAACAGAGGCAGCAGGCCATCCATGCCAGCCGCGCGGCGAGAAATGCCGCAGGGCAGAATGCGGGACATGGTGCCGGGCAGAGCGCAGGACAAAGCGCAGCGCAGGGCGCCCAGAGTGCAGGCAGACATACCGGAAGAGCAGCTGCGAAAGGCGCTGTAAAGGATGCCGCCGGTACGGCCGGTAAAACCGTTGGAAAATCCGCGGCAGCGGCAGCCGGAAAAGCGGCCGGCAGCGGCGCCGCGAAAAAAATCGTCGCCGGTGTTATCGCGGCGGCACTGGTTGCCGGAGGCGGATTCGGCGGATACACATTCTACGCCGCCCATCATAAAACCCCGATCAAGAACGCGATCGAGCGGAAAGTCAGCAAAAATTCCGGAACAGAGACGCTGGATGTGAAGTCCAATCTGTCCAAGGCCGAAATCATGGGCAGCTACAGCGATGTGTTAACACCGCTGTATACTAAAATGGCCTCAGCGGAGAGTAATTATGAGATGTCATCAGATGATGCTGGAACAGATTATGATCTGTCGTCTATAGATGCGCCGTACATTGCCCGGGATTTTGACGGTGATGGCACTCCGGATATGATCGTCTTTTCTGCCAAAAATTATTCGACAGATAGTTCCGGTGCTACCACCTATATTGTCGTCCGCACGCCGGATAATGTGCAGGTCATCACCGATATCCACCAGGGTACGGTTAATGATCCGTGGGTGGTAACGGCGACGAAGGATCTGAAGACTATCCGGATTGCCTACATGGCGGAGGATTCATCGGGTGACGGATACTATGGCGGAACGGAATATAAGTACAGTAAATCCAATAATGATCATAAAACTATGATTTATCAGGCAGCATCCAGTTCCAGTTCAAGTGATGAACCTTCGGAGGTGAAACGTAAATATGTAAGTCCGTCCCATGCTTTCCGGGTCACGGATCTGAGCGGCGATGAGGATTCTAAAGGTGAAAAAACGTATACCTATACGAGTGAGCTGAAAAATCTGCTGATGCTTTCTGGTGTTAATATAAAGAAGGACGTTGATGCTGATAATTGGAAAGATGCTTATCTGAAATTCTTTACGGAAGGTGATTTTCCACTAGCGGGAGTTGAAACCGGCGATCCGGAAACCAATGATATCGACGTTGATCCAGATGAGACAATCAAGCAGATTGATCAGAATGGAGAATTTGATCTGCTTGCAAAAGATATTAATAACGATGGCGTTCCGGAAATATTCTTTAGGGATCAGGAGGGAACCGTTAATGGCAATAATATTTACATGGTCACATATTTAAATGGGCGCATTGTTGGAACCCCGACTTTGGTTGCGGATGGAAAGATGTATGTGAATAACAATGGATATATTATAGCTGACGGAACTTATACTCTTGCAGAACAGGTAACAACAGCGAATGCACCTGTTGGTGCTTATGAACTCCAGTTGACTTCATCCGGAATGAAACTTGTCAAAGCGGCAGCGAAGAGCTATACACCTGACAGTACAGATGATGGTTCAACAGAAAACACGGCGAAGGGCATGCTGAACTTTGAAGAAAATTCCGGAGGTAATCAGGCCTACAGTCAGATGGAGAGCAAAGCAAAGTCCGGAAGCTTCCAGGAACTCAGCGGCTGGACCAGAATTCATTCCGAGGCAGAAGCAAAGAGCTTTATCGAGAAGCTTTGCAAATAGCCTTGTGAGTTTCAGGGTGTACGGAAGATATCCGATATAGTAATGGAAAACCGCAGAGAAAGGCGGTTTTCCGCAGGAAAACGGACCTGTCAGAGTCCGCGGAATATGTAGAATAATGAGCCGGCAGCCGGAGAAGATTCTCCGGCTGCCGGTTTTCTATCTTCCGATAAATGCTGTTTTCAGACAACTGATGTTTTCGATCCGCTGAAGATGAATAGGAATAAGACGAACGATATGACTCGAAAAACAGAAACCAGGAAAACAGAAAGTTGAGAAATCGGAAACACGTGTATACAATATACTTATACATGGTTTATTCAGACTGATTTCGTAGAAAATGACCGAAAATAGTCGGGAAATGACTAAGAGGTGGGGCTTTCCCGACTTGCACAAAATGAAGGTCGGGAAAGCTCTTTGTGACCATCGAATTCCCGACTTTTTCTGGCCCAGGAATTTCGGAAAAACGCCTTGCGGCAGTCAATTTCCGAATATGGGGCATCTGATCATCAGAACTTTTGTTCAAGAAGGATTATGACACAACACCCGTGACCGTTTCCAGCGATGCATATAGACTAACCGTGTTTATTATACAGAATACACAAGTAAACATGCATATAAATTAATATATATCCACAATGCATATTTTAGTGTACAATCAGATAGATACAAAGTCGGGAAAACGCCCTGTTCAGTTGAATTTCCCGACTGGAAAAAAATCGAGTCGGGAAATGATGGATTCAGGAAGATATTCCCGACCTCGGGGCCGGAAATTATCATGTAATTCATATACATACATGTTTTATACAGAATATTACGATTACAACTATACCTTCATCTGCAGAATTAACAAATCAGCGGGAATGCAGGAGAGAATGGATGAAAAGTCAGAACCAGAATATGTGTATACGGTATACCTAGACTGCAGTCCCGGCTCATTTGCTGGATTTTCAGTAATTATCTGATATTTTGAACATATGTTCGGTTTGTCTGTGTAGTGATTTTCCCGGGGTAATACAGTATACCTCGTCCGCAGGTCTGGATTATCTATGTAAGAACTATTCTCAGGAGTAATCCGGCCCACCTTAACTCCGCCACGGCCCGGCCCACCTGTGTGAGGATTATTCCGGAAGCAATCTGCTTATACCTCAACTTCGGCCGTGTTTACTGGCATATCCATCGGTCTGTTTTAACATCGATCTCACTTATCTGTACGCGGTTTTTTTCGGGAGTAATCGAAGTTCATTTATTTCTCAGATTTTTTTCGGGAAATCTGTAGAACTTTATAATTTACTGGTGCTTCGCAAAACCGTTGGAATTCAGCCATTTTCAAGCTGTCTCCTTGCAGAGTTCAGTTTTTGTCCGCGGAAAAATCATGGGTTTTCAAAAAAATTTCAAAAAAAGCAAAAATAAAATGAACCTCGGCCTGACCGCCTGCATCTATTAAGTGAAAGGTGAGAAAAAGGAGGTCAGAAAGATGACAAAGAAAACCAGAATCGCTATTGCATTCCTTCTTATTACCGCCATGGTACTGAAGGTTGTTAAAGGAAGAAAATGGAAAACTGAACTGTAAGCTCATAGAAAGGAGAAAACAATGAGAAAGAACAGTGAAAAGATCAACAAGAAAAACGCCGCGGCAGCCGTCGTACTGTCCGGAGTCATGGCAGCAACAGGAGCTGCGGCATCTGCCGTCTCCGTATTCGCAGACACTGGCGCGGCAGCCGGCAAGGCAGCGGGCAGCAAGACACCGGCTGTGAAAAAGACCGGAGTGAAGACTTCCGCCAAACCGGCCACGCAGAAAGAAGCTCAGAAGGCCGTGAAAGAAGCGAAGGCTGATGTAGCGGAGAAGCAGGCCGCCAAGGCTAAGGCCGACCAGAATGTTGAGGCGGCACAGAAAGCCTACGATGCCGTAAAGGACGCCACGACATCCACAACCTACGGAACCGATCCGGCGCCGTATTATCAGAAGGCGAAGGATACACTCGCGAAAATGCAGAGCGACGCGAAGACGAAACAGGACACAGCACAGAATGCGCAGAAGCAGGCGCAGGAAAATCAGCAGAAAGCCCAGGCAGATCTGAAGGCCAAGCAGGATGCCTACAATCAGGCCGTGAAGAACCGCGACCAGGCGAAGCAGGCTTATGAAGAGGCGCTGAAGGAAAATCCAAACGCCGCCCAGAAGCTGGAAAACGATAAGGCCAGTCTCTCTGATGCCCAGCAGAAACAGAGCGAAGCAGATCAGGCCCTGCAGAAAGCGGAGAATACGTCAGAAAATGTGCACGATTCCCTTACCCTGGCCCAGCAGGCACTGACCAGCGCCCAGGCAGAAGCGAAAGAGGCCGCAGCCGCGAAGACAGCGGCGGAAAGCGCTTACCAGAAGGCGCAGACCGACTATAACTCGGCAAAGGCCGAACTCAGCAAGGCAGAAAACGACTCTTCCGTTTCCGATAAAAAGGCCGCGGTAAAGACCGCGGAGCAGAATCTTGCCAGCGCCCAGGCTGCAGTTCAGACTGCAGAGGCGAACAAGACAAAGGCCGACAGCGCCGTTCAGGCAGCCCAGACTAAGCTGGATCAGGCGAAGCAGGCACAGAGCAGCTACACCGCTCAGCAGAAAGCTGCAGCGGAAGCAAAAACAAAGGCCGATCAGGCGCAGAGCACGCTGAACACCAAGCAGACAGAATTAAATAAGGTCCAGCAGGAAAGCAGCACCCTCACACAGAAAGCTGAGCAGTTAAAGACCAGGCTTGCAGAAGCCAATGCCAGCGTGGAAACTGCAAAACAGGCAGTCACTCAGGCTCAGAAAAACCTGGACGCCGCCAATCAGAAATGGAAACAGGCCCAGACAGACGCCCAGAACGCGCTGGCCGAGGCCCAGGATGCCTACAACAATGCCGGGAAGAACTTCATCGAGAGCAAAGCAAAGGACGGACTGAAGATCAGTGATATCAGAAACCTGATTGCCAATGAAGACAAGAACACCTTTACATACACGGACGAGAATAATAAAGAAGTTACCACCACGCTGAAGGCCCTGTATGCTCAGCATAAAGATGAAATTGAGAGCCTGGTCAATGCGGCGTACTCCCTTGACAATCTTAAGAAGGGAATTGCGTATGTGGATGAATTGAACCAGTACAGAAATCAGGAAGGACTGACCACACCTCTGACCTTCAGCTACGACTTGATGGCATTCTCCGCCTACAGCTCAGCGGTGGGTTCTTACACCTTGTACCACTCTGTATTTAATGATGCTGCTGTCAAGACCTATATGTCGAATGCCGGCTGCCCGCTGAAGTGTGAAAATCTGAGCTTCGGCTATAAGGACCCGTTTGCCGGATGGTATACGGCAGAAAAGGAGAAATACGATGGAGGAGAAAGAGAATACCAGAAAGTCGGTCACTACTTAAATATTAAAAATGCCACTAACAGTTCGGCAGCTATCACACAGGTAAATACAAAGTTTCAGGATTCCAGATACAGTACTTCCGCAAATCTGGTCACTACGTATAAGAAGGGTGGCGTGGATACAGCGGCAGTCAGAAAAGACCTGGACGCTTACGTCACCGCGGCAAAGGCCAAGGTCAGCAAGGCGCAGGCCCAGCTGGAGGCGCTGAAAACTGCACCGTCCGATGTGACCGAGGCACAGACCGCCCTGAATGACGCCAATACTGCTCTGACAGAGGCCCAGAAGGCCCCGGCAGCCGTCCAGAAGGAGATCGAGCAGAATCAGAAAGATTCCGCCGCCAAGGCCACTGAACTGAAGACCGTCCAGGCAGAGGTCACGCAGGCTGAGTCAGATTATCAGAAGGCCCAGACCGCATACCAGAAGCTCAGCGATGAAGTTGCGCAGAATCAGGAAGCTGCCGATCAGGCCGCAGCCAGTGTGAAGACCGCCCAGACAGAACTGGAGCAGACAAAGGCTGAACAGAGCAAGGCAGCAACTGCATTGTCCGATGCGAACGCTTCCGTCAAGTCCAGCCAGGATGCCCTTAGCACGGCGGAAGATGCACTGAGCCACGCGAACGAGACGATTTCTTCCCTGAACCAGAAAGTCACGGCAGCGAAGACCGCAGTGGAGCAGGCGAAGAATACGCTGGATCAGGCAGAGAGCGCCGATCAGGCCGCTCAGCAGAAAGCCGCATCCGCCCAGGAGCAGAAGGATGCTGCATCCGCAAAGGCAGCAGAAGCCGAGAAAGCTGTGCAGGACACCCAGCAGAAGGCAGATGCCGCCGCCCAGGCAGTGAGAACTGCTCAGGACGTTCTGGAGAAAGATACAGCCGCAAACCAGAAAGTTCTGGACGCGAAGTCTTCACAGGATTCCGCAGAGCAGGCTCTGAGTTCCGCGAAACAGGCCGTCTCCGATGCGCAGAAGGCTGTAACGACAGCGAAGAAAGCGCTTGAAGAGGCAGATGCCGCCTGCAGCGCAGCAGAGGCAGAAGCAGAAAAAGTGAATAAAATCAGCCTGGATGACCAGAGCAGCTACGCCGCTTATTCCGACATCGCAGACGCCATGAAGCAGTACCAGGATGCTGTAAAGAAGGGCGGAAGCCACACGGTCACCAGCCCTGTAGACAGCTCCGCCCAGAAGAAGGCACTGGAGGAAGCCAAAGCCGCCCAGCAGAAGGCACAGCAGGATCTGAGCAAAGCCATCGCCAACCTGACCATTGTCAATCACGCCCTGGACAGCCTGAATGCAAAAGCCGCACTGGGAAAGGGCATGATCACATCCATGACCTCGGCGAAAATCCGCAAGGGCGGAAAAATCGTCAGCAATAAGCGCAGAGTGACCGTACGCTGGAAGAAAGTCAAGAACGCCAAGAGCTACAAACTGTACATCCGTTACTCCAAGAACGGAAAGTACAAGCCGGCAGTTAAGACCAGCAAGACCAGCTACAGCTTCACCGTAAAGAAGGGTACAACCATTTACGCAAAGGTCCGCGCGCTGAACGGAAAGAAGCTCGGAAAGACCTCTTCCGTAAAGATCGTAAAAGCAAAATAAGCGATATTCATCATAAATAAACAAATAACAGCAATCCGTCCGGCATCCGCAGAATGCACCGGATGCCGGACACCATTCATGAAAAAAGAAAGGAAAACACAATGGATAACAGAGATTTTCAGAACAGAAACGTAAACAGCACTGAGAGAAATGCGGAGAACACAAACATGGAAAACAACACATTTCCGGAAATGAGAAGACAGGACAGTTATGACGATTACAACACCTATCAGAACGCAGGAAATGAGTATTCAGGAAACGGTAAAATCCCGGGACAGGGAGCTGCAACCGCTTCACTTGTTCTGGGAATCATCGCCGTTGTGTGCTGGTTCTTCCAGTATTCCAGCCTCCTTTCCATCCTCTTCGGAATCATCGGTCTGGTCCTCGCGTCCAAGTCCAAGAAAGCAGGATTTAATGGAGGAACCCGTACAGCCGGATTTGTCCTTTCGCTGGTCGGACTGATCGGAGGAGCGCTGGTGTTTATTGCCTGTGTAGCCTGCGTGGGGTCCCTTGCCGCACTCGGCTCATCCTGGAGCTAAAAATCAGAAATCTCATATACGACAGGAACAGAACAGGAGGAATCAAGTGCATATTACATTATATGGATTGATGATGGTATCGGGTTTCCTCGGGGCAGCAGTCATGTCGATGCTGCTCGCCCGCTTCCGTTATCACGTAGACGCAGACGATACAATTTATATTCTGACCTTCACCTGCATAGGCGTTCTGGCTGGCGCCAAACTGCTTTATCTGGCTGTTTCCCTGCCGGAAGCAGTGAGCCTGATCCAGGCCGGACAGTGGAAAGCACTGCTGGCAGGAGGAATGGTCTTTTACGGCGGCCTGCTGGGAGGACTGGCCGGAGCCGCCATGATCACCCGCTATTTCTGGCTGGATCCCTGGGAATATATTCCCGCAATCCTGCCGGGAGGCGTGCTGATCGCCGGAATGGGCAGAATCGGATGCACCATGGCAGGCTGCTGCCATGGCAGAATCTGGTCATTCGGTATCGTCTACCACCATTCCCTGATTGCTCCGAACGGCGTGACCCTGTTCCCGACCCAGCCGCTGGAAGCCGGCTTCGATTTTCTGCTGGTCATCCTGCTGATTTACCTCGGAAAGAAAATATCCGGACAGGCCCTGCTCTGGACCTACCTGCTTTCATACAGCACATTCCGCTTCTTCCTGGAATTCTTCCGGGGAGACGAAGTACGCGGATTCTTCCTGTGCTTCAGCACCTCCCAGTGGATCTCCCTCGGAATTATCGCCGTATTTATGATCAGCATGGTCAGAAAGAAAGTCGATAATGTATATGGAATAGAGCAAATCTGATTATATTTTATTGAGAAAGTGATAATATATTAATTTGCATCTGTCAATGTTGTATGAACATCTTTTCAGGAGGTTTATGATGGGAAAATCGTACACGAAAAATAATCTCGCAAGGCGGATAAGCATCGTCATCCTGCTCACTGTAATATCCGTCATGATGCTGCTCCCGCAGTCGGCCATGACCGCCTTGGCAGCGACCGCAGGGACAAATAAAATCCAGCAGGCGAATTCCGTCAAGGTCGCAAGGGCAAGTAGAAAGAAGACGAATCTGAAAACACCGGGCACAGTAAAACGCGTTTCCTTCTCAAAAAATGGAAGGATTGTATATGTCAGCTGGAACAGACCAGCAAAAACAAGTGGATCTGCGCTTTATAAAGTCTATTACAAGATCGGCAGCAGATCCTGGAAGACCAGACTCACTTCATCAGCAACCGTCCGGATCGATGTGGGATACCATCAGGTCCTGAAGGTAAAAATCCGCACCTACAACCGCAGAGGCAGCACAAAGAAAGCTGGTGCAGTATCTTCTGTTTTCAAGACGGTTACCGCGTCGGCCGGCAATTCCGGTTCTCAGGATAATGCTTCCGATACAAGCGAAGAGAACATGCACAGCCAGACACCTGGCGTGCCGTCCGGCATCAGCATGGAAGGCAGCAGCGATGGCACAGTGACCGTCAGCTGGGGTGAACCGCCTGAAGATGTGACCTCCTATGAGCTGAGCTACAAGATCGGCGATGACGACTGGCAGACTGCGGATGTTGACATCCATGGTGAATACACACTTCAGACAGGATACGACAAAACCGTCCTAGTCAAGGTAAGGGCGCTTAACGGCGACAGGGCCGGCAGCTGGTCCGCGGTCAAGAGCTATTACATGAAGCCGGAGTACGGATACTACGACATCGGTACGGATTCTGTAACCGTGAAGATCGGCGAATCGAAGACGATTCCATGTAAGTACGTTGAAGGATGGAAAGGAAAAAAGGCAGGATCTAGATTTGAAGGTGCTAATTCTATTGTATATCTGAAAGACGGGCTTCTTCATATTACAGGAAAGCAAGCAAGTGTAGGAAAATATATTCTCTATGAAGAAAATGAATCGGGTAAGCAGGCACACACCATTGTTATACGTGTAATAGATCCTGTACTAGATGCAGAGCTGGAGGCAAAGGTCGATAAGATCAAGGATGAGATGGGTATCAAGGACAGCATGTCTGATCTGATGAAGGCCAAACTCGTTGCGGAATGGGAATGCAGACATTTCAGTTACAGCCGCAATGGATCGGCCGATGTTAAATATACGCTTTTAACAGATAACCCGGCAACTTTGTGCGCTGGATATGCGAGAGCTTATAATTATATTCTGACCCAGCTCGGAGTCCCGGTAAGAAATATTTCTTATATGGCAGGAGATCATGAATGGAACCAGGTAGAAATTAACGGATATTGGTATAACGTAGATGTCACCTGGATGGACGACGATCAGAAAGTAAACAATGGAGTACGTCAATGGGATGAATTTATGACAAGCTATACCAAGATGGTTTCTATGGATAAATTCTGGGAGAAATCTCCGCATGCATATTATAACGATCCTAATCTTGTACAATACCGCAGTGACGATACCAAATACGATAATTACGACTGGGCAAACTACACCGAGTAGCTGAGGCACTGATACATAATGAAGACGTTTAAAGAAAGCAGAATAAACAAGAAAGGACAAATGAAAATGAGAGAAAAAGAAATGAACATGAGTGGAATCACGAACAAGAAATCCATTGCAGCAGTAAGTATCGCAACCGCAGCAGTTACCGTCATGGTATCCGCATTCAGCGTGATGCCAGCCTTCGCCATGCAGCGCAGCACTTCGGACAGCAGTTCCCTTCCGGCCTATAAAAGCGCATATAAAAAAGTGATCAAGAATCACTATAAGGCCGATTCAGAGTATAGTACTCCGCGTTATAAACTGGTCTATATCAATAACGACAGCACCCCGGAACTCGTTGTCAGCCCTAATGACCAGACTCTGCGTGTTTATTCTTACGCGAACGGGAAAGTTCACCGCCTCATCAGGGACATTGTCATGATGGATTACTCACTTAACTGGAAATATATTCCAAAGCAGAATAAACTGTGTTACAGATCAATTTCCTTAGATAGCTACGAGCGTCTGGACCGTCCGCAGTATATTGATGAAAAATTTTACAAAATCAATTCATCGGGCACGGCGCTGGTGAAAACAGGGAAAAAACAGTACAAGAAAGGAAAAGAAGCTCTGAAAAAGCGTGGATATCATGGACTGACCTGCATTCAGCTTACGGATAACGGCGACATCCGCACCGGAAAGACCTACAGTCAGATCATGAAGCAGCTTTCCAGATAAGCCGGCTGGTGATGCAGGAGAGCGCTTCTCCTGCATCAGATAATACCTTATCCTGCACTTAATATCATGAGGAGAGATCAATATGACAGAATCAAAAACAATATGGCGGAGAACCGCAATATTTGTATTTACCTTGCCGATTGCGCTTTGTCTGCTGCTCCCGCAGTCGGCCATGACCGCTTCAGCAGCGACCGCAGTGACAAATAAAATCCACCAGGCGAATTCTGTAAAAGTCGCCAGATCAAGTAGAAAGAAGACGAGTCTGAAAACACCGGGCACGGTAAAACACCTTGCCTTCTCAAAATATGGAAGAATTGTTTACGTCAGCTGGAACAGACCAGCTAATACGACCGGATCTGCGCTTTATAAAGTCTATTACAAGATCGGCAGCAGATCCTGGAAGACCAGACTTACTTCATCAGCAACAGTCCGGATTGATGTGGGATACCATCAGCTGCTGAAGGTAAAGATCCGCGCCTATAACCGCAGAGGCAGCACAAAGAAAGCCGGCGCTGTATCGTCTGTTTTCAAGACGGTTACCGCGCAGAGCAGCAATTCCGGTTCTCAGGATAATGCTTCCGATACAAGTGAAGACAGCGGAGAGAACACGCACAGCCAGACCCCTGGCGTGCCGTCCGGCATCAGCATGGAAGGCAGCAGCGATGGCACAGTGACCGTCAGCTGGGATGAGCCGTCCGGGAGGGTGACCTCTTACGAGATGAGCTACAAGATCGGCGATGACGACTGGCAGACCGCGGATGTCGACAGCTGCAGCGGTTACACACTTCCGACCGGATACGACAAAACCATCCTTGTCAAGGTAAGGGCGCTGAACGGTGACAAGGCCGGGAACTGGTCCGAGACTGAAAGCTATTACATGAAGCCGGAATACGGGCATTATGAAATCGGAACGCAGTCCGTAACTCTGAATATTGGAGAAACGAAAAAAATTTCCTGTAAATATATTGAAGGGTGGAAAGGAAAGAAAGCCGGTTGGGAACATTATCATGCTAATGCTATAGTATGTGGGAAATCAACTGAACCCGGAGTTCTCTACATCATAGCGCAGGAGCAGGGAGACAGTACATACACACTGTTCGATGAAGGGCCTTCTGGCAGGGAAAGCTATACGATTACGATTCATGTTAAAGATCCGGCGCTGGATGAAAAAGTTGACCAGATCAAGGAAGAGATGGGAATTACCGACAGCTCGTCGGATCTGATGAAGGCCAGGCTCGCTGCGGAATGGATGGTCAAGCATACCAGCTATGACTATGATACATATAATTCTGGAGACTATACAAAAGCGGATATCAGCCTCAAACACACTCTGTTGGACGATAATCCGAAAACAATCTGTGAAGGATATGCAAAAGCCTATACATACATTCTGGAAGATCTGAATGTTCCGGTGAAGACCATTTTGTACGATTCAGGCGATCACGCGTGGAATATTGTTAAGATCGATGGAAATTGGTACAATGTCGACACTACATGGATGGATAACGGAACGCGGGTTAATTGGAAGTACTTCATGGTCAGCTACGGGAAATTAAATTCTCTGGATACGGATCATCATCATGACTACTACACAGATTCCAATCTCGCACAGTACCGGACAGATGATACCCGCTTCGATAACTGGACCAGCAAGTGGGCAGATTACACCGATTCCAGTGATTCTTCCGGAGCCGGCGCGGAAACAGATTCCGGCGTTTCGCTGAAGGATGCCGCGTAACAGACTTGCAGCAGGATGAGGATGGGAGGTGAGTGAGGCAGCATTCAGTTTCATATAGTTAGCAGACAGCAGCCCGGGCAGGAGCGAATGAAAACTCCTGCCCGGCTCTTCTTATATGTGATTCGGATGGGCGCATGGAGTACATTCCGTCTGCATATGAAGAGCAGGAAAAGTTCGGATGAGGAGAAAAAAGCGTTCCCATCCGAAGAAAGCAGCGGTAAATAAAATTCCCATATAAAATCCGGTGTCTTCATGATGAATTTAACGACTTAATATTTATTCGTGTTGATCTTCGCACGAAAATGGCGCATGATATGCGGACAGACACGGATTGGACGGCACGCAAAGCAAAATAGAACCCCAAAAATTACTATTTAGAGGTAACAAAAATAACGACGGTAATATGAATGCAGATATTAGTAATCGAAAAATAGCGAGTATTCATATTATTAGAAATGGGTTTCGATCCAATCATTATCAGTCATAACGGAGAGGAGTTAAGGATGAAGAAAAACAGGATGGAGAGGAACAGAAAAAACGCTGCAGCAGCCGTAGTGCTTTCGGGTGTGATGGTGACAGCCGGGACAGCGGGATCCGCGGCACCGGTGTTTGCGGATACGACGCCAGGTGCGGACAATTCGTCTGCAGCAGGCGGAAGATCTGCTTCGGTGAAGGCCGCTGCTGCAGCTGCGGTGAAGCCTGCGAATAAAGCAGAAGCGAAAGAAGCGTATTCGAAGGCGCAGGAGGAAGTGAAACGCAGGCAGACCGCCAGAGATCAGGCTGTCCAGAAGACTGCTGCCGCCCAGAAAGCACTCGATGCCGTGAAGGATACGACCAGAACAATCTCTTACGGTACAGATCCGGCTCCATATTATCAGAAGGCAAAAGATATTCTGGCAGGAATAAAGGCCGATGCCGAGGCAGCCAGGAAAGATGCGAAAGAAAAGCAGAAGCAGGCAGAAGAAAAACAGCAGAAGGCAGAGAAAAAGCTGGAGGAAAAAGCAGCGGCATCAGCAGATGCAGAGAAAAATTTATCTGTTTCAGAAGGAGCGCTGAAGAAAGTGAGAGAGCAGAAATCCGAAGCGGATAAAGCAGTTCAGGACGCACAGGAAAAACTGAATCAGGTAAAATCGGATGGTCAGAAAAGTGAGGAAGATGTTAAGGCGGCAGAAGAGAACCTGAAGAAGGCGGTAAACAAACAATATTTAAAGGCAGAGGTTCTTGAAACCGCAAAAGAAGCTGTAGCAGGATGGCAGGAAACTTCTGATAATGCAGAACTTGAATTGAACTGGGCTGAAGATGCGGTCAGATTGTTGAAAATCGATGTTTTTTACAGTGAGAAAGCATTTCAGAAGGCCGCGGCTTCTGCTGATGCAGCAAACAAGATTTCCCTGAACAATCCGGAAAGCTATAAGAATTATCCAGAACTTTCGCAGGCAATGAAGAAATACCAGAATGCCAGAAACAGCTGTGGCAGCCATACAGTAACTGTTCCGGCGGACCGCACGGCGCAGAAAAAAGCGCTTGAAGAGGCAAAGGCTGTACAGAAGAAAGCAGAACAGGATCTCAGAAGGGCCATCGCAGACCTCGCCATCGCAAAAGCGAACCTCCGCGAAATCGAGTCGAAGGAATCACAGGTTTCCAGGCCGGAAAAAATCACCGTCGGCAGGGGTAAGCTTACTTCCATAAAAGCGGTAAAATACCGTAAAGGAAATAAATACGTCAAAGATAAGAGAAAGATAACTGTACGCTGGAAGAAGGTCAGAAACGCAAAATATTACCGCCTCTACGTTCGAACCTCGAAAAATGGAAAGTACAAGCAGCTTGTGAAGACGAAGAAACTCAGCCATAGCTTTACCGCGAAAAAAGGCAGGACCATTTACGTTAAGGTTCGTGCTCAGAATGGAAAAACGAATGGAAAGATGTCTGTCGTAAAGAAATTGAAGCTGAAGTAGAGCACCCATCGTCCGATGAAGATGGAAAACTCCCGAAGGCTGATTTTCCAGGCCTTCGGGAGTTCCCAATAAACGTGTAGACAGATTTTCGATAACAGACTTACCGCAGGCGGTGAAATCGCTGTATTTTCGGCATCTCTCCTGCGCTTACGCTGCCTTTGAAGAAGCCGCGCCGGAAATTGCTTTTGCGGAGGACCATTTGGAATACAGGGTCGCTGCGCTGCCGTCTTTCTTCATGCTCTCGCTGCTTGCCGAGAGGCCGTGCCAGCTTCCGATGGCATAGGCGCGGATGCGGACGTACTTGTATTTTCCGGATTTGCTGAGGGCTTTGACCAGCTTGCTGGCCGAGGAGCCGTTCACGGTATAGGTTTTTGTAGAAGACGCGGAGAAGGACTTGCTGCTGGAGACTTCGACCTGGTATCCGCTGGCGGAATTATTGACGCTTGTCCACTTGACCGTGAGTTTTTTGCCGGACTGGGATGCGCCGGTAATGCTGGCGGTGCGTGGAACTACGGTCATCCAGACGAGCTTAGTGCCGTTTCCGGAGTAGAGCGTTCCGTCCTTGAAGGTAACAAGATTGGAATAGATTCCCGGTTCCACTGCGCCGCTGTAAAGGACTGCGGTGTATGCGGAGGACGGGACGATTGCGCCGTTCAGGGTTGTCACGACAAACGATGCGGAGCGTGTCTTTCCGGTGTAGGTTCTCTGCGCCGCCAGGACATTGGCCTTGACGGTGAGATTGGCAGTAATGGTTCCCGTTGCGCCGTTGTCATATTCGACTTTTACCTTGACTGCGTTGCTGCCGGCAGTGTCAGAAGCTGCAGCGGACGAGGAACTGCTGTCTTTCAGCTTCAGGGTCAGCGTCCGGGATGCGGAACTCCAGGTCGGAACGGCGAGCAGGGAAGAATCCGATGCGGATACGCCTTCCGCCTTATAGACATTGGAGTCGGACTTCAGGTTCGAAGTCACGATCTTGAGTGTCCATTTCCCGTTTGATGCAGAAGGTGCCGCGGTAAACGGATAAATTTTATTGTTGTAGACAGCGCCGAGGCTGACAGCCTTGCCTTCAGAATCGGTGTTGTCGCTCAGTGTCTGTCCAGACTTTGACATGTAAGACGGATTAAAGTGTGTCGCTGTCGCGGTCGGAAGAAGTCTGCTCAGACTCTTATAAGGCTCGGCAGAGTCGCGGTGGTGCACCGTATTGGCCTTGATTCCCGGCATCTGGCTGCTGATCTGCTTTGTGGTGATGAACAGGAAATCGTGACCGTAACTGTTGTTCGTGTCATTATCATCCCAGGTGGCATCTGCTTCATACCAGGAACCGGAAAGTTTTACCAGATTCCAGGCGTGTCCGCCGGTCTGCGCATTGCTGCCGACGTATCCCAGTGCAACGGCGGAGCTGATTCCGCACTTTTTCAGCAGATACGAATAAGCAAGGGCGTAGCCATCGCAGACGGCTTTTCCGTTGACCAGTGCTCCGTACGCCGTGTGCGACGGATCGTAGAAGAATGCGTCGGAGGCGTTTGCCGCGTCGTTGTAGGTAATCTGTTTACAGAGTTTGTCGTGGATTTCCATGGCAACGACAGCATCGGAATGATTGCGGTCAATGTCGCTGAGGAAATTATTCACGGCGCTGTTAAATTCGGATTTGACTTGTTTGTAACCGGATTCCGAATTGAACAGGCGGAGCGGCATTTCCTGCCTGGACGTTGTAGTTTGTCCAGAGGCGGAAAGGTCCATCCACATGACCCATTTATAGCTGTTTCCGATCTGCACCGGATCGTATACGAAGGCAGAGTCGCCGCCGTCCATCCAGAGCCAGAAAAGTTCAGCGTGGTCGTAAATCAGGCTCTGGTAGGCGAGAAACCAGTCGGTTCCTGTGGTATTGTCATCGGAAGCGTTTTTCGTCGAAGTGTAAACGACGATGTTTTCCGAGTACGGGTCCTGGGCCAGCGTCAGCATAGCGTTGTACAGTTTTTTCTGGCGCGTCGTCAGATGCTGATAATAGTAGTCCTTTGAACTGCCCTTTGTCCACTGGCTGGAGGTCAGGACACTTCCCCTGGAAGAGGAGCGCGTGGCAGAGCGATAGGCTTTCAGTGCGGCGGAGGCGGTGGCCTTCTGCGGCTGGGCCTGTTTTCTGCTGATGCGGCTCAGATCGCCCGTTTTCTTCTTGATGGACGCGGAGGTTGATGTCTTTTTTGTCGTCTTCTTAGATGCCGCATAGGATGAGGACGACCCGCTGAAGACGGGGATCATCGAGGCAGTCAGACAAAAAGCAATCAGCAGAATCAGTATTTTCAAGGAAATACGGTTGTTTTCTGCATTCTGCAAATGTTGTTTCATAGATAACTCCTTATTCCTGACAGGGTGAATGCTGCTTCCTGAGAATGTGCCGGTTTTAGTTCAGGCCGGCATCTCTGCGGTAGTAAGCATCGAGAATTTCGCTTTCTCCGGCAAGGCGTTCGTAAGGAAGGCCGACGACATTATCGTAGGAACCTTCAATATGGTCAATGTACTGACCGAAGGCACCCTGGATGCCATATGCTCCGGCCTTGTCGAAGGGTTCGCCAGTCGCGATATAGGATTCGATGTCATCATCTGTGTAGTTTTTACAGTAGACATCGGTAACCTCGCAGAAAATTCTTCTTGCCGGCATGCCGCATAAAATCAGCGAACAGCCGGTTGCGACCTGATGCCTCTTTCCGCGGAGGCTGGACAGCATGCGGAAGGCGTCATCGTGGTCCTGTGGTTTTCCGAGAATCCCCAGGTCTGGATCATAAACCACGGTGTCTGCTGCCAGAATCAGAAGCGGGCCGTCCTGCTCGGCAAGGAGCTGTGCCCGGGATTCCGGTGTGTGTTCCTCATCCAGAGGATCGCTGTCTTCATCTTCCTGCTCTTCTTCCAGGATCAGGTCGTTGGAGTCCTGGTCTTCCGGATTCAGGTCCGGAATGGTCAGCATCAGCTGCCCTTCAACGGCGCGGGCTTTCTTAAAGGAAAGAAACATCACAGCATCTTCCATAGAGATCCCTTCTGGAAGTGTTTCATCAACAGAAGCCGGCATAATTACCGGGTTGATGCTATGCCTTCTTAAAATTTCAAGGCGCCGCGGAGAACCGGACGCCAGAATGACTTTTTTATCGTTCGTCATAATACGTTCCTCCTATCACATAATTTCTATTTTACAGGAGTAATGTGTATTTTCCATGGGTTTCGGGTGTAATATATTTTCCCGTTCGAAAAAATTTGCTATAATCTAGATATCTCCATGTGGTATATGTGAGTTGTTTATCTCACCTATTGAGCACAAATGGAGATGCCAGATGGCACATAATGTTTATATTGTTATCATACCATATTCTACATCGTTTACACATGAGAGGGATCGAGCGTTTTTAGTGGAACAATCGGTGCTTTTTGTACTGTAAATCTCTGAGACGCAGGAAGAACTCCCGGGATGGGCCCGGGATGACCGTAAATTCGGTAGGAGAAATGTTGATGCGCAGTAAGAAATATAATGATTTAGTCGAACAGGAAAGAAAGAGCAGCGGATACCAGAAGGCTGCAGCAGGCACAAGCGGGCCGGGGAAACCGACAAAGAAAAAATGGCCAAGGCGGCTTCTGATCACGCTGATCGTCATCGCGCTTCTTGCCGGAGGCGGATATGCTGCCGCGCGTCACTACATCAACTCCAAGCTGAATAAAGTCAAGCATACCACCGTAAAGAAAAGCGAGCTTTCCTGCGTGGATGTAAAAGGATATGTAAATATTGCGCTTCTGGGTGTCGACTCCAGAAAGATGAATAAGAGCAACCTGTCTGATAATAACACGGACTGCATCATGATCATCAGTCTGAACACCAAGACCAACGAGGTCAGTCTGCTGTCCGTTTACCGTGATACCTTTCTTCCGGTGGATGACGACGGCAATTTCGGAAAGATCAACAGCGCCTTCCAGAACGGCGGGGCAGCGCAGACCATGCAGAGTCTGAACGAGTCGATGGATCTGGACATTTCCAACTATGTCCTGTTCAACTTTAAAATGGTTGCAAACCTGGTTGACGAGGTCGGCGGAATTACCGTTGATGTTAAATCCTATGAGATCCAGCAGCTGAACAAGTATACGATTCAGACGGCAAATAACATCGGCCAGAAGAAATACAAGCTGGTCACCAAGCCTGGAAAACAGAAGCTTGAAGGTGTCCAGGCCGTTTCCTACGGACGCATCAGAAAGGGCGTCGGCGACGATTACAAGAGAACGAGCCGGATGCGTGTCGTTGTTGAAAAGGTCATGCAGAAGGTCAAGGGTTCCAGCGTTACCAGACTGAACAAGATCATGGATGTCTGCCTGAAGCAGTGTGAGACGAGCCTGTCCAACGAGGATATGCTCAGCCTGGCCATGAAGCTCTCCAAGATGAAAATCAAGCAGAGTGTCGGCTGGCCGTTCGAAGTAACGGAAGGATATGCCGACCAACAGGCAGTCGTTTTCCCGGATAATCTGGAAGAAAATGTAATAGAACTGCATAAGAAGCTTTTTGGCCAGAAAAACTACACGCCGACGAGCACGGTGAAGGAAATCGCAGAAAAGCTTGCGTCCATCATCAGCACAGGATCGACATCCGGTTCCTCATCGAACGCAAAGGCATCCAATAACGGCGGTAATCATTCTTCTTCCGCTGCATCTTCCGGAAATTCTGGTAATGCAGGAACTTCCCGCAGCGGAAACAGCACGGCATCCGGAAATTCTTCAAACGGAAGTCCGTCCTCAACGGCAGGAGAAACAACAGGAAATTCCGCAGCTTCAGCCGGAGGAACGGCATCTTCCGGCAGCACAGGGGAAGCTGAAGGCGGCAGCGGAACGGAAGCCGGACAGAACGGAAATCAGTAGTGAAAGGATTTAATCCATGAAAATCGGAAAGAATGGAAAAATAGAGAAGGAGACGCAGGATTACTTCGCGGAATACGTCAGCCAGATGGATCCCTCCCTGCGGGATAATTTTGTCAATCTCTATATCACCAGCGAACTGGAAAAGCAGCGGAAGCGTAAAAACAGAAAGTGGATTGTTCTGGCGGTTATTCTGGTCATCGCGCTGATTGTTCTTGCGTTTATGATCTTCACCGGAGACCTGGGGCACGGTGTTCAGACCGGAGAAAATCAGGTCACCCTATACGGAAGCGACACGCTGAAACAGAGCAGCCCGTATATCGGTGAACTTCACATCGAAGGAGAAATCGCCCAGAGCCAGTCCGTAACAACGTCCTACGACCAGACCTGGCTTCTGGCCCGCATTAAGGAAATGAAGAACGATTCTAACAACCGCGGTATTCTCCTGTATGTCGACACACCGGGAGGAAGCTCCTACGCCACCGATGAGATGTACACCGCACTGAAAGATTACGAAAAAGAGACCAAACGTCCGGTTTACGCCTATATCGCGTCAGAAGGCGCATCAGGCGGCTATTACATCTCCTGTGCGGCAGACCGGATCATCATGAATCGCGACGGCTGGGCAGGTTCCATCGGCGTAACCTCCGGCACCATCTATGACCTGACCGGGCTGATGAAGAAGCTCGGCATCAAGGCCAATACCATTCACGCCGGAAAGAACAAGACCATGGGCAGCTACACCCAGAAGCTGACCGCCCAGCAGAAACGTATTCTCCAGGGCCTGATTGACGATGCCTATGACCGCTTTGTCGGAATCGTTGCTGAGAACCGCGGCATGACAAAAGAAAAAGTCTGCAAGATTGCAGACGGGCGTGTCTACACCGCAGCGCAGTCGAAAAAGCTCGACCTGATCGACGACATCGGCACATTTGACCAGGCAAAATCACAGATGACGAGTTCAGAAAAAGGACTCAGCCAGGTTCCGGTACTGGACATTCAGGAAGGACAGGACAGCAGCCTCAGCCTCCTGGATCTTCTGGGACTGAAGTCAAAGCTCAGCGGAAGCAGCAGCTCCGGAGTCAGCGGAACATCCTCATCTTCAGACACATCTGCATCCTCAGCAGCATCTTCCTCCGCCTCCGGTACCAGTACCACAGCCCAGGAAATGCAGCTCTTCCAGCAGCTCATGCAGACCAATGGACAGGTCGAAGTCATGTACCTCGCACCTTCCAGGAAATAGCAGAAAGGCCATTTTCAAAAAAACATTCAAGAATCTGTAAAAATTACTTGCATCCGTGCGGCATCTGTGTTAAATTAATACATGTCGCACGGAGCGATAACAAAATATGAAAAAGTCATAGACATTTGGAGGATTGACCGAGTGGCTAAGGAGCTCGCTTGGAATGCGAGTAAGGTGTAACAGCCCCGTGGGTTCGAGTCCCATGTCCTCCGCCAGAAAGAGCAGCTTTTCGAAGCTGCTCTTTTTTCGTGCAATTCCAAGGGATCCGGTGATTGCAAGGGGTTGCGGGTTTCAGAGCCTCCGGTTTTGCACCGCATATAACCGCATACAACGGTATATAACGGCATGTTTTTTGAGGTTTTTGATGGGAGAAAATGTGCGAATTCGCATATTTTTGAGAGTCCGTGGAACTTGAAGCTGCGGGGTGGTCACACCTGTTGGGAGCGATTGTGGGATTTCGCATAATTGAAGCGTGCCCTTTCAGTCCTTAATATCTGAGTATAAAAAAGATCTGAGACAGGCCCGGCAGCTGCTACAGATCAAACATTCTAAAGATATTAAGGAGATGATACCGGATGCCCGATGAAATAGATCAGAAAACCAATCCACTGTTAATAGATGAGCCGTTAACCTTACCTGATGACAAGAACGATGCTGGTCAGAAGATAATCCATTGTATTCCGATCAGCGAGATCGATCCCTTCCCCAAGCATCCGTTCCATATCAGGGAGGACGAGGATATGAAAGCTCTGGTGGACAGCATCCGGATGAACGGTGTGCTCACTCCAGCCGCCGTCCGGAAAAAAGAAGACGGAAGATATGAACTGCTGTCCGGCCACCGGAGGAAACGGGCCTGCGAAATTGCAGGACTCAGCACCCTCCCCTGCAAAATCGTAGAGCTGAATCATGATGAAGCCGTCATCTTCATGGTGGACAGCAATCTGCAGAGAACAGAAATCCTTCCCAGTGAGAAAGCCTTTTCATATAAGATGCGCCTGGATGCCATGAAACGGCAGGGAAAACGATCCGATTTAACTTCTGCACCACTGGAGCAGAAGTTGGAGCAACAAACTTCTCGGAATATTTTAGCCAAGCAAATCGGTGAAAGTTCCGAACAAGTTCGCCGTTACATCCGCCTGACCCAACTCATTCCATCTCTCCTGCGGATGGTGGATGACCGAAAGATCGCCTTGCGTCCTGCCGTGGAGCTGTCCTATCTTCCACGAGAATGGCAGGAAGTTGTTGTTGCGGCCGTCCATTATCAGAAACGAACGCCCAGCCACACTCAGGCGAAGGAATTAAGAAAGCTGGCCGAAAGCAGCAGCCTCACCAGAGAGCTGGTCTATCAACTGCTGGGTGAGAAAAAGCCGAATCAGAGAGACCGGGTCATTCTGAAAACAGACACGATCAGGACATATCTTCCGAAGGACCTTCCGGCTTCACAGCGCGAAGAATACATTATCAAAGCACTGGATCACTATGGCAAGTACAGGGCAAGGCGGGAACGGGCGAAGCACTCTCGTTAAGACATTAGAAGCATATTTACATGGATCGGCTGCAGGAAAAAATAATTTTCCACTTGCTGCCTTCATTCGCATAATTGCTGTCGGTGCATTTCTTCCTTATGATAAAAGAAAAAAGCGTTGATTGTAAAATGAAGTTGGACACCTGAATAACTAAAAGATCCATGGCAGGA
>CAJMLL010000021.1 GCA_905214225.1 uncultured bacterium | reverse complement strand
TGAGTACAACCGTGTTTTGTTTTTTCACTGTCTCTCATAAGGGGAGCATATCACTCTGCGCAGTCCCAAACATCAATCCATCCGTGACTTTATATAAACCCCGGCGGACTGACGTCCGCGGAATAAAGCCCGCTCCTCTCCGTTATGACGGGTGTTCTGTTTTCTTTCTTAAAATAAATCCCGGTTTTCTGTAAAATCCGGTTAAACTCCAGAGTCTCTTAGAACTCTGCGTGCTTCGGTGTTCTCGGGAATGGCAGCACGTCGCGGATATTGCCCATTCCTGTCGCGTACATAACCATACGCTCAAATCCCAGGCCGTATCCGGAATGTACGGCAGAGCCGTATTTTCTCAGATCCATGTACCACCAGTAGCTGCTCATATCCATGCCCAGCTCGTCGATTCTCTTCTGGAGAATGTCGTAACGCTCTTCTCTCTGGCTTCCGCCGATGATCTCACCAATGCCAGGTACCAGCATATCAAAGGCGGCTACTGTCTTGCCGTCTTCATTTTGGCGCATGTAGAAGGCCTTGATATCCTTAGGATAGTTCGTGACAAAAACCGGCTTCTTGAAGATGTGCTCGGTCAGATAGCGCTCGTGCTCGGTCTGCAGGTCGATGCCCCACTCAACCGGATAGTCGAACTTCTGTCCGGACTCCTGAAGAAGCTTGACGGCCTCTGTGTAGGTGACACGCTCGAACGGCGAATTGATGACGTGGTTCAGGCGGTCCAGCAGGCCCTTGTCGATGAATTTATTAAAGAACTCCATCTCTTCCGGCGCGTGATCGATCACGTACTGGAGGATGTATTTTACCATTGCTTCTGCAGTGTCCATTGCGTCGTTGATGTCCGCAAAGGCCATCTCCGGCTCAATCATCCAGAACTCGGACGCGTGGCGTGTAGTGTTGGAATCCTCTGCGCGGAAAGTCGGTCCGAATGTGTAGACGTTGCGGAAGGCCATAGCGAAAATCTCTGCCTCAAGCTGTCCGCTTACGGTCAGGTTGGTCTCCTTGCCGAAGAAATCCTGGGAATAATCGACCTTTCCGTCCTCTGTGCGCGGCGGATTGTCGAGGTCCAGCGTAGTAATCTGGAACATCTCGCCGGCTCCCTCTGCGTCGCTTCCCGTAATAATCGGGGTGTGAACGTAGACAAAGTCTCTCTCCTGGAAGAACTGGTGAATGGCGTATGCCAGCATGGAACGAACGCGGAATACGGCCGCGAAGGTGTTGCTTCTCGGACGCAGATGCGCGATCTCTCTCAGGAATTCCATGGTGTGGCGCTTATTCTGCAGCGGATAGTCCGGATCGGATTCTGCCTCCACAACGACCTCAGACGCGTGGATCTCAAACGGCTGCTTGGCGTCCGGCGTAACCACCAGAGTTCCCTTTACGCGGATGACGCTGGACAGGGACAGGTTGGATACTTCCTTGAAATTGTCGAGTTTATCCGCTTCCAGAACGATCTGAACCGGCCTGAAAAAGCTTCCGTCGTTCAGCGCGATGAAGGCGAATTTATTGGAACCGCGGCACTGGCGTACCCAGCCGCGAACAGTAATTTCCTTATCTGCATAGGCTTTCGTGTCCTTATATAAGTCACGAAGCTGAACATCTTTAATCTCCATGAATGACCTCTATTCTGAATCTAAAATTAATGCATTTGTCATTATATCATAATGAATTATCTGCCGCAATACTGTATTTTCCAACAATTGTACAGACTATTCCGTGCCCTGCGGCTTTTCTTGTCCGTCTTTACATCGTAACACAGAGAGGCGCCCTTGTGTCAGAAATTGTGCGCGGCCGGCACAGCCGGAAGAAGGCTGTCTTCTTGCGCGGGTTTCTTTTGTCAAAAAGCACTCATACGGTGTAAAATATAGGGGATTCCTGTGCATGCGGGCGCAGGGTGTACGGACAGGAAAGGCGGTTTCACATGAGAGCGAGCGGCATATTACTACCTATCTTTTCACTGCCTTCTGAGGGCGGAATTGGAAATTTCTCCTCGGAAGCGTGGAAATTTATTGACTTTCTGGCGGATGCCGGGCAGACCTATTGGCAGATTCTGCCGCTGGGGCCGGAGGGAAAGGGCGATTCTCCCTACCAGCCGGTGTCCTGTTTCTCGGGGAATATCTGTTACATTGACCCTGTGCAGCTGCAGGACGAGGGGCTGCTGACGGATGAGGAGATTCTCCAGTACCAGAAAACCTCTGTGCAGACGGAGACGGTGGACTATGCGGGGGAACACGCGGCCGTTCTGCCGCCGCTGGAGAAGGCTTATTTCCGCTTTAAAAACCAGCCTAAGGAGAAGCAGGCCGGTTTTCAGAAGTTCTGTGAAGAGAATGCCTTCTGGCTCGATGATTTCGCGCTGTTCATGGTGATTTCCGATGAATTCCCGGGAAAATCCTGGCGCGAGTGGCCGGATCCCCTGCGTTACCGCGATCCCGAGGCTCTTTCCGAGCAGACAAAAAACAATCTTGAGCAGCTGCTGTTTCTCAAGTGGATGCAGTATGAATTTATCCGGCAGTGGAGTGCGCTTCGCGAGTACGCCCACAGCCACGGCATCCAGATCATTGGCGACATGCCGATTTACACCTCTATGGATGGTGCCGACAGCTGGGCTTATCCAGAAATTTTCCAGTATGATGAGGAACTCAACGCCGCGTCCGTATCCGGATGCCCGCCGGATGACTTTGCGGAAGACGGCCAGCTCTGGCGGAATCCGCTCTACCGCTGGCACAGCGGACGCAAGGCGGTCTACGACTGGTGGCTTCACCGCATCCGCCATCAGTTTAAATTGTATGACATCGTCCGCCTCGACCACTTCAGAGGCTTTCAGGCCTATTACTCCATCCCGGCCGAGTCGGACTCTGCGAAGAACGGCCGCTGGGAAAAAGGTCCCGGCCTTGCTTTCTTCAAGTTCCTGCGTCAGCACGACTGCCCGCAGAACTTCATTGCCGAAAACCTCGGCTTCCTGACCGAGGATGTGCAGGAGCTGATCGACGCCTCCGGCTTCCCGGGCATGAAAGTTCTTCAGTTCGCCTTTGACTTCGACTACGAAAACCAGTATCTGCCGGAACACTACGAGGAAAACTGCGTCGTCTACACCGGCACCCACGACAATGACACCAGCCGCGGCTGGTTCGAAGAGCTGGACGTCTGGCACCGCGGCTTCATCGCCAACTACATCAACGACTGGTTCCGCAAAGAGTTCCCGGGTGAAATCAACACGGAAACTTCCAACGCCGCCATCATGAACCACAACATCGCCCACTACCTGACCCAGACCGCCATGGCAAGCCGCGCCGACACCTGCATCATTCCTCTTCAGGACTGGCTCAATCTGGATTCCAGCGCCCGCATCAACACTCCGTCTACCGTAGGCGGCAACTGGAACTGGCGGCTCAGCCGCGAAGACTTCCAGGCGGCCCTGGATAAGGGCCTCGCCGCTGAAATCCGGGAGATGAGCGAGAAGTACGGGAGGACGGGAAATGAAAATGATGTGGAGATAGGGGAGAAAGGAGAGAACCGATAGTCGGCAAAGTATTGTCGGCTTTCCCATTCATAATCCGGGCGATTCCCTGTAATATTACGCTGAAAACACACGGAAATCTGGCGCGAAGCAAAAAAAGGAAACCGTCATTCATACATCACTTATTCAGACATTCCTGCTCGATATCAGGATGATGCAGATGGTATATTTGGTAAAAACAGCAATAATCCTTTAGTTTTACCTAAACTGAGAAACGAATTTGGTAAAACTAAAGGATTTTGCGACTCTGTACATAAAACCAAGCACTTATCCGGGTAATTCGTTTGGTATAAATCCAGAAAATATCAACATAGTACCAAGAACATTTCACAGAATATTATTTCACATTCTCAAATAACTCAAATTACTCGTTTTCGGTAGGGAATGATCAAGTATAAATCCTCAATCACATGGGGCAGTAATAATTATGGATTATCCGCGCGTGAATATTATTCCATTTATAGCATAATTATTTTCACGCGGTATTCTCGGCCTGGCAATATGCAGAAACACAAGCCATTATTTGGTACAAAACATGATTACTATTACCTTCTACCAACTAAAAAGTATAATTGGTACAGATTATGAAAGTCATGGTGTTTTACCAACAATATAACGCGGATAATTCTGACACATCACCACAATCGTAAAAATATACATGATTTCATGCGCTATGTCAGGGCAATTATTTTCCTATCTTGCAGAAGCAGCTTCTTTCCACCCTGTTTTCAGCCACCTGGCAGCTCATACATCTCTAAACATCATTATCACAAATCCTTCCGCAGTCTTTGTGTATGCAGTATACCCATCACTTTTATTTCTTTCACCACACTTATCTCTCACCACACTCATTTCTCATCAGTCTCATTTCTTCACGTACACCGTCTCCGGCAGCGAAATTTTCCCGGTTTCCAGACATATAGAAAGCCCCCGCACGCTTTGGCACATTTCATCTGCGTGCGGGGGCTCCCCTTTTAATCAAAGGCTCGGAAGATTATTCCACGACCCTCTGATGCATATCCAATTATTCTCTGGCTCACCAGGAAACAGTTTATTTCATTCCCGGTAGCCGCCAATCAATTTATTTTTCTGCTCTGCGCTTTCTTTTTAGCACCAGAAGAGCTGCTGCTCCTGCCGCGGAGGTCAGTGCCAGGGCAGTCCAGAATGTCAGATCGGTTGTGTCACCGGTCTTCGGTTCGTCAACGGACAGGCCGGATGCCGGTGTGGAAGCGGATGTCTGTCCGGAGCCGCTGCTGGTCCAAGCTTTTGCTGAAGCATTGTATGTAAATATCGGTGTGGAGGAGTCACCTGTGCAGACAATTTTAAGCTTAGCTATGCTGTTTTCATCCGGACTGATCTTACGCGTTGTTGTTCTGGCATCTACATCATATAAATCTGAAAACAATTGATACCCTGCTGCAACATCGTTAAGATTATCATTATCTCCAATGCCGTATTTATTCATCAATGCCCATACGGCAAACCTGGTACCTTGCACCTCCTCGGTGCTGTCCGCATTTGCAGATCCTGCATAGATCACATATCCAAACTCACTGCGGAAAGCTGAATTCTGCGCAAGCTCCTGATACTGCTTATTCTTTGTATTTTCTTTATAGGCTGTGCCATCCTTCGGCAAAGCCAGCTTATTATTCATACAGAATACATCGGATCTATCCAAAAAAACAGGCCGCCGCCCCGTGCGCATCAGCGCCATTATCAGGACTGCGGTCTGTTTTCAATTTCTATCTGATATCTGACTGTTTATTTCCTTACGCGGCAGAAACTGCCGAAAGGCCGGGATGCCGGGAGACTGGCTGACGGCCAGAGCTCCTGAGCGACCGAAGGTCAGCCTTTTAACCCTGCAGGATCTTCAGGCCGGTATCGACAACGGCGTCCAGTTTCTTCTGTGCGGCGGCATCCGTGTCATCGTGCACCATGACATAGAGTTTGACCTTCGGCTCAGTGCCGGACGGGCGGATTACGGCTGCGCTGCCGTCTTCCAGCTCATAGTAGAGGACGTTGCTCTCCGGCAGGCCGGTGGCAGTGTTATGGCCGCTTTTCAGGTCCGTGACTACGCCAGTTTCGTAATCGCGGATGCGGACAACCTTCAGGCCGCCGAAGGATTCCGGTGCACTTTCGCGCAGACCAGCCATCAGGGCATCCATCTTTTCGCGGCCATCAAGGCCTTCCATGACATGAGAAGCAACTTTTTCTTTATAGAAGCCGTACTTCTCATAGAGTGCCTGGAGTGCCTGATACAGGTTCATGCCGCGCTGCTCCTTATAACGGCAGGCCATCTCGGCAACCAGCATGGAGGCAACGACGGCATCTTTATCGCGGGCATAGGTCCCGGCCAGATAGCCGTTGCTTTCCTCGAATCCGAACAGATAGGTCCAGTCTCCGGAAGCCTGAAACTCCTTGATTTTCTCGCCGATATACTTGAATCCGGTCAGGGTCTCAAACAGCTTGATGTGGTTGACTTCACAGATGCGGTTGGCCATGGACGTCGAGACGATGCTCTTGACCACAGCGCTGTTTTCTGCCAGCGTACCGGTTTCCTTTCTAGCCTCGATCAGGAAGTCGAGGAGCAGCACACCGATCTGGTTTCCGGTCAGCGCCTGATAGCCGTCATCGGTCTTTACGCAGACGCCGCAGCGGTCGCCGTCCGGGTCGGTTCCGATGATCAGGTCCACATTATTCTTCTTCGCAAGCTCGATGGCCATGGCGAATCCTTCGGTAAATTCCGGGTTCGGGGATTTTACCGTCGGGAAGTTTCCGTCGATCACCATCTGCTCCGGAACAGTAATGATGTGCTTCAGGCCGTCCCTCTTCAGCACCTCCGGCACCAGTCTGCAGCCGCTGCCGTGGAAAGGCGTATAGACAACCGCAAACGTGTCTGCGGCCTTCTTTACCCAGTCTTTTGCCACCGACTGCTCCAGCACGCGGCTGAGATATTTCTCATCCATTTCCTTTCCGAGCATGTGAATCAGGCCCTTGTCCTTCGCTTCCTGGAAGTCCATGCGCTTTACGCCCTTGAAGAAGTCGATTTTTTCCAGCTGTGCAGAGATTTCTGCGGCGTGCTCCGGCGGGAGCTGGGCACCGTCTGCCCAGTAAACCTTGTAGCCGTTGTATTCCTTCGTGTTGTGGCTGGCAGTGATGTTGATTCCTGCGATGGATTCTGTCTCTCTTATGGCAAAGGACAGCTCCGGCGTCGGCCGGAGCTCATCAAAGAGATTCACCGGGATGCCGTTTGCCGCGAGAACGGATGCCGCCTCTTTCGCGAATTCCGGGCTGTTGTTCCTGGAATCGTAAGCGATCGAAACGCCTCCTCCGATTTCTTCTCCGCAGGTGTTGATCAGGTTGGCAAGGCCCTGGGTCGTGTAGCGGACAGTGTAGACATTCATTCCGTTCAGTCCGGCACGCATGATGCCGCGGAGTCCGGCCGTACCGAAGTTCAGCATGGAAGTGAAGCGCTCCCGGATCTCCGCGTCATTTCCGGAAATTCCTTGCAGTTCTTTTTTTGTCGCCTCATCGACCGCATCGGATGTGAGCCAGAGGTCGTAATTCTCGTTATATCCCATTCTATCTTCTCCTTCTTCTTTTACATTTTCCAGAAGCAGCACCTCTCCCGGGAATACGGTTATGTTGTCGCGGAACAGCTGCCCGGTCAGAAGATCTCTCCAGACGCCGGCCAGGATCAGGACCTCGTCCCTTCCTCCGCAGTTCGCCGCGGTAACCATCCGTGTTTCACCGTGTTCTCCGTAACGCTCGAACGCGTACATGCCGCCGAAGGCCGCGACGCTCCGGTAATGACCGCGGGCGTACACCCTGTGGGTGCGGCGGATGGCGATCAGCTTCCGGTACCAGTTCTGCAGATTCTTATTCTCATGTCCCCATGGAAAACAGCGGCGGCAGAATGGGTCCTCAAAGCCCTCCATTCCGGCTTCATCGCCGTAGAAAATACAGGGAACTCCCGGCAGGGTCATATTAATTACCACAGCCATTTTCAGGCGGCGGATGGACCGTTCCAGCTGCTGCTCATTCATATGGAAAGCGGCTTTCTGCTCGCGTCCGGCACGCTCCGGAAGGTCATTCTCACCGAGTGCAGTCAGAATCCGGACGGTGTCGTGGGTGCCCAGGGTGTTCATCAGACAGTGGATGACCTCAGGCGGATAGTTTTCCAGAATGTTTTCAATCCGGTCCTGCATCAGAGATGCGTCGCCGCCCATGATATAGTCGATAATGGCGGTCCGGAATGGATAATTCATTACAGAATCCAGCTTATCGCCTTCAAAATAGTTTTTGCGCTCGTCGTAAGAGATCTTACTGGAGGCATCTTCCCAGACCTCTCCCAGTAGAAGGCAGTCCGGTTTCTCGCGCTTTACCGCCCTTGCCAGGGTTTTCAGGAAGTGGTTCGGCAGTTCGTCAGCCACGTCCAGACGCCAGCCGTCCGCGCCTTCTCTGAGCCAGTGCCGGGCAACGCCCTTATCTCCGCAGATAAAGCGGATCCAGCCCGGATCATTCTTATTAATTCGCGGAAGAGTTTCGATGCCCCACCAGGTTTCATAACGTTCGCCGCTGTGGAAGTAGTACCAGCTGCGGTAGGGAGAATCCGGATGGTTCCAGGCGCCGTTTCCGTACTGCCCGTAACGGTCAAAATACACGGAATCCGACCCGGTATGGGAGAATACACCGTCCAGGATGACATGCATTCCCCGCTTATGTGCTTCCCTGCACAATGCCCGGAAATCTTCTTCTGTTCCGAACATCGGATCGATCTTCATGTAGTCAGTTGTATCGTATTTATGGTTGGAGTATGCACTGAAAATCGGACTCAGATAGAGACAGGTCACGCCAAGGCGCTGCAGATACGGCAGCTTCTCCATGATTCCCTTCAGATTCCCGCCGAAAAAATCATTGTTCAGGATCTTTCCCTGCGCATTCGGCCGGTATTCCGGAGTTCCGCCCCAGTCCCTGCGGATGACTTTTCCTTCCATCGGCACATAATCGCCGCTGTGACAGAAGCGGTCGACAAAAATATGATAAAACACGCCGCCATACAGCCACTCTGGTGCCAGATATTTTCTCCGGTAAACCGTCTGCTGCCAGGCAGCCGGAACATCGGTGATCATCGCGCGGTTTCCCCGCGGACTCTTCCCGGCGCAGATCCATCCCTCATCCGTCAGGATTTTAAAATGGTACCAGTAAAGTCCTGTATCATAGATTCTCACCGAGGTTTCAAACACTTTATAAGCGTCCGTTTCCGCCAGCGTATCAGACATATGCATCAGATACTCCGCCGTGCTGTGATTCTTATCAAACTCAATCACCAGTCTGGCATCCTGCGGATGAATATCCTCCGCCGCCAGAATCTGAAAACGAACGCGAGAGCCCGCCGGCACAGCGCCGGCCGGACTCTTGAACTGCAGATCACGTGAATTGAATATGACTTTTCCTTCTGTGTTCAACACAGGCATACCCCTTTTCCCGATTAACGAATTTAAATCCGGTCATCCCTCTTACAGAAGAACGGATGTGTGATGTATCCGGACAGAATACGGTCAGAATTGATGTAGACCGCCTTATCCAGAACGGCATAATTCAGACGAGCGCCGTCAGAAACTGTAGAATCCTGCATGACGACACTGTTGCTGACGATGGCGTCCTTTCCGATATGCACACCTCTGAAGATGATGGAATTGCTGACATTTCCCTCAATGACCGCGCCGTCCGCAATCAGGGAATTGGTGACATTGGCATGCGGTCCGTAATGGGTAGGTGCACTGTCGCTGACCTTGGTGATGACCGGGCCGTTCTCCGAATGGAAGAGCGCCTTTCTGACATCTGACCGCAGCAGCGACAGACTGCTTGCCAGGTAACCCGGAAGCGTATCCAGATACAGGGCGATTTCATCAACTCCGTATGCCCAGACGCCGCCCTCCTCGATCAGAGCCGGCGCAACGTCCTTTCTGAAGCTGAGATTTTTCTGTCCATGATAGCTGTCCATAATGTCAAGGAGATCCTCACGATCCATCATAAACGCACCGACTGCGCAGTGCCCGCCGAGCTTGCCCTGACGGGTAATATCAATTCCCAGCACACGTCCGTCACGGTCCACATCCATCCAGGTCCGCGCGATACCCTCCTGCGCATTCATCGGCCGTGTGGTGTACATAATCGTCATTCTCGCGTTATGTGCTTCATGGAACTGAAGCATTTTGTTATAGTCCACATTCATGACCGGCGTACAGCTCGTGATCAGAATGTATTTTTCCTTCACCCGGCGCAGATAAGACTCATTCTCCAGCAGCGCATTGTAACGGCTCCGCTTGAGCCCGTTTACATTCTGCTCCGTGGAAAACGGCGGAAGGAAGGTCAGGCCGCCTCTCTTGCGCTCCAGATCCCATACCGCACCGCCTCCGGTGTGCCCCATCAGGCTCTGATATTTTTCTCTTGCCACCATTCCGACTGAACTGATTCCGGAGTTCGTCATATTCGACAAAGTGAAATCGATCAAGCGGTAACGCGCTCCGAACGGAATAGCCGCCAGCGTTCTCTTTCTGATGAGTTCCGGCACATCGACAGCGCCGGTATCAGCTAAAATAATTCCTGCTGCATCCATAATCGCGCCTCCCTATTTAGTCTTCATCTTGTCTGCAGTAACGATTTCTCCCGGCTGCACGGTTGTGCCTTCCGGAACAGTAATATCTCTGGCGACGACGGTGAGATTTCCATCCTCCTGCGATCCTCCGACATGGCAGTTATTACTGATTTCCACATCTTCCGCAACAATGGAATATTCCACCTTTGCACCAGCATGAATTTTGGCGCCGCTGAGAATAACGCTGTCTTTAATCTCTGCGCCTTCTTCCACGTCGACGTTATCGAACAGAACGCTGTGCTCTACCTTTCCATCAATTTCGCAGCCGCTTCCCATAATGGAACTGGTCACATTGGCAGTACTTCCGAGGAACTGCGGTTCATTCAGCAGATGGCGGTAGTAAATTCTCCATCCCGGATCGTTCAGAACCAGACGTTCCTCTACAGACGGATCCATGCCGATCGCGTCCATATTTGCCGACCAGTAGGAAGCCAGTGTTCCAACATCACGCCAGTAGCCCTTATACAGGTATGCAAACATTCTCCGATTTTCATTCAGCATCTTCGGAATGATATCTTTTCCGAAATCGTTGGAAGAATCCGGGTCTGCCTCATCTTCCTGAAGATATTTAATCAGAATATCGGTTGAGAAAATGTAGACACCCATGGAAGCCTGCGTGCTCTTCGGATGCACCGGCTTTTCCTCAAACTCAAGAATGCGGCCCCGGTCGTCGGTGTTCATGATGCCGAAGCGGGACGCTTCCTTCGGATCGACATCGATGACGGCGATCGTGCAGTCTGCGTGATTCTTGATGTGCTCCTGCAGCATCAGGTCGTAATTCATCTTGTAAATATGGTCTCCGGAAAGGATCAGTACGTATTCCGGATCATATCTCTTGATGAATGCGATATGCTGATAAATGGCATTTGCCGTTCCCTTGAACCAGTCGGAACGCTGTCCGGTCTGATACGGCGGCAGTGTGTGGAGTCCTCCGAAGCGGCGGTTCAGATCCCACGGCTCTCCCATGCCTAAGTAATCATTCAGTTCCATCGGACGGTACTGCGTCAGGACACCGACGGTGTCAATGCCTGAGTTCAGGCAGTTTGACAGCGGGAAATCGATGATGCGGTAACGCGCGCCAAATGGTACGGCCGGCTTGGCGATATCTTCTGTCAGCGGCATCAGTCTGCTGCCCTGACCTCCCGCGAGGAGCATCGCCAGGCATTTCTTCCTCTTAATCATAGCCAAACCCTCTTTCTTTGCTTTGTTCTGTGCATTTCATTTTTTCCATTCACCCAAAATATAATGAATATCTATTTCCTGACCTGCCTGCGGCAGGCCTTGTTTTCAGCAGTCTGAACCCTGCACGGGAAGGCGGCTATTTTCCGTCCCCGGATCCGGATTTTTTCGCGGAAGCGCTCTTCCTGCGCGTTTTGGACGTCCCCTTCTTTCCTGCAGAAGCTTTCTTTTCCGCAGAAACTTTCTTTTCCGCAGAAGCCTTCTTAACCGCGGAGGTCTTCTTTTCCGTGCTGCCTGCAGCTTTCCCGGAGGAAGCCGTTTTCTTAACAGCTGCGGCCTTGGAAGCTGTACGTTTTGTCGATCTGTGATGAACGGCTGGCTTCTCATCGGAAAGTTCCAGGATCATGCCGCTTCTCGCCGGAAGAGACAGCTCAATATGCTGGTCGTATCCGTTGCAGGCACCCTTCTTTACCGGATAGCTGCGTTTCCTGCGGCTTCCTGTTCCGCCAAAACGGACCATGTCGGAATCGATCTTCGGGAGCGCGCAGGCTGCCTTCGGAACGCCGACATTGTATACCGGGAAGTCGCGGCCGGACAGGTTCAGCGCAATCACTGCAGTCGTCTTTCCGTCGGTTCTCATATAGGTAAACACGTTATCCGGCGCATTGTCCGCGTCGATCCAGATGAAGCCTTCAAAAGAATCGTCTCTCTTCCACAGGGCCGGAGAATCCAGATAGTAATGGTTCAGCTCGCGGACAAAGGTCTGCATCTTGTGATGTTTCTCATAATCCAGAAGCATCCAGTCCAGCTCTTTCTTCTCATCCCACTCGATGAACTGGGCGATTTCCTGACCCATGAAGATCAGCTTCTTTCCCGGATGCGTCATCATGTAGATGTAGAAGGAACGGAGTCCGTCAAATTTTTCATCGTATTCTCCCGGCATTTTATTCAGCAGGGAACATTTTCCATGCACTACCTCATCGTGGGATACCGGAAGGATATAATTCTCGCTGTATGCATATGTAATGGAGAAGGTCAGCTTGTTGTGAATACCCGCGCGGTAGATCGGATCGGTGGAAAAATAGGACAGGGTGTCGTTCATCCAGCCCATGTTCCACTTGAAATTGAATCCGAGTCCGCCGTCTCGCGGTGGTTTGGTGACGTTCGGCCATGCCGTGGATTCTTCCGCGATGGTGATGACACCAGGGTAATTGGTCAGAACGTCGCGGTTCATCTCCTGCAGGAAGTGAATCGCCTCATAGTTCTTATTTCCACCGTCCTTGTTCGGTCTCCACTCGCCCGGCTCACGGTCGTAGTCCAGATACAGCATTGCCGCAACTGCATCGACCCGCAGACCGTCCGCATGATATTCCTCGCAGTAGAAAAACGCGTTGGAAATCAGAAAACTCAGAACCTCAGGCCGTCCGAAATCAAAGGCTCTTGTGCCCCAGCCTTTATGCTCCATACGCAGCGGATCGCTGTCCTCATAAAGCGGATGTCCGTCAAACTCTATCAGGCCATGCGCATCTTTTGGGAAATGTGCCGGAACCCAGTCTAATATCACGCCGATTCCATGCCGGTGTGCATAATTCATGAAATATTTAAAATCCTCCGGCGTGCCGTACCGTGAGGTTACGCTGTAGTAGCCAGTAATCTGATATCCCCAGGAACCCTCATACGGATATTCCATGACCGGAAGAAGCTCGATATGGGTATAGCCCATCCGCTCTACATAAGGAATCAGTTCCTGTGCAATTTTCCGGTAATTCATGACCGTGCCGTCCGGATTATGCTTCCAGGAGCCCAGATGCAGCTCATAGATATTCATCGGGGATTCATAATGATTCTCATGGTCTCTGTGATTCAGCCACTCCTGATCATCCCAGGAAAAATCTTCTGCGCAGCTGCTGATCCGGGACGCCATCAGATGTCCTTCATCGACGGTGCCTTTTTCGCTCTCAAATGCATAGGGATCCGCTTTATACACTTCTTTTCCCGTATCAGAAGTCACGACATATTTATACAGATCGCCGATTTTTGCCTTTCTGCATAAAAGTTCCCACATACTGGAGTCGTCTTCCATCTGTTCCAGAACATCGGCTTCCGGATCCCAGTCATTGAAATCGCCGACAACCGCTATTCTCTCTGCCCGCGGCGCCCAGACTCTGAACCAGACTCCATCAGCCGGATCTTCTGCCGGATGTGCACCCAGGAACTCATAACTGCGGTAATTCCTGCCCTGATGATACAGGTAGCGCTGATAGGAAACATCGCTTTGATTTACTCCCATTCCTCTCCTCCTAAACACAGCAGAACCCTGTGTTTTTAAACATTTTCAGAATTTATCTCCTATTCCTGATTATAGCCTAACATAGACGGACATTCAAGAATATGATATACTTACTACAATTATATGAGAGGTTTTTTCTATAATTATAACAAAATTCTATAGTTCATTCCCGCGGACCTTTGTCCGCCTGAATGAAAATCTGTACTCTGCATAATTATGCAGAAAATAAAATTGCATGGGAGAGATAACAATGTCAAAAGAAACAACCCAGGCCAGAACCCGTAAATCCGCTGCAGCGAGCAGCACAAACACTACACATACATCCGCCGCTTCAACAGCGGCAGCAAAAAAGACAACAAGAAGCCGCAAATCTGCAGCTTCAGCCGCAAAGAAGAAGTCCGCGGCAAGAAAAGCAGCTGCAAAGAAAACAACTTCAAGAGCCGCTTCTTCTGCAGCAAAGACTGCTTCCACATCCCGGAAACCAGCGGCAAAAACCGCCTCTTCCGCGAAAAAGCAGCCTGCGAAGAAGTCCGCTTCTGCAGCAAAAACAGAAGCATTTCCTGAATACGTAAAAACGGTCCAGGCCCCGCAGCCAATCCACATCCACGCGGAAGCTGCCGCTGAAAAAGAGCCGCTCGAATACGTAAAAACCACCCAGCCGCCGCAGCCGGCCCACATCCACGCGGAAGGCAGGCTCAGCGTCCGCGAAGAAGCCGGAAAGCCAGCCGTACACGAAGCTCCGGGAAAGCCAGCGGTAAGAGAGGAAGCCGGAAAGCCTTCCCTCAGAGAAGAACCTGCAAAACCAGCTGTCCGCGAGGAAGCGGGAAAACCGGCAGTCCGGGAAGAACCGGGAAAGCCGGCAGTGAAAGAAGAGGCGGGAAAACCAGCTGTCCAGGAGTCTCCTTGCGGTACGGACCGCGCAGCAAAACGGGAAGACGCGGTCCGTGTGCTTTTTGTCACACCAGAATGTGTTCCGTTCGCATCCAGCGGCGGCTTGGGCGAAGTTGCCGGCTCCCTGCCTAAACAGCTCGCCGGCCGCGACGACATCGACTGCCGCGTCATTATGCCGCTCTACGACAGCATCGGCTGGCAGTGGCGCAGCCAGATGAAATACCTCGGGAACAAGTTCATCCCGGTCGCATGGCGCTCCAAATACATGGGCGTCTTCAGCCTGGAAAAGGACGGCGTAACCTACTACTTCATCGACAATGAAGAATACTTCAAGCGCGGCGGCCTGTACGGCTACTTCGACGACTGCGAGCGCTACACCTTCTTCTCCCGCGCCGTGTTCGAGGCCCTGCCGATCATCGGCTTCGACCCGCAGATCATCCACGCCAACGACTGGCAGAGCGCCCTGGTGCCGGTCTATCAGGACACGATCTACCACAGAAATCTGCGGACGATTTTCTCCATCCACAACGTGGAATATCAGGGCCGCTACGGCACCGACGTCATCCGCGACGTGCTGGGACTGCCAGAAGGCGCCGAGCATCTGGTGGAGTACATGGGCGACGCCAACCTCATGAAGGGCGCCATCGAGACCGCCAACCTGGTCAGCACCGTCAGCCCGACCTATGCCCAGGAGCTGAAGGACCCGTTCTTCTCCTTCGGTCTGGATCCGATCATCCGGCGCAATGAAGGCAAGCTGAGAGGCATCCTGAACGGCATCGACACACAGGTATACAACCCGGCGATCGACCCGATCATCCCGGCCGCATACAACGCCCAGAACCTTTCCGGCAAGCGGGCCTGCAAAAAACAGCTGCAGGAGGACTTCAGCCTTCCGGTTAAGGATGTTCCGCTCATCACCCTGATCAGCCGCCTGGTTCCGGCCAAGGGCATCGACCTGATCACCCGCATGATGGACGACATTCTCTGGAACAGCGAGGCACAGTTCGTTCTCCTGGGCACCGGCGAACACGGCTACGAGGAGTGGTTCCGCGGACTGCAGCAGCGCCATCCGGATCAGGTGCGCACGCTGATTCAGTTCGACCGCGACCTGTCCCACAAGCTCTACGCCGCCGGCGACATCCTGCTGATGCCATCCAGAAGCGAACCATGCGGCCTGTCCCAGATGATCGGCTGCCTCTACGGAGACATCCCGGTCGTCAGGAGAACCGGCGGACTGAACGATTCCATCAAGGACTGCACCCTCGGCGACGGCAGCGGCTTCGTCTTCAATGACTTCAATGCCGACCACTTCCGCAGCGCCGTCCAGAACGCCATCGACCGCTGGTACGACCACGAGAACTGGCAGAAACTCGTCGCTCATGACCTGGATCTGGACTTCAGCTGGAGACGCTCCGCACAGGCTTATCGAGATCTTTACACAGAAGTGGCACACTGGTAGGGTATAATATCCGGGTGGGGACAAAACCCACCCGCCCGCTGGCGCGGGCTCCTGCAAGAAGGCAGCCGGGCGGCGCTGTGCCCAGTCTGAGAAGAGGTCCCATGTATACAGGATACACAAAAGTCTTCACCAGTATGCGGCCTGGCAAAGCACAGAAATGCGTGTATACAAGATACGTAATACGCACTCAGACAGGCCTGCTGTCTCAGCGGCAGCCTTCCTGAAAAGTGGTCCTCTGCCACGCGCCGCAGCACATACGGCAGACGAACAAGCCCCCACAATTCACATCAATTGGAGTATATAGAAAGGGATTGATGACATGAGAAAAAACGACTTTACAACGACTAAACCGGCGAACCGAAAACTTACCACCGAGAAACCAGCAGACAAGACGGCTGCACCGGCAGCAAAGGCCGCAGCTCCTGTAAAATCAGCCGCAGCATCCGGCAGCACTTCTTCCGCTCCTGCGGCTTCAGTCTCTTCTGAAAAATCCGAACCGGAAAAGACCTGGGAAAACGCGGCCGCTTACAAGGTCTCAAAGGAAACCTTCCGCGCAGAACTGGACGAGCTTCTGGAACTGGGCTTCCACACCGACTTCGAAAGTGCACCGGTCGAAATCCTGTACAAGGCCATTGCGACCCTTATCAACAAGCAGCTGAAGCGCCGCCGCTTCGAATTCCAGAAGGCGCGCAGAAAAGCCGGAAAGAATGTTCCGGATACCAAAAAGATTTACTACATCAGCATGGAATTCCTGATGGGCCAGTCCCTGAAAAACAATCTTTACAACCTGGACGAAACCGATCTGGTTGCAGAAGTTCTGAAAGACAGAAAGCTGACCCCGCAGGACCTCTACGACTGTGAGCCGGATGCCGGCCTCGGAAACGGCGGTCTCGGAAGACTGGCTGCATGTTACATGGATGCCCTCGCATCACAGGGCTACGACGCTGTCGGATTCTCCATCCGCTACGAATACGGCCTCTTCAAGCAGAAGATCGTCGACGGCTGGCAGGCAGAACTCCCGGATAACTGGCTGCCGGGCGGCTATGTCTGGCTGAACCGCCGCGACGAAGACACCTTCAAAGTCAGCTTCTACGGCGACTACGATGAGTACTGGACCGATGACGGCCTGAAATACAACCTGAACAATGCCGAAGTTGTCGACGCCGTTCCTTACGATATGCTGATTTCCGGCGCCAATTCCCGTGTTGTAGATACCCTGAGACTGTGGAAGAGTGAATCCTCCAACGACAACGACTTCGATATGGCCTCCTTCAACAACGGGGACTTCAGCAGGGCCGCACAGAAAGAAAACCGCGCACACCTGATTTCCAAGGTTCTCTACCCGGCAGACAATGTCGAAGAAGGAAAGGAACTCCGCCTGAAGCAGCAGTACTTCATGGTTTCCGCCTCCTGCCAGAACATCGTCCGCAACCACTTCAGGGACTACGGAACACTGGACAACTTCTCCGATAAAGTTGCGATTCATATCAACGATACACACCCGGCACTGACCATTCCGGAACTGATGCGTATCTTCATGGACGAATACGGCTACGAGTGGGACGACGCCTGGGAGCAGGTTTCCAAGACCGTTTCCTACACCAACCACACCGTCCTCGCTGAGGCGCTGGAAAAGTGGAACGAGGATATCGTCCGCGTCATGATGCCGAGAATCTACAGCATCCTGAAAGAAATCGACCGCCGCTTCCGTGAAGACATGGAAGAAGTTTTCCCGGGCGACGAAGGAAAAATCGACTGGATGACTCCGATCGCACAGGGGCAGGTCAGAATGGCCAACCTCAGCGTTCTGGGTTCACAGTCCGTCAACGGCGTATCCGCCCTGCATTCAGAGATTCTGAAAGACGACCTCTTCCACGACTTCTACCTGGCCACACCAGAGAAGTTCACCAACGTCACCAACGGAATCGCATACCGCCGCTGGCTCTGCCAGTCCAATCCGAAGCTCGCAGGCCTGATTGACTCCTGCATCGGACCAGACTACAGAAAGAACGCGGATCTCCTTGAGAAATTTGCGGACTTTGCCGACGATCCATCCGTCGGAGAACAGGTACTCTCCATCAAGCGCGAGAATAAGGTACGGATGTCCAACCTGATCAAGAAGACCACCGGCATTGCCCCGGATCCGGATTCCATCTTCATCGTTCAGGCCAAGCGACTGCACGAGTACAAGCGCCAGCTGCTGAACGCACTGCGCATCATCTCCCGCTACCAGAAGCTGAAAGAAAACCCGGACCTCGATATGCGCCCAGAGACCTACCTGTTCGCAGCCAAGACCGCTCCGAACTATTATCTGGCAAAATCCATCATTCAGCTGATCTGCAAGATCGGAGAGGAAATTGAAAAAGACCCGAAGATCCGCTCCAAGATGCGCGTCATGTTCTTGGAGAACTACTCCGTCACCATGGCCGAGCACCTGATGCCGGCAACCGACATCTCCGAGCAGATTTCCCTGGCCGGAAAAGAAGCCAGCGGCACCGGAAACATGAAAATGATGATCAACGGCGCCGTCACCATCGGCACCATGGACGGCGCCAACGTCGAAATGCATGAAGCCGTCGGCGGCGACAATATCTTCATCTTCGGCCAGAACGCAGAAGAAGTCCAGGACAACCTGCGCAGCTACGACTCCCGCAGGCTGTACGAGACCGACCCGGTCATCAAAGCCGCCGTCGATGCCCTCGGCACCGGATTCGCCGGCACCGACTTCAACAACCTGAAGCAGTACCTGATCCAGAAAACCTACAGCATCGCCGACCCGTACATGTGCCTCGCCGACTTCAACGACTACTGCCGCGTCCACAAAGAGATCCAGGACGCCTACGAAGACCGCAAGCGCTGGGCCCACATGTCCATCATCAACACCGCAAAAGCCTCCCGCTTTGCCGCCGACCGCAGCATCCGCGAATACGCAGACAACATCTGGCACACAAAGCCGGCAGAGTAAGCGGAGTAACCGGAATGTCAGATTCCTGACAGAACCGTGTCCACAACCGCATAGATACGATCAGCCAGGACACTGCTGTCTGGTTGGGCAATATCAGAGTGCCTCATAAACCAGCCGCAGCCGCGACCGCATAGATACGATCAGCCAGGACACTGCGGCAGTGCCAGCTTTGGCCAGAAGGGTTCTTATTTATGTGGATCGGAAGGCCGCGGGGCGAAGCAGATCTGTGCTTCGCCCCGCGGCCTTCATTATTTTAAAGGAATCTATAAAAGAGTCCAATTTTAGGGGAAAATGAGATAATAAATTGCAGGCAGATTGTAAAACGAATTTAAACAGCTGAATAAAGTAAAATCCGGACTTCGCGGTTTGTAAAAGAGAAGTCCGAAGCGAATTAGCAGGACACCGTGCTGATCGACCAGATATATTTCCGCAGAAGTTTAACGAATGCCTGACTGCTGCCATTAAGGCAATTTATTACCCGTCCATTCACAGTTAAAATCACCGCTTCATCCACCGCCCTGGCTGAATCGGCCGTTTTGTGATCATCACGTGAAGATTTTTGCGGCGGTTCGTCGAAATGGCCTTTTTTGAAGAAAGCGCAGAACCGAATATATATTCGCTGGACGGCTAATTCGCAGAATTCACAGCCGGCTGGTCTTTTCAGCAGCAAAAGAGCCCGCTGGCAGGCCGGTTTATGTATACAGTATGCCACAACGTCGATAAATGCGGCGGTAATGGTCAGCTTTCAGTACATCAGGCCCCTTGCCGGGTGGATTTTGTCTGACAAATCAGCAAAGGCGAAAGCACGGTTCTGCGTTTACTAAAATAATCGCGATTTCAACGAACCAGAAAAATACAATCATAAATACAATGAATAAACATATTTATTCCAGTATTAATATGAATATGTTCGTGGGAGCCAGGCGAAAAACTTCCCAACTGTAGGTATCTGGCCGAGATCCGGGACCGAGAATCCGAACTTTCGTATTCAGTATACATCAAGCCGCGCCCATCACATATCCATCCTAAATCCACCCCCGTTCCTGCCAAGTCCTCCTATCTGCTCGTGACCCACGCCTCGCTCTTCCAACGACGCCAGCCTTCCGGCAATCCAGTATCTCAGCGATCCAGCAGTCCTGCAACCCGGCACACAGCATACAGTATACTTGTTTCCCTTCACATCTGCTCCTTCACATCTGCTCCTTCACATCTGCTCCTTCACATCTGCTCCTTCACGTCCGCCCTTTCACATCTGCCAGCACATATAACAAACCGGACCCCGCAAGGCCTCAGGCCTCACAAGATCCGGTTTTTTCTGGTTCATTGGTTTTGTTGGAACTACTGGATATGCCGATGCTCGTGAGCATACAGCACGGCAGCGATGAACCGCCCTGCTGCACCCTGAGTCGACATATGCAGCTACTGCAGATTCAGCCTGCGGTCGAGCATGTACCAGGTCACGGCGTAGAAAATCGCCGCCATCACCAGCGTTACCGCGAGAGTGCCCCACAGAATGCCGTGTACTGCACTGACTGTATCTGCATTCATGGCATTGGTCAGGCTGCTGCTGAACGGGAGAACATTCGCGATGATCGACTCCAGAATGCTGACCGCAATGTACATCAGCAGCGCACCGACCACCGGATGCGCCGACCACTCATGGCCAACCGTGATGGACATGAAGACTTTCAGGACAAAAGAAATCCCACCGGCAATCGCAAGGAGGATAACCTGCCATGCGAATTTGCTAAACTCCGGGGAAAAATCCTGATGGGATTGGAAAATCTGGACAATGCCCTGATGAATCGACGTGTATCCGACCGCCGGTACGGTCAGGAAAATGATCGACAGGATCGCAAGGACGCCCGCCAGAACCATCCAGATCAGCGCGTTAATGGTCTTGGACGCAAGCTGCTGGCCCGTGCTGACCGGAAGGCTGAAACGCAGGTATCCTTCCGTGCCGAGCAGGGATTTATAGAATCCTGTATACAGTATCATAACCAGAGTGACGATGGCAACGGCGGCAATCAGGATGACGTATAAGACAGAGCTGATGCTTGTCATGATCATCGATCCGCCGCCCATGCTGTTCGGCATGGTCTGATTGTTGATTATCGGTCTGAGGGAAACTCCCAGAAGAACCGCCGCGCCGAGAAGTGCGCCATACAGCGGCAGCAGGACACGGCTTGTTGACTTGATATCATATTTTAAAAGTTTGCCTAACATCTAAATACCTCCCTGAATACATGATCCACGCTCTTTCCGGTTTCTTCCCTGAGATCATCCGCCTGCCGGTGCAGGACGATCTGACCGTTTTTCAGGAAGACAACGTCGTCCAGGACGGGTTCCACGTCTGCGATCAGATGTGTGGAAATGACAACCAGCGCTTTTTCGCTGTAGTTGTTGATGATCGTGCGCAAAATGTAATCGCGCGCTGCCGGATCGACGCCCGCAATCGGCTCATCCAGAAAATACACCGCTGCGTCGCGGCTCATCGTCAGGATTAGCTGCAGCTTCTCCCGGGTGCCCTTGGACATTTCCTTCATTTTCTGCTTACGGTTCAGATTCAGGCTGTTCACCATGTCCAGCGCCTTGCTGCGATTGAAATCTTTATAGAAATCTTGGTACATATCAATCAGCTGGTCCGTCGACATGTACGCCGGCAGAAAATCCTTGTCCGGAAGGTAGGCGACATGCGCTTTCGTTACCTTTCCCGGCTTCAGCCCGCCGACCAGGATTTCACCATCCGTCGGCTTCAGCAGGCCCGTCGCCAGCTTGATCAGTGTTGTTTTGCCGCTTCCGTTCGGCCCGAGCAGTCCGACAATCTGCCCGGCATTCAACTTCAGATCGATGTGATCCAATGCTGTTATTCCCTTATAGGACTTTGTCAGCCCTCTGCATTCAATTACAGATGCCATAGTGATTACTCCTCCTCATTTCCTCTCCAGTTCTGAACCGCTTCGATAATTTCCCGGCGGCTCAGGCCGATTTCTGTCAGCTCCCTGAAAAAACGTTCGATGCACGCGGAGCTGAGTCGTTTACGCAGATTCTCGAGAACCTGCTGTTCGCCCGTCACGAACCTTCCATTCGTCCTTTCCGTATGCACAAGGCCTTCATTCTCAAGCTCGGCCAGTGCCCTCTGCATCGTGTTCGGGTTGACTCCCGCTTCCACGGCAAGATCCCTCACTGACGGAATTTTCTCCTCCAATTTATATTCACCGGAAGCGATCCTCCGTTCAAATACCTGTACAATCTGCCGGTACATCGGAATTCCGTCTTTAAATTCCCATGCCATGCACACGCCTCCTTTCTGCTGCAGCAAAATGTAATTCTGCTGCTTTCTGATAATGTTTTTCAAGCTGCAGTAGTTACGCTGTCTGCCAGATGCTAAAACAATGCTCAATCTGAAACCATTTCTGTCATCTTCTCTTCTGCTGATTTCGATTCCCGTTTCCTGATTCTGATTTCCGGTGCCGACACTGGATTCCCCTCAAAATCCCGGTTTTCTTACTCGCATATGTGCTGGCATTGCAATCCGCTTCCTTACAGATTAAAGCCTCAATTCTTTCATCCTCACCACTGTATCACTGTACTACTGTCTTGGTACAGTCATTATATTAATGCATTAATACAGTAATGTCAAGAGGGCGATGAAATTATTTTTGAAGCCGGAACGGGTGCGAAGACCGGCAGGAGGCCGGAAGGACCAGGGAAGCGCGGAAAAGCGACAGAAACAGAGCGGAAAAGGCCGCAGGCGTAGACATGCCGCGGCATAACCGGCAATGTGGGCGAAGCCGCGAAACTGCGCACGCAGGTATACTGTATACATATTCAAATATTATTCATGACGTATTGTATAAATTCAAACACTTTTATCCTGTAAGCAGTCGGAATTTGCTTATAAAATGCTGGATTCCCGAAATCAATTGTGCGCTATTCGGGAATCTCTTCCTGACAGACCTTTTCCCGAACTTTCAAAGCCAGAAGCTTCGGGAAAAGGCTTTATAATGACAATCTCCCGAACTTCTGACCGCAGAAGTTCGGGAGATTGTCAGACACGGGGATTTTTACAGAATACCGCATAAAACGGCCTTGATTATTATACTGTATGCCCGCATAAGCATTCATTTACAGCGATTTATATGCGTACTGCATTGCTTCAAGTACAATACGATCTGCATCCGTCTCGGGAAAACCACCTGAAATCCATTTTTCCCGAGCCTCCGTGAAAAGAACTCGGGAAATAGTAAATAACAGCGGATTTCCCGAACTTAACGCATTAGCAGCCTTACGCCGCCGGCTCTCCGCACCTTGCTTTTCTTCCGCGCTCAATTATGCCGCGGCAGCCGGCAGACCTGCGCAGGTGTATTATTTACTGCGGATTTACGCCGCGGCTGTTGGTTGCAGCTGTCCTCTTTCGTCCTGTTTCTTCTGATTTCACCTTATCTCGCGTCACCTGCTTTTCCGCTGCGGTCCAAAATCACCAGCAGAACTGACACAGCGCCAGAAAGGACCTGCGCGCCGCAATAGCTCCACCAGACCCCGCTCAGACCGGCGAGTCCCGGCAGGAACAAAGCGAAAATCAGCAGGAATACCGGCTCCGCGTAAACGAGCAGATAGGACTTGATGTTTTCGCTGGTCGCATAGAACACGGCGGAAGTCACGCGGACAATGGCAACAAACAGAAAGCCGATACAGAAGATCGGCGTCACGGCGGAGGCCATGCGGTTGACCGCCGCGGAGGAGCCGAACATGTAGCCGATGTCATTGCGGATCAGCAGGAAAGCGAGAATGCAGAGAGCCGCGAGGATGCCTGCAGTCGTGTAAGCTTTTTCCTTCAGCCGGCGCATCGTCTTCCCGTCACCCGAACCGAAGGCCTTACTGATCAGCGGCTGACTGCCATCGCCGACGCCCTGCAGGACGAGGTAAACGATGGCTGTCGCGTAGGCAACACAGGCATAGACAGCGACGGCAGATTCGCCCCCATAAAGCATGGAAATCCGGTTCATAATAATCAGGGACAAAATCGGCGAAAAAGTCAGCCCGAACGGCGCGATTCCAGTAGTAAGAATTCTTCCGACCGCCGGAAGCACCCGGCACTCCGGGATTCCGAACAGCGGTGACCGGTGTTTAATCAGATAATAGAAGCCGGCGGCGGCAGTCACCCCCTCGCCCAGGATTGTTGCCAGACCGGCGCCGAACACGCCCCAGTCCAGTACCCAGACCATCAGATAGTCCAGAAAAATATTGGTCCCGAATCCGCTGAGCATTGCGCCCATCGCAAAGCCGGCGCCGCCGTAGTTGCGGATCATCGGCACGAGGCCGGTTCCGAAAATCTGCAGAACCGATCCGAACACAATTACACGGAGGTATGATTCCCCCATCGGAATCATGTCCCCCCGCGCACCCAGAAGGGAAAGCAGGGGCCGCATGAAAATCGTCAGCAGGACCGTGGAAAGCACACTCGTCAGCAGAAGCATCCAGGACATACATTCCACGTGCGACCTTGCCTGCTTTTCATTTTTTGACGCATGAAAAATCATGTAATGCACGGCGCCGCCCATGCCGATGCCGGTGCCCAGCGCCTGCACGAATGCCTCCACCGGATAGGCGATATTAATGGTCGAAAGCCCGAGATCTCCGACGCTGTGGCCGACAAAAAAACCGTCCACAATGGAATACACCCCCGCCAGCGCCATCGACAGCACAGACGGGATTACAAATTTCAAATACTTTCTATAATTCATTCTTTCACCGCTAACCAGAAACCCTAGTAATAGAAATACTGCCTCGTGAGAGTGCGGCCGCTGCATAACAAAACCGGCCGTCCAGTCTCATCACTTCCGCTTCCCCGCACTGCCGGCGCCTCCCGGCAGACTACCGGAGCGGCGGCCGTAAATAACAGAAAATCCCGTGACAGACGGCAGAAAGCCGTCCATCGCAGGAACATTTACCTTTATTTCATCTTAACAGATTTCCAGATGATCCGTCAAATTCTCCCCTAGTCCGCGAGAAGGCAGACCATTACCAGAACTTTACCAATCTATTACTGGCAGAACAGACCAGAATCGACAAAAACCACACGCCAGAGGAATTTCCCCGCTGCGAGCCGCACATCTGTCGTGACCCGCCTTTTCTTCAGTAAGGCCTGCCCATTCAGACATGTCCGGTCTTTCTGCACAGCCTTTATCCGCGCAGAATCTCCTCTTCAAGCTCCTGCATGGTGTCAACGATCGTCTTTCCTCCCTTTTCAATCAGAAAAGAGCTGTCGCGGAAGCCCCAGGTAACCAGAATATGGCGCATATCCGCGTTGTTGGCCGTTGCCAGGTCGACCTCCGAATCGCCGATGTACACGGCATTTTCACGGTCAATGCCCAGCTCGCGCAGAACCGCGTTCACCGTGTCCGGCGCCGGCTTCCTGCGGATTCCTTCCTTTTCACGCTCCCCGACAGCAATCGAGAAACAGTCCGGGAAATACTGCTTAATCAGCGTCTGCACGGCAAAATCACCTTTGTTGGAAACGACGGCGGTCTTGCAGCCATGCTCATGCAGATGATCCATCAGCTGAAAAATCCCGTCGTACGGGCGCGTGTTGATGGAGCAGTGATCCGCGTAATAACTGCAGAACAGATTGAAAGCCTTCTCCTCAACATCCGCGGCCGTCCCATCGGGAACCGAATGATGAATCAGATACTTCATTCCGTTCCCGAGGAACTCGCGGACCGCCATCCTTCCCAGTTCTGGCAGTCCGCACTGCCGCATCGCGTAATTCACCGCATTCGTTAAATCATCAAGCGTATTTAAAATCGTTCCATCTAAATCAAAAATTGCCAGCTGACAGCTCATTGTTCGCCTTTCTTTTACACCCAAACATTATTAATACACAAAACCTGACATTGGGCACCGTCCCTGTGTTCCGGATACGCACATCAGAGGATTTCCTGCAGCAGAGAAACTCGTCACTGCCTCAGCAGCGGGCAGCTTTTCCCTGCATCTTTCAAAACAAGCAGACAGCAGAACATGCCTGCTTTCACAATGGAAATCATAACACATTCTGCTGCTGAATCATATCTGTTCTGTATACGAAACTAAATTACATAAAACCACGCATCACTCGGAGAGAGCGTTTTGGCGTCTTCCTTGTCCGGTGCCGTTTTCTTTTCTTCTTTGTCGCCGCTGTCGATGGTGACCAGCTCCTCGGTCTTGACGTAAACGCGGGTGTGCGGTGCGACGGACTGGGTGACAAAAGAGTTTCCGCCGATGATAGAGCCCTCGCCGACTACGGTGTCGCCGCCAAGAATGGACGCGCCGGAGTACAGGGTGACGTTGTCCTCGATCGTCGGATGGCGCTTGGTTCCGTGGAGTTTGTGGCCTGCACGGGTGGACAGTGCGCCGATGGTTACGCCCTGGTAAACCTTGACGTGATTTCCGATGATGGATGTGGAACCGACAACAATTCCCGTTGCGTGGTCGATAAAGAAATACTTTCCAATCGTAGCGCCCGGATGAATGTCTACGCCGGTCTCGCGGTGCGCATACTCGGTGATCATGCGCGGCAGCAGAGGCACATTCAGCAGGAAGAGCTCATGAGCGATACGGTATGCCGTAGTCGCAAAGAGTCCGGGATAAGCAAGAATGATCTCATCCTTATTGTTTGCGGCCGGGTCGCCGTCGTAGGTTGCCTGCAGGTCGGTATCCAGGTATTCCCTGATTTTCGGAATCTGGCGGAAGAACTCCAGACAGATCTGCTGTGCGGCTCTCTTGCGGACAGCCTTGGACGCATCCTTGAAATGCTCGTCGTACAGAAGGGCAACCTCAATCTGCTTGCGGAGATGATACATGACATCATCGATCAGCACCTCAACCTTGCTGCTCATGCTTCTGGTTCTGTAGGTCCCGTCGTTATAGTATGCCGGGTACAGGATGACCATCAGCTTCTGGAAGATGTCAATGACCACATCCTGGTTCGGCTGCTCGTAAACGTTCATATGGTCGATGTCGCGGCCTTTTTCATAGTCCTGAACGACCAGCTTCACGATATCATTCATTTCCTGGTCCAGATCCGCCTCGTCGATTTCTCCTTCACAGTATTTACAGAGGTCGCCGAGGTCGTACTTTTCCATTGCCTTACGTGCCCTTTCCCTGATATCGCTGTTTTCTCTCTTATCCTTATCTGCCATTACTTTTTCTCCTGTAGATGCGCCGCTGCACGGCGATCGTTACTATTGAACAACAAACATACTCATCAGTCTGTTTATACACATTTCTGTGAAAAAATACACAATTTTTCTTTCAGATTCCGATTCAGCGGACAAAAGGCACCCGGCCGGCGGGGCGCTTTCTGACTCATCGGCCTCTTGGCGGGCGGATTTTGTCCCTAGTTATTGCCGGTTGAGATGCCGGTCCTGGCGATGATCTCTGAGCTGATGGCCTGACACTCTGCGGACGGGACGTATTTGCTCTGTCCGAAAGCCTTGGCGTGGAGCCATGCAACATTGGCGTAGAGGGTGGTCGGAACGGCGTACCAGACGCCGCTGAGGATGCCGCCGTAGTAACTCTTCGGCCAGGCAACGCTCTTCTGCATGTCATAGCCCGGCGCACGGAGAATCGCGGTCATCATGCCGGCGCGGCTCATGTTGGTGCGGATTTCCGGAAGAACGTTTTTCGACATCTTCTGAAGGCCGATCGGGGAAAGCATGGCTTCCTTGATGACGGCCGCGACGATCGTCTTATAGCGTCTTGCGCGTCCGGTGTCGCCGCCGGAGGTCTTGCGGATTCTGCAGTAGGTTGCGGCCTGCACGCCGTCGAGACGCTGCCGGCCGGCATGAGTGATTCGGGTATAATGTCCGCCGACATTTTCTGCCGTTTCATTGCCGTAATGATTGAGGTCATGCAGTTCGTTCTGGCGGACGTTTACGGTCACTCCTCCGAGGGCGTTTACCGTATCGGCAACGGCCTTCCAGTCGAAGATGACGTATTCCTGGATATTCAGATCCAGACTGCGGTTCAGAGCCGCACAGGTGTCCACGCCGCCGCCGTAAGCATGCGCATGAGTGATCTTATCCAGGGTCAGGCTGCCGTTCGGCAGAGCCAGTTTCAGATAGGAGTCACGCATGACGGAAATCAGACGGATACGGCCGTCAATTTTATGGATGCTCAGCACGATAATCGCGTCGGTGCGGCTTCCGTCGTAGCCCTCGCCCTTTCTGGCATCGGAACCGAGAATCGCGATATTCCGGTATCCACTCAGGCTCTCTGCGGCGGTTGTGCTGATTCCCCAGCTGGCATTGCTGGTGTCCTGCCGCTCAAAGTTTCCGGTCATGCTCCAGATGAACACGGTCATGAGGACGGCAAAGATCAGCAGCAGGATGAAAATTCTTTTGATGACAGTGCCGGCGCGCACTCTTCTGCGAGGCCTCTTTCTTCTGCCTCCGTCTGAACCGGATGAGCCATAAGAACCGCCTGAGCCATAGGAATCATATGCTCTGAAAGAATCCCCGGAGTCATAAGAATCATAGGGATCGTAAGAGTCCCCGGAATAACGGCTGCTGCGCGGAGCGGAAAAATCATCCTCATATCCGCCGTAAGTTTCTCCATATGAACCTTCTGCGAAAGATGCAGACGGACCGGAACAGAATTCATCGGGAGTTCCTTCTGACCGCGCAGAAAACATCCTGCGCCGCTCTTCTGCGGCAGAAGACCGGGTGCGTCCGTGCGCACCATCCGAAAACAGATCTTCCTCCCATTTCTCAAAACCTGATTTCGGCTGACTCTTTCTGCTCTGTGAGCGCAGATATTCCTGCTCCGCCTTCCAGCCTCGTTTCTGGCTGCGGTTCAGATGTGCTCCCGAAGGGGTGCGGCGGCGGGCATCCCGCCTGCGCGCCTTCCGTTCGTACTTCTCCGCCTGTTTTGCATATTCCGGATTCTCATACTCGCGGATGAGTTCCGGACTGTATCGTTCGTTTTGTAAGTCGGCCGTGTCATAACGGCGGCTCCTTCTGTTTTTTCTGTTCATAAGAGTAATTTTACCACTCTGAAAACCGCCGTTCAAACCTGCCGGGGGATATCCACGCAGCCTTCACGGAAATTCCACGCAACAGTCAGGATCATTAATTCCTGCTTAAGCTTCTCTTAAGTTTCAGTTAAATTCAGGCCTGGCTTCCGCCGGAAACGGTCAGCCGGGAACTGCCGGATGTGCCGGATGAGCTTCCGTCCCCTGTTTATCTCTTGTGTTCTCTTTCCAGATCGGCAAAAAACTGCTCGTAATAGTCGTCTTCTCCGTCGAGCATCGGGGAATTCTCACCGCCGCCGTTGACCGAGCGCTTCATCTGCGCGTACATGGCCTCTCCGGCAGTCAGAACGTCCATTTCATAAAGTTCATAGCCCAGACTCCTTGCATATGCGCAGAAGGCGCTGAGCGGTTCCTTGTCCTTTCTGCTTTCCATCAGTTTCTGATATACTTCAGGATCTTTCAGCGCCTGCGCGCGGAGATCCGCTAACATTGTTCCTACGTCCATAATTTCTCCCTTCTGTCCGGAACGGCATTCCTGCCCGGCTGATTTTCCAGGCTGCGCCATTTCCTTCCCATTGTCTGCCTACTATTGTATACCAAACCATAGTAAAATATCAGCCTGCGAAGGATTTTTCTTTCCCGCGGCAGGCTGATACTTGTGCAGATGCAATTCGTTTTTCGTGTATATCGACCGGTCAGAATTCCGATATCCCGGATTTCTGCTGCTATTTCAGCGCAAACTGCAGCAGTACCGGATTGTGATCTGAATTTCTGAATCCCAGATCCTGCGTCTCCGTCTCGATAACTTTTACGTTTGGGGAAACGATGAAGCCGTCGATCATATAATACTGGAATTTCTTCGTCCGATTTCCCTTCAGCGGTTTGTCCAGGGATCTGCAGGTCGGAACATTGGTGTCCATCAGGAAGCGCCAGTTCTTTCCAAAGGATTTGACCGGCAGAGCGCCTGCGTGCCAGGTGCCTTTCAGTTCCGGATATGCGCTGCTGTCGATATTGGAGAAGGTCTGGTTGAAATCTCCTGCCGCAACGACGTAATTCCCCTTCTTATATTCCTGGTTCAGCACCTTTTTCAGAGCGCGGGTCTGTGCGGCCTTTCCCGAGCCATTGTCGTAGGCCTCCAGATGCAGATTGACCAGGACGAGCTGTTTGTCTGTCCCCTTCACCTTAACGCGGCTTACCATCAGGCAGCGCTTCAGATTGCCCAGACGTACCGGCCACTTAAAGGGGCAGGGCAGCTGGATGCGGGTGGAAGAAAGAACCTTCGTGTCCGATAAAGTCACAATTCCGCCATCCACCTTCCCGATCGGCGGCAGGGGATACGGAATAAATGCCACCTTGAAATTCTGCGCGAAGATATTCTGGTCATTCGGAAACGCCGACGCAATCTTCGTTACTTCGTTAATGTGATAAGAACGGCTGGAATTGCGATCCACCTCCTGCAGGAAGACAAAATCCGGATGCATCCTGGTCAGGGCGGTCTTCTGTCCCTGAATGTTCTGCAGGACACGGGACTTCGACGCCGTCTTCACATGCGAGCCGCCGTCCATGAAGAAATCCGCATTGTCGCCCAGCGCGCCGTATCCGACATTCCAGGTAGCGAGCTTCAGATTTTCCCCGCGCTTTACCGTCTGCTGCGCCGCCGTGCCGCTCACCTTCTGCGCAATTTTATGCTTCGGCCTATATTCCGTAATCGTCAAAAATGCAAGAAGCAAGAGGAAAAGCAGCACGCAGATCAGCACGATAATGCCTGTTCCCTTGATGATTCTTTTTGCCATACTCTTCTTTTTCATTGTTTACCTCTCTAAGTACGCACATCCTTCATATTTTTCTGATAATGATACACGAAAAACACCCTGCGGCAGAAGGCTCTGCCGCAGGAAATCCTTTACATTTACATTCTGTATATCCGTCCGGATACCCAGAATTCCCCGGCCGTTTTTGCAAATCATGCAAGAACAGCCGAAATCCTATTCATCCAGATCTTCCTCTTTGCCGTATACCGTCATATCCACACAGTGCGGAGCGGAGGTCATGTCGTCCTTCTTTCCGACAAACCAGAGCTTATACACACCGGCTCTGACATGACGCGGATCAAATCCGTCCAGACCATCGGCATCCACCTCAACCGTTGCGCCGTCAACCGGCTGCGAAGTTTCAAACGTGTAGCCGTAGCAGACTTTCGCATCGATGGCCTTAATCAGGTCATAGGTCTTCCCTTTATATTCATCGGCCTGCAGTTCCAGCTTTTTATTCCCGATTTTGATGTAGAGATTCTGTTCTTTTCCGGCAGCGGCACGCGCATCCGCAAGCTTCTGCGCACGCTTCTTACGGCGGCGTTCCTTTCTTGCCGCGTCTTCTTTGGCGATCATATTGTTATAGTAATTTACCGCAGAATCAATATCGGAATCGAAAATCATGGTTCCCTTCTTCATGACGATGCCGCGCTGACAGAACAACTGCGCCGTCTTGGCAGAATGGGTGACGAGCATAAAGGTGATGTTGCTGCCCATGATCAGCTCATTGATTTTCTCCGTGCACTTCTTACGGAATGAGGCATCTCCTACAGACAGAGCCTCATCGACGATCAGAATTTCCGGCTCAACATTGACGTTGATCGCAAAGCCCAGACGGGCCTTCATACCACTGGAATACGTTCTGACCGGCTGGTCCATGTACTCGCCGATTTCCGCAAAGTCAACAATTGCAGGTTCCAGACGCGCAACTTCTTCTTCCTTCATGCCCATGAGCTGGCCGCGGAAGTAAATGTTTTCTCTTCCGGTAAACTCCGGGTCAAAACCTGCAGTCAGCTCCAGCAGCGCACTGACACGCCCGTTGACATCAATTTCACCGCTTGTCGGGTATGCAACTCCGGTGATCATCTTCAGAAGCGTGGATTTTCCGGCTCCGTTGCGTCCCAGCAGCGCAACCGCCTCGCCCTTATGAACCTGAAAAGTGATATCATTCAGCGCCTTGATCTTGGTCGCGTGCTCTTTGACGCTCTTGAAGAACACAGAGCGCAGACGCTGCTTATCGTCGCGGAACAGTGTATATACCTTATTTACATGTCTGAATTCAATCGCAATATCCTTATCCATCAATTATCACCATCCCATCCTACAGTACATCCGGAATATCCTTCTTCAGCTTGTCATAAGCCCAGATTGCGAGAAGAACCATGATGATAAGGTCGATACAGAAATTGCGGAGCTCCACTGAGCTTTCCCAGAACCACTGTTTATAGATAAACGCATTTCTGTATCCGTTTGCGATAATGGTAACCGGATTGAAGAGCAGAACCTTTCTGATCACCGGCTGGGTAATGCTGTTGGCATCATACATGATTCCGGACAGCCAGAAGAGTGCCGGGACAACGGAATGAACCAGGTTCAGGAAATCCTTGCTCATCGCAGAAAGCATGCCGGCAAACAGCGACCATGCCGTAAAAAACGCAAACATCATCAGAAGATACAGCGGAATCTGCAGATAATACAGATCCGGCATATGACCCTCCAGCATGTAAATGACGATTACAGCAGCCTGCAGAATCATATTAATCAGAAGATCTGCCATACTCATAAAGGTCGGAATCGTATCAACCGGATATTTGATTCTCTTAACCAGATACTTGTAACTCCGGATTGACTTGGCGCCGTCCTGCAGTGTGTCACGCATATAGAACCACGGAATCATTCCGGCAAGCAGCCATAGAAAGAAGGTATATCCGTACATGTTCTTGTTGTGACGCAAACCGACTGAGAAAGCGAACCAGTAAACAAAAATCGTTACTGCCGGACGGATGACGGCCCAGGCCCATCCGAACGCCGCTCCGCGGTACTTTTTGATGATATCCGTCTTTGCCAGCTTGAACAGCTGTTTTCGAAACGCGACATGATCATGCGCGATTTCCTTAATCGTATCAATCAAATTGTTTTCCTCCTGTAAATCCCTGCATACCTGCAGACACTTTCCGCATATGCATGCGGCATCCCCGGCGGCTTCCTCATTTCTCTCTGTGACGTATGCCTGTGCGCTTCTCTGTTTATGCGCGGCTCATGCCTGCAGAAGATCCATGCGTCGAACCCCGGCGGACCCATGCGCGGCGGTCTGCCCTTGACCCTGGCTGGATGCAGAAAAGGCCGCAGGTCTGCCCCTCTGACTGGCTCCAACTCAAGTAGTATACATTGTATAGCATCAGAGTTCAAACCTGAAGTACTTAGGGTGAAAAAACGGAGAAAAAATGATAAAATATAGGGATGCATACGTATGGATTTACGTTTTTCCGCGCGTAAATCTGTACGTTTCGGAATAAAAAGTCATAATTTAATCAACAACCGATAAAGAAAGGAAGTGTCGTCTGACATGCAGGCACTGACAGGATTACTGCACAACCAGGTCCTCATCGCGACCGTCATCTCATGGTTTATCGCCCAGGGCGGAAAAATGCTCCGCCTCGCCGTAAAAGGCGAATTTACCGCAGACCGCCTTACTTCAAGCGGCGGCATGCCGAGCGCTCATTCCGCCACCGTCACCGGTCTGGCCGTTTCCACGCTGCTCGTTTACGGCACGGGAAGCTTTCAGTTCGTCATCGCCCTGTTCTTTGCCATCATCGTCATCTACGACGCTCAGGGCGTCCGCTACACCACCGGCCAGCAGTCCAAAGTCTTAAACCGCATGCGGCGCCGCGACCAGAAAGAAGGCCGCGGCCCCGTACAGGACAGCGACCTGGAAGAACACATGGGCCACACCGTTCCGGAACTGATCGCCGGCATCATTATTGGCATTATTACGGCGTGCATTGTCTGCGCGCTTTATCGGCACTTTTAGGCAACAAAAAAAGAGCGGTGCCCCGCTCTCACCCCACAGGATACATTACCTCATTTTCAAACAAGATCCATGTAAAGACGCATATACACATCCACATGATCCGCCTCATGCTCAACTTCGCACGCTCAGCAAGGCCCGAGCCCCGCATCTGCATATCCGGCTTCACAGAAAACTTCCCACATGGATGTGTATCATATCCGTACATTTCACCTGTTTTCAAACGCTGCAACGCTTGTCGTTATCCTACGTATCGCAGAACACCGTCCCAATGAATACCACCGACATTGTTGTAGTAGCGGGCTACGCTCACTTCGGTTCCCGTCTGGTCACCGGCCTGTGCATGGCCGCGGTTGGAATGTGCGGCTGCATTCATTCCTGATCCGATGTAAAGCTCTGTATGTGCACTTGTATCCAGGAGAACGTCTCCCTTCTTCAAGTTGCTGACACTTCCGATCTTACTCCACGGAATCCATTTAAATCCTTCTGCGGTGTAAACGGTCTTCATCAGTCCACAGTTCATTGTTGTGGCGGAAGAACCATACTGCAGAGTCAGTCCTGCGGCTCTGTATGCGGAAGTAACAAATGTGGAGCAGTCATAATCGGTATTTCCCCAGCGTCTGGAGAGCACCTGGCTGTATCCGTGGCTGTCATCGTTTGCAGTCTTAACTGCCCAGGAAACAGCCTTGTTGATTACTGCAGAAACATCATCGGAGCTGCTGTCAGAACTGGAATCTGAATCTGAGTCGGAATCGCTGATCGACTTGCTTCTGGAGACCTCTTCAGAAGATGTTGTCTTGACCAGTGCCTTTCCAACATATCCGGTCTTTCCGTTATAGGAAACCTTATACCAGATCCCTGTCACACCCTTTACGGTTACCGATGCTTTATTAGGAATGGTGCAGATTACCTTATACTTCATTCCTGCGCCGCTTCTCATGTTCAGGCCGCCCTTGGAATTTACGGTGCCCTTCTGTGTTGCCGCGTGTGCGGATACGGCACTGAATGCCATCACCATTGTGCAGATCAGCGCAGTGATAACGAACATCAGGAATGCATTGTGTTTCTTTTCTCTCTGTACCATTGACTTCCTCCTTGTAAATGATGATTCCATTATAGGAGGCCTGTCCTTAAGATTCAAGAGAAATCATAAGATTTATTAAGAATTACTTTGGATTTCTTAATGCTGACACTGCTCATTCACGTAATTGTCACATTGTAATCACATATTCGACATATAAGCGGTGAAAGCGTGCTATTTTCTATACAGTAATATGCAATTTTCTAAGAACAATTCTTAACAGAAATGAAATTTCTTAAGACAGAGATATCCACCCGGACCAGACCTTTTCCTGCTCCTCTACATCTTATAGAGTTCCCACCTTGCCTGCGCCAGAAAATATTTCAGTACATAAATCCTGAGCATATCTCCGATCAGGCTCTGGCAAGTGTAGTTATACGTGTCAATTCCTCCGATTTTCAGATCCTCAATACGCAATACCTTATCCACGTGCACCTCAACCCGGTCCCCTCTGCGGTCCGTATACCGGAACCGGCAGGGCACCGGCCGGCATCCCTCCCGCTTTCTGAACATCGCAATCATATCCACAGGCTCCGCAATAACTTTCATATCCGCATCCTCACGCATCATCCCACATCAGTAATAGCTTTCACACTCATCTTTCCACTACCCTAATCATAGCAGATTTTCCGGGTTTGTCAAACATTTGTTCTTGATTTCGTGTGCATGCATGAACTTGCGTTCTCAATCCGTGGCGGCCGCCGGCCCGGTGGATTTTGTCCTGCTGGCATAGTGTGATATACTTAACTCGATTGTATACATATCGCTGCAAGGCAATGAATGAAAAGGGGGCATTTCCTCATGTCTGAGAATCCGCATCTGCTGAAAAAGATCCATATGGACATTCCCTGGAACCAGGTAAAAAAGGACAACCGGCCGGCCGTAGAGGCCTCTCTGCACGATAAGGCAACGATCGTCAACCGCATCGGACTGATGATGCTGTCGGTCGGAACCGGAGCGTGGAGAGTCCGCGACTCCATGAACACAGCGGCGATGGCGCTGGGCATTACATGTTCTGTAGATGTCGGTCTGCTGACCATTAACTGCACCTGTTTTGAAGGCGGCGAACACATCACGACTTCACTTTCCCTGAAATCGTCAGGGGTGAACACCGACAAGCTGGCGGAACTGGAATCTTACTGCAGAGTATTCCATAAGGAGGTCAAAACCCGCTCGGTCAAGGAAATTCACCAGCAACTCGATGACATTAAAAATCTGAAAGGCAATTATTCTCCGCTCCAGGCTGGACTGGCATCGGCAATCGCATGCTGCGCATTTACATTTTTACTTGGCGGCGGACCGTTTGAAATGCTCTGCGCCTTCATCGGAGCAGGAATTGGAAATTTCATCCGCCGGAAAATGCTCGATCACAAAATCGCACTGTTCGCGGCTATTCTGGTCAGTGTCGCCGCGGCATGCGCGGCCTATGTCTGCTCCATCAAGGCCCTGGAAGCCCTGTTCGGCGTTTCAGCGGCGCATCAGGCCGGCTACATCTGCGCGATGCTGTTCATCATTCCGGGATTCCCGCTGATCACCGGCGGCATCGACCTGGCCAAGCAGGATATGCGCTCCGGCCTGGAACGTCTGGCCTACGCGCTCCTGATCATCCTGATCGCCACCTGCGCCGGCTGGGTCACCGCCTACGTTCTGCAGTTCCATCCGGCGGATTTCCAACCGCTTCCGCTCGGTAATCTGTCCATGTGCCTGTTCCGGCTCATCTGCAGTTTCTTTGGTGTGTTCGGATTCTCACTGATGTTCAACAGTCCCTATAAACTGGCCATGACGGCTGCCGGCGTCGGCATGATCGCCAACACACTGCGCCTGGAACTGGTCGACCTGGCCGGCCTTCCGATCGGCCTCGCGGCATTTCTCGGTGCACTGACCGCCGGTCTGATCGCGTCTGTCATCAACAAAAAGATCGGAAAGCCGCGTATTTCCATCACAGTTCCATCCATCGTCATCATGGTTCCCGGACTTTACATGTACCGCGGCATTTACTACATCGCGCTTTCCAACATTACAGACGGCGCCCTGTGGCTGACCAGAGCCGCGCTGATCGTCATCGCGCTGCCGATCGGCCTGGTTGTCGCACGGCTTCTGACGGATCCGCATTTCCGCCACTGCAGTTAACTCTGGTCATATTTATACGGATATAAATAAGAACACCACCCTTCCACGATGCTGAAGCGTCGGGTGGAGTGCCGTCTAACGAACAGGCAATAAAACAAGCTGGTGCAGTTTTCTGCTGAGCCGGGGTGCCCGGCAGACAGAATCTGCACCAGTTTTCTGTTTTCATGCTGCGCTTCTCCTAGCGCAGACTCTTCAGTTCCTCCCCGAACGCCCGACAGCGCGCGCCGTAGGCACTTCCCTTTTCCCAGATAAAGTCAAAAGCATGGGTCATATGGACGCCGGGAATCTGGATTTCCTCAATCTGCCCGGATGCAAGCTCCTCCCGCACGGCGATCTCGTAAAGAAAGGAAATTCCGCAGCCTTCCGTCAGAAGGCCGATGATCGTGTGCATGTTCTCCACCTGAATCTGCCGCGGAAAATCGTCGATTTCAAGGCCCCGCACGGCCAGACAGCGTTCCAGAATATTCCGCGTTCCCGAGCCCCTCTCCCGGACCAGAAGCCGTTCTCTCAGAAGGTCAGAAAACGACTGGATCTCCGGCCTTTCCAGAGTATACTGCACACCCCGGACCGCAATGAAATTCTCCATACTGTAGGGAAAATGTTCATATTCATCCTGTGGATAATAGCCCTCCACCAGCGCCAGCTGAATTTCTCCCGCCCGCAGCAATTGCAGAAGCTGCGCCGTGTTCCCGAACCTTAAGCGGACATTTCTTTCCGGATGGCGGCGGATATACTCCGCAAGCGGCTTAACCACAGCATACTCCCCGACCGTCATCGTCACGCCCAGGGACAGCGGCAGATTCCCGGAATCCCCCTGGCGGATTTCTTTTGTCAATGCCAGCTCATCATTCTGCATCACTCGCAGACGGTCGCGCAGAAGCTCTCCCGCCGCCGTCAGCCGCAGCGTCTTATTCTCATACCGAAACAGCGTCACGCCATAATAGTTCTCCAGGTAATGAATATGCTGAGAAACCGCCGGCTGCGTGATATTCAGCGCCTTCGACGCCCGCGTATAATTCATCGTCTCGCAGACCTTCAGAAAAGTCTCCACCCTGTAATCCAGCATCGCGCACCTCCATCGATAATAATCTGTTATATGTAAATTATAATATATAATTTTCACTTATCAACAGGCCGCGGTATAATCACTATATCTTACAGGGTTTTAGAAAGAGAGGACAGGACAAAATGAACTGGATCAAGAAGAATATGAAGGGGATTGCCATCTGTTTTATCATCGCTGTGCCGTCATGGCTGGCGGGGCAGCGTTTTCCCGTCATCGGCGGAGCAGTCATCGCGATTCTCGCAGGCATGGTGATCGCCATGTTCTGGGAAAATAAGGGCGGGGCAGAGGCCGGCATCAAGTGGACGTCAAAATTCATTCTGCAGACCGCAGTCGTGCTGCTGGGATTCGGCATGAACCTGGGCGTCATCGCCGCCACGGGAAAAGAATCCCTGCCGATCATCATCTGCACGATCAGCACATCACTCATCGTCGCCTGGATCATGCACCGCGTCATGAAAATCCCGGGAAATATTTCCACGCTTATCGGCGTCGGTTCGTCCATCTGCGGCGGATCCGCAATCGCCGCAACCGCACCGGTTATCAATGCGGACGATGATGAAATCGCCCAGGCCATCTCCGTTATTTTCTTCTTTAACGTGCTGGCCGCGATCTTCTTCCCGATGTTTGGCCACGCCATCGGCTTCAGCACATCAAGCGGTCACGCCTTCGGAATCTTTGCCGGCACAGCGATCAATGACACTTCATCAGTAACCGCAGCCGCCGCTACCTGGGACAGCATGTGGAAGCTCGGCAGCGCGACACTGGATAAGGCCGTCACCGTAAAACTAACCAGAACACTGGCCATCATTCCGATCACACTTGTTCTGGCCTCCGTCACGGCAAAGAAAGAAGAAACCGCGTCCGGTACCGGACATTTCAGCTTCCGCCGCGCATTCCCGATGTTTATCCTGTATTTCATTATCGCCGCGATCATCACCACCATTTGCATGCACGCCGGTGTCAGCACCAACGTGTTCCAGCCGCTGAAAGAACTCTCCAAGTTCTTCATCGTCATGGTCATGGCCGCAATCGGACTGAACAGCAACATGATCAAACTTATTAAAACCGGCGGCAAGCCGATCCTTCTCGGCGCCTGCTGCTGGGCAGGAATCACCGCCGTCAGCCTGCTGATGCAGCATGTGATGGGAATCTGGTAAATATTCAAGATCCTCCGCGATCACCAGATACGGTGATCAGCGAGGGATTTCCTGTCATCACCGTGCGAAGTATTATTGCAAGAAACAATAAGAACCCCACCCTTCCACGACGCTGAAGTGATATGCTCCCTTTATGAGAGACAGTGAAAAAATAAAACACTGTTGATCATGAA